>NZ_CP009245.1:2601277-2926437 GCF_001941445.1 Corynebacterium aquilae DSM 44791 | reverse complement strand
ATGTCAGCGACCTGGGGGTCTTGGGGCACTCACTGAACAAAAGTCCTGACCCGAACGCGCATCGTGGATGGCTATGAGTCTGTTTTGCGTGTGCCTCATGTGGTGGTGAGGTGTGAGTGCAATGGAAGAAAAGATGAAGTTATGTGTGGTGTGTGCACCACGAAGGTCACCAGAAAAACTTCTGTGACCTGCAATGACAATGCTGGGTTGGGACATAAAACTGCCCGACCCACTTGCGTTGCGGCGGACCCTTCGACAGCTGGGGGCTGCAGATGTGACCACCTGGGGTAATGGAATTGTCATTGCTGTGGACAACGTGGATTCGCGTGCGGTTGGTCGAAATCACAGTGTTGTTTCCTGTGCTAAAAAACCGATCCGTTGTGGAGTGCGGGCTTCCAGAAAACACCGCCGATGAAAACAACTGGTGGGGGGAATTTGTATTCGCCGTTCCTGGGTTTTTGGCCCGGAATTTTTTCCTGTCATCGACCCATGATGGGGTTTGTGACAGGGTCTGCCGCAGTTGTCATTTTTGGTGTTTTTGGGGGCGATAGGGAAGCGGTGATTCGCGATTTTGTCCACCGTGAAATGCACACGCTCTCTATGCCTGTGGCCTGCTGTTCCACAGCTTTGTCCACAGTTGTGGATAACTTTTATACCAAGGTTATCCACAAGTTGTCCACTTGGCTGTGGAAAACTTGTTGAAAGATTTTTAACCCTTTGACCTGCGGTTTTGCTAAGTCTCTAGGAAAGTCTCAACCTTTACTTTCAAGTTATGCACAGCCCCTGGTTACCCACAGGGTGTGGGAAACCGTGAAACCATGCACAGTTTTACAGGTCGGGACGGCTCGGTGTCCACATGCGGTTTTTGCCCTTCCCCCTCACGGCTTCGCTTGGGGTTGGAAATGATGGGCCGCAGAGGTACTGCCATGCCAGTACAAGGCCTAAAAACACCCCTTGGCGCTGCTCAAATTACATTTTTGTCATTACAGGGGTAGTTGTGTTCGGCCGGCGTGTCGATTTGTTACCACCCGACCACCTGGCGTATTCTTGGCCAAGTCTGTCGCAGGCAGAACTGTGTGCTTTCACGGCACGCGATGCTTGCCTGTGCTGCACCGGGATTTTTCCCCGGTGCCCTCCCCGACGGCACGACGAGCGTGTGACAACGCGAAGCGGCGTCGAGGAGTGTTCTCATCATCCCCCGCGGGGGCTGCAGACGTGGATCGCAAGAACCAACACCAACGCGCACCACCGGACGGTGGGTCGTGGCGGAGTAAACCCGCCGGTCAAGCCGGCTGGTGCCTGGTAGAGGTTCCTGCTCGACGACAATGACGTTCCACACTCCCTTAACGGAGAAGACCGGCGAAAGCCTGGTCCAGCACGTAACTGTGCACTCCTTGGGAGGTGGGATTGACTTATCTTTCGAGCCATCTCACAAGCGAGATTTACGTCAGTAGCTTTTCCGCACACAACAATGTCTTAGGAGAATTACCGTGGCTAAGGGCAAGCGGACGTTCCAGCCGAACAACCGTCGCCGTGCACGCGTTCACGGCTTCCGTACTCGTATGCGCACCCGCGCCGGCCGTGCCATTGTGGCCGCTCGTCGTCGCAAGGGCCGCGCTTCCCTGACCGCTTAAGGTCAGTCGAGCGGATCTTTTACGCAACTCGTCGACCCCGGCACAACCACTACCTGCACTGGCTTCTTAAGCGCTAGCGGGTAGGGTACGGGGTGCATGGACGTGTTCTTCATCAAAACTTTTTAAAGTTACGCTGTCAGGAAACTGATCGTGCTGCCTGCGCATCTAAAACTCCACCGCTCATCGGACTTTTCAGTCACGATGCGTCGGGGTGTGGCTGCGCGGAGAAGAACACTCATGGTGCACCTGTATGTGCCGGGGTCGACGTCTACCCAGATCACCTCTACCCACCGCAGTCCGCGGTTCGGGTTCGTGGTCTCCAAGGCCGTCGGTAACGCCGTGGTTCGCCACGCCGTGACCCGGCGGTTGCGGCAGGTGTGTGCGATGCGCGCACATACCCTGCCTGATGGAGCATGCGTCGTGGTGCGGGCATTCCCGCCCGCTGCCACCGCCACCAGCGCCGAGCTCGACGCCGACCTGTGCGCCGCACTGGAAAAAGCCCATGGGCGACTCCAGCGCTGAGCACACCACACCGCCGCGCCGCAGCTTGGCTGCGCGGGCAGTGTTGAAAGCACTCGTTTTCTATCAAGTGGCCCTATCACCACTTAAGATGGGTTCGACGTGCCGCTTCGAGCCAACCTGTTCCGCGTACGGATTAGACGCCGTTCGCGAACATGGTGCCGTCAAAGGGGTAGCGCTGACCTTGATCAGGATTTCCAAGTGTGGTCCCTGGCATCCCGGCGGCTACGACCCCGTGGTGCCGCACCAACCCCACTTCGATCATGGGTGCGCGACCGATCATTAACCAAGGAGAAGAAACCATCCCGTGCTGAATTTCATTTATTGGCCTATTTCCTTTGTGCTGTGGTGTTGGCACAAGGTGTTCTCGATCCCCTTCGGGGCTGAATCGGCGATCTCGTGGATCCTCGCGATCATCTTCCTGACCTTCACGGTTCGTCTGCTGCTGCTCAAGCCGACCATCGGCCAGATGCGTTCTTCCCGCAAGATGCAGGAAATGCAGCCCCAGATGGCGGCCATTCGGGAAAAGTACAAGCTTGATAAGCAAAAGCAAGCTCAGGAAATGCAGAAGCTGCAGCGGGAAATGGGCGTTAACCCCCTGGCCGGCTGCCTGCCCGTGCTGATCCAGCTGCCAGTCTTTTTGGGCCTGTTCCACGTGCTGCGCTCCTTCAACCGCACCGGCACCGGCCACGGCCAGCTGGGCCTGTCGATTGAGCAGAACCGCGAAACTGCCAACTACTTCTTCAAGGCGCCGGATGTGCAGTCCTTCCTGGATGCCAACCTCTTCGGTGTTCCGCTCAGCGCGTATATCTCCATGCCGGAGCGCATGTACGAGGCCTTCACGGTTGATGATCTGAGCAAGGCGAAGATCGCCACCGTTGCGGTGCCGCTGATTCTGATCATCGTGTTGGCGACCCACTTCAACGCCAAGATGGCCATCACCCGCCAGCAGTCCCGCGTGGCCTCCGGTCGTGCGCAGGCGCCGAAGAACGACATGATGGCCAGCCAGATGGAAATGATGAACAAGATGATGGTCTGGATCATGCCGGGCACCATCTTGATCACCGGTGTGTTCTGGCACATCGGCCTGCTGTTCTACATGATGGCCAACAACATTTGGACCTTCTTCCAGCAGCGCTGGCTGTTTGCCCGCATGGATGCGGAGGAAGAAGCCGAAATCGCCGCCAAGAAGGCCGCTAAGCGGGCTACCGCCCCGAAGCCGGGCGCCCGCCCCGATAACCCGAAGAAGAAAAAGAAGAAATAAGACCCCTAGGGCCTAGCGGCCTGTTCTTCTCCTGGTTTTAGCTTCATCAAACCGCTGGCACGCACACCATCAAGGTGCTGTGGGTGCCGGCGGTTTTTTGCTGCCCTGTGTTGTCCTGTGTCACCCTGTGGCGCCCGGTGTTGGCTTCCCATCGCTTCAGGGTGTGTCTTTGCGCCGGCGCCGTCTAGGATGTTTCACGTGAAACCAGAGCCGAATTTCCTGCCCGCGCCCGAAGCCGCCCACGCCATCTTTGGCGACCGCCTCGCACTTGCCGAAGCGTACTACCGCAGCTTGGCCACTGACGGCTCCATCCGGGGATTCATCGGACCCCGGGAGGTTCCCCGCCTGTGGGAGCGCCACATCCTCAACTGCGCGGTCGTCGGCGAAGCCATCCCCGAAGCCGCCCGGGTCGCCGACATCGGCAGTGGTGCCGGCCTGCCCGGCATCCCGCTGGCGATCGCCCGCCCCGATATCAAAATCACCTTAATTGAGCCGCTGCTCAAGCGCAGCGTCTACCTCGGGGAGGTCAAAGAAGCACTCGGCCTGGACAATGTGACCGTGCTGCGTGGCCGGGCGGAAGAAAAACAGATCCGCAAGGCCTGCCCCGGCATGGACGTGGTCACCTCCCGCGCGGTGGCCCCGCTGGGCAAGCTGGCCGGCTGGTCGCTGCCCTTGTGCCGCCGCGGGGGCGTGATGCTCGCGATGAAGGGCGCCTCGATCACCGAAGAACTCGCCCGCGACCGCGACCTGATCAAAAAGGCCGGCGGGGATCTCGGGGTGATTCGCACCGTCGGCGAGGCCCACCTGGATGAGCCCACCACCCTCATCGAGATCGAGCGCCGCCGATAACACCAGCGCAACCAGCCCACCTGCCCCCGCCGGTGGTGCCTGCCCGGCGTTGTCTACTAGAGTGAACAGGTAACCCACCACCGCGCGACAATGCCCAGGCCACGGCGAAAATTCGCCCGAAAAACCGGGCGTTATCGCAGGCAGGCGGTTGGTTTATCAGCTTTTCTTGCACACCTAGAAGCCACCAATTTTTGAGGGGATGAGCACTTGGACGCCAACGAATGGGAGGACACCCCCATCGCAGCGGCCGCGCAACGCGCAGCACGGGTGAAAACACCCAACGCCATCACCCTGCCAAAGCCGGACAAAACCCGCACCATCACCATCGCCAACCAAAAAGGCGGCGTCGGAAAAACTACCACCAGCGTGAACATGGCGGCCGGCCTGGCACTCGGCGGACTCAAAGTCCTCGTCGTCGACCTCGACCCCCAGGGCAACGCGTCAACCGCTCTCGGAGTCGAACACCGCACCGGCACCCTGTCCTCCTACGAGGTGCTCATCGGCGAATGCACCGCCGACGAAGCCATGAGCGACACCACCGCCCACGAAAACCTCAAATGCATCCCCGCCACCATCGACCTGGCGGGTGCCGAAATTGAACTGGTCTCCCTAGTGCGGCGCGAATACCGGCTCTCCGACGCGTTGAGCGAAGAGTTCCTCAACCGCCACGGCTTCGACTACGTCTTCATCGACTGTCCCCCCTCCCTGGGACTGCTCACCATCAACGCCATGACCACCGTCACCGAGGTCATGATCCCCATCCAGTGCGAGTACTACGCGCTGGAAGGCGTGGGCCAGCTGCTCAACAACATCACGATGATTCGCGAGTACCTCAACCCGCAGCTGCACATCAGCGCCATCCTGCTGACTATGTTCGACGCCCGCACCAAACTCGCCGAACAAGTCACCGACGAAGTCCGCGGACACTTCGGCGACATCGTGTTAAACAACGTCATCCCCCGCAGCGTGCGCGTCAGCGAAGCCCCCGGCTACGGCAAAACCGTACTGGCCTACGACCCCGGATCCCGCGGCGCACTGGCCTACATGGACGCCGCCCAAGAATTCGCCACCCGCGGCGACTACACCCCCACCGAAGAATCCGGTGCCGTGGGCGTCGCACCCTAAACCCACCCGGGGAGAAAGCCTTAAAAAAACACTTTCCTTTCATGCCTTTCTCCCCCACCCCGACCCACCAAACCTCACCCCACGCAGTACCCCTCCACCTCACCGCACCACCAACCCCAAGGAGCACCATGGTTAAGGACTCAGGCAAAGGCGGCCTCGGCCGCGGTTTAGGCGCACTCATCGGCGCCGGCGCCCCACAGCCCCGCCTGGGCGCAGGTGCAGCAGACGTCGTCATCGGTGGCGGAAAAAAGCCCGCAAACACCCCAAACCCCGCACCCGGGGCAAAAAAGACCAAAGCCCCCGGGCTGCTGAACAACACCCCGACGGAAAAAGCCAGCAACGCCACCACCGTCGACGAATTCGGGGCAACCTACCAGGAGCTGCCCATCGGCACCATCGTGCCGAACGAAAAACAACCCCGCCAGGTCTTTGACGAAGAGCAACTCGCCGAACTGATCCACTCCATCAAAGAGTTCGGCGTCATGCAGCCCATCGTGGTGCGCCCCAACAGCACCAAAGACGGCTACGAAATCATCATGGGTGAGCGCCGCTGGCGCGCAGCCAGCAAAGCCGGGCTTAAACGCATCCCCGCCATCATCCGGCACACCCCCGACGGCGACATGCTGCGCGACGCGCTGCTAGAAAACATCCACCGGGCACAGCTCAACCCGCTGGAAGAAGCCGCCGCCTACCAGCAACTGCTCGAAGAATTCGGAGTCACCCAAGCCGAACTCGCCGACAAAATCGGTCGCTCCCGCCCGCTGATCACCAACATGATCCGCCTTTTGCAGCTGCCCGTCACAGTGCAACGCAAAGTCGCCGCCGGAGTGCTCTCCGCCGGGCATGCCCGCGCCCTGTTGGGACTCAAAGCCGGCGCCGAGGCCCAAGAGGCCCTAGCCAACCGCGTCGTCGCAGAAGGCCTGTCAGTGCGCGCCACCGAGGAAGCCGTCACCCTAGCCAACCGCGGCGACCAACCACACAAGAAAACCCGCGAAAAAGCCCCCACCCCCGAATTCTTCGTGCGGGCAGCAGACAAACTCGCCGACGGCTTGGACACCAAAGTCACCGTCACCGCGGGCAAGAAAAAAGGCAAGATCGTGGTCGAATTCGCCGGACAGGAAGACTTCGAACGCATCATGAACATCCTCCAGCACGGCGAAGAATAACGCTTTCGCCAAAAACACAAAGGAGGCAGGAACTAAAAAAAGTTCCTGCCTCCTTTACTCATTGCTGGGCAAGTTCGGCTAGGTGTGCGCCGCGCCCATCACCACAATCCACACCGCAATCATGTGCAACACAGCAGCAACGATGGTGGCCGCGTGGAAGATCTCATGAAAACCCAACACCTTCGCGTGGCGGCCCGGCCACTTGATGGCATACACCACCGCGCCAAGGGTATAGACCACACCACCGGCAGCCAACAGCCACACCACAGTCGAGCCCGCATTACGCCACAACTCCGGGATCAAGGGCACGATCAGCCAGCCCAGCACCAAATAAATAGCCGTGCCCAAAAGCCGCGGATGGGTAATCCACACCAAATTCATCACTACTGAGGCCAGCGCCCCCACCCAAGCAATGCTGAGCATCCATTTCGCCGCCTGCGGATTCAACGCAATCGCACACATCGGGGTGTAGGTCGCCGCAATAAACACCGCGATGGTGGAATGATCCGCCCGGCGCCACCAGGCAACCGTCTCAGGGGTCTTCCACGGCCCGCGATGGTACGCGGCGGACACCCCAAACAACAGCACCACCCCAACGACGTAGACGCCGACAGACAGCGTCTGAAGCGGGGTGAGCCTTAACGCGGCCACAACAAATAAGACGACGCCGGCAAGAGCGCCGACGATAGCTGCCACGAGGTGAAACCAGCCACGCAACGATGGCCGTTGACCACGAAAGTGTGCAGCAGACGATAGAGAGTCCATACTCAACGAGCGTAGTTAAGCTCACGCAATCACGTCGCCAAGCCTTGAAAATCCTTCAAGCCCCCCACAGCGCCACGAGAAACGCCCGCACCCCCAAAAACAACTGGCGGTGCGGGCGTCGAAGAAGTCCCACGACTTAGAAAACCCCGTCTACTAGAGGAGTTCTTCCTGCAGCAACGTGGAGAACGTGTAGGTGCCGGTCGGCAGATCATCGTCTTCCAACAGGTACAGGCGCTTCACGGCGACCACAATGGCCTCCGCGATGGTATCGCGCATCACCGGGTCGGTGAGGATCTCCACATCCTGCGGATTGCTCAAATAGCCGGCCACCACATCCACCGTCGGCATATTCGTCAAACGCAAAATATCCCAGGTGCGGGCGTGATTACCGCAATTGATCAAATTGGTGCGCGCCGTGATCTCCCGCTGAATGAAATCAGACAGGCTCTCGCCGGTCAGCGAACTCGCCCCCTGCTGGGAGCCGTAGTAGAAGGTCGCACAGCCGCTGGCCTTCTCATTCGGATAAGAATCGCACTGCAAAGAGATCATCAAGTCCGCGCCGAAAGCATTGGCAATCGAAGCACGATCCTCATACGTCGGATTAGACATCCGCGGCCGGGAAATAATCGTCTCCATGCCGGCGGCCACCATGCGGCCCTCCACCCGGGATGCCAAATCCCACAGGATCTCCTCCTCGCTGATGCTGCCAAAAGGACCAGAAACCATCTGCCCCTTATTGACACCACCCAACGCCGGATCAATGACCACTCGCTTGCCGGTCAGGCGGGGACCCGCCTGACGGACCTGCTCCCGCTCCTTAATCGCGGCCGGCGAACCACCAGTGATGCGCAACCCCAAATAACCCAAGGAGCGCACCGTATTTGGGCCACAAATGCCATCCACATTCAGCCCGTAATTCATCTGATAATTCAGCACAGCCTCGTGCGTATTCGCACCAAAACTGCCATCAATGCGGCCCGTGTAAAAACCCAACTCGTGCAGCTGATCCTGCAGAGAAATCACATCATCGCCGGTGAGGACATTATTCGGGTGGAACGCCAGCACGCGCGCACCCAGCTTGAAGGATGCTTCCTTCAGCATCCGCAACGTCGCATCGTTGAGCTCACCGTTAGCGACACCGCCCCGCGACTGCTGGAACGCGCGCAACGCGCCCTGCAGCTCCTCATCAAAAACGGTATCAGCCTCCGCGAACCTGTCCTGATCCCCGGACGCGGCAAGAAGCCCCAAGCCCGCCAAAGCGGCCCGGGCTTGAGCCACACGGGGGTCGATGTCGCCAACCCGCAAACTCTCCGACACGACGGCAGTCGCCTCCCTTTAAATGTTTGCTTGTGATGCTTGTGAAGCTTCTTAAAAGCTGTCTAACCTGGTTTTTTCGAGACTACCAGTTAGATGAGCTCACGCAGCTTAGCCACATACGTGGATTTCGGCTTCACACCCACAAAATCGGCAACTTTTTGGCCTTTATTGAAAATCAGCACGGTCGGGATCGACATGATCTGGAACATCGCACCCAGCTCCCGCTGCTCATCAACGTTCACCTTCACGACCACCGCATCATCACCCATCTCCTCAGCGACCTCATCGATCACCGGAGACAGCTTCTTACAGGGGCCACACCACTCGGCCCAAAAATCAACCAACACCGGCTTATCGGCATCAATAACAGTGCTACGGAAATTCTCGGCGGTGACAGCTTGTGCGTTGCTCATAACAAAACTCCTTGAAAAAAGACGATAAAGAAAAACCGGTGCCCGCAGACACCCGCGGGACTACTCCCATCGAGTGTAGTCCCGCCAGCACCCACACCGCGATTAGCGCCTATGGATCCGGCGAGATTCACCCATAAAGGGGCTATTAGTCCTGGTCGGCCAGGAAGTGCTCCACATCAATCGCGGCACGGCAACCGGAACCAGCCGCAGTAATGCCCTGCTGATAGTGCGAATCCACCAAATCACCAGCAGCAAACACACCCGCAACATTCGTCGCCGTCGACGGGTGGTTGACCAACACATAACCCGCATCATCGACATCAACCTGACCGCGCACGATCTCCGAACGCGGATCCAAACCGATCGCCACGAACATCGCCGTCACATCCAAGGTCGACACTTCACCAGTGGCAGTATTTTTCACCCGCAACCCAGTGACCTTATCCTCGCCCTCAACAGCCTCAACCACAGTGTTGGTGACAAACCGGATCTTGTCGTTGTTGCGGGCCCGCTCCAACATGATCGCGCTGGCACGGAACTCATCACGACGGTGCACAATCGTCACGTTGGAAGCGAACTTCGTCAAAAACATCGCCTCCTCCATCGCGGAATCACCACCACCAATCACCGCAATGTCCTGATCGCGGAAGAAGAAACCATCACAGGTCGCACACGCCGAAACACCACGACCCAACAACTTCTGCTCACCATCAACCCCCAAATACCGCGGCGCAGCACCCATCGCCAACACCACAGTCCGGGCAAAAAACTCCTCCCCGCCGGCAACGATGCGCTTCACATCGCCCTCGAGCTCAAGCTCCTCGACCAGCTCCTGGCGCAAATCCGCGCCAAAACGCTCCGCCTGGGTGCGCATATTCTCCATCAACTCCGGGCCCATAATCCCCTCAGGGAAACCCGGAAAATTCTCCACCTCAGTGGTCGTCATCAACGAGCCACCGTACTCAATGCCCTCAAACACCAGCGGCTTCAACTCAGCGCGCGCCGCATACAGCGCCGCCGTATAACCAGCAGGGCCAGAACCCACAATCACAACATCGACAACATTATCGGCAGCAGCCATCACACAATCCTTCTACTCACACCTGCCCACCACCTAGGTGGGCACAGCAGCTAAAAAACGGGGAACAAGCACACGCATCGTTCCTGTACCCAACAACGCTACAACCTCAACAACATTCCCACACCCCCACCACCGCCACCTCATAACGCCACCACCCCACCGATCACGCCACACTATGCAGGTAAGGCACACAATCCGCCACCTCATCGGCCGGCTGATCCATCCCCTCCGCCACCGCCTGGCGGCCCTGATCACGCAACTTCGTCAACTCCTTGCGGGGCATGCCCAACTCATCAGCCGCCTGCCGCAACGGCAACCCCAACATGTCCACCGTGTACAACACCGCCAACGTCTGCGCCGGAATATGCCGCAACCGCAACATCACATCAAAACGATCCTCCCACCGATCAAAAGGATCATAGGAATAGCGGCGCTGCACCGACTCCCCCAAACCACCCTCCTCATCCAAAGACACCGTCTCCAAACTCTTCTGCCGGTAATAGCTGTGCGCAGAATTGACCACCAAACGATGCAGCCACGTCGACACCTTCGCCTCAAATCGGAAACTCTCCAACTTCCGGGCCGCATTCAACAAGGCCTCCTGCACAATGTCCTCCGTATCCTCCTCCGCGTTCGCCCACTTCCGGGCCACCCGCTTCATCCGGTGCTCATGCTTTTTCACCAGCACATCAAACGCCGCCTCATCGCCCGCCACATAAGCGCGCACCAACTCATGATCCCGATCCTTTGCACCTTGCGGCTTAGACACCTGATGCAGCCGCGCCGCCGGAGCTGTCCCCCCACGCACCCGTGCCGGAGCAACCGCCGGCGGGGCAGCATCCTCCTCCGGCACCGCCCACTCGCGCTTAATCCGCTCAATTAGCTCCTCCCTCGTCTCCCGGCGCTTCTTCCCCGTTACTGCTCCTGCACCCGCAGCCCCCACCCCACTTTCGGGACCCGCAGCCCCCACAGCGTTATCAGCACCTCCCCTCGCAGCAGCATCCGGGCACGCAGCCACCGGCGCAGCAGGCACACCACACCCATCCCCCACACCAGCCAGCGGCCCATCCACCGGCCCCACAGCCACAGCCGCCTCAGCCACATCCGACCTCACCCTAGCTGCTTCAGCTTCAGTTTGAGCAGCAGCCGCTTGACGGCGCTCAGCCCACCGCCGCGCAATCACCTCCCCCACATCAAAACCCACCTCATGCGGGCGCACATGCCCACACCCCACCCGCGCCGCAGACCGACCACGCCCAGGACGCAACCCATCCCCACGCCCCACCACACGCCCCTGAACGGCCATAGGCACCCATCCCCAACACAACACCCACAAACACCAGCCAAGACCAACCCCAGCCAACCACCCCACGCACCCGCACGCACCCGCGCGCACAACAAGATAAAGCCCACCCAGCATGCACCCCCCACCCCCAGATCAGCGACCCCCGCCTGCACACCCCGTTACACACACCACCGCCGCCAGGACAACACATCCCAACGGCGGCAAACCCCCACATCCCCAACACTCACCTACTGGGCGGACGACACCTCCCCCGCCCCCACAGCGGGGGCCGCCGGCGTACTCGACGCCACCGGCGCCCGACCCTTCAACCACACCTCACCAATATCCGCAGGCTCCGGCAACGGCAACCGGGTCACAAACACCAACACCCGGCCATACGCCTCCGGCGACTTCAACGCCACCGTCGTCTCACCACTATCCAACACCGTCGAACCCAACAACTGGGCCTGATCCAACGACACAAAGCGACCATCCGGAACACCATAAATCTCCACCCCAGTGCCCGCAGTCTTCGCCGAAATCGTCGCCTCCGTCAAACGCATCGGAGTCTCCAAGGTGATCAGCACACCCACCCCCGGCTTCGCCGTATTCGGGGTACCGAACTGCGTCTCATAACGCTTAGTCACCCACTGGGTGTCCTCATCGCCATCCACCACGGCATCAGCAAGACCAGGATTATCCTCCTCGCCCTCAACCACCGGGTCCGGCTGCCACTCAACAGCACCCAAAGCACGCAACTTCTGCTGCGCATCCGGAATCACCTTAATCACAGCATCATGGCCCACCGGATTATCAGAATGGGTGCCACCAAACTTCGACGCCACATACGCGACACCCAAAGCAATAATCAGCATCACCGCAATCACAGCAACCACCACACCAGCAAGCGCCCGGCGGGTATAGCTCTTATCGCCAAAACCAGCCTCAGCATCCTCCGGCCGCGGATTCGACTCCGCCGCCGCAGTCAACTGCGACTTATCCCCACTAGCCAAACGCAACAAACGCGCCACCACAGCCGGACGACGCCGCACCTCATCACCACTGAGCGGACGCATCTTGGGGGCAGCATCCACCACCTCATCCGAAGACTGCGCCGTGCCAGTGTGCGTATTAATCGCACTCGAAGGCGCATCCTCCACAACCGGCACCACCGCCGCCTGCGCCAACGGACCCTCCGGCACCTCAACCCCATCAGCAGCCGTCAACAACTCACCCAAACGAACCACCAAACAGTCCGCCGAATCCAACGACTCCTCATGGCACTCAGAAGTCTGCGCAATCTCCAACAACGCCGCCAAAGCGCCACCAATACCCGCCACATCATCACGAGCAGTCACCCCCGGCAACACCGCAGGAAACGCCAAACGCACCGTGCCATCAGTTTGCACCCGCAACCGAGCCACATCATCCACACCCACATGGGTGCCCACCTCAGCAGCCTCAGCCGCCGCATCAGCCAACGGCGCCAACGCCGCCGCAGCAGCACTCGGCGCAACCTCAGTCACCGCCGGCAACGACGAACCAGTCACCCAATCCGCCACTACCAAACAACCCGCACGGTAAGTAAACACCGAAATGTTATCCGCCACCGCCGGATGACCCAACGTCGCCAACTTCCGCGTCAACCGCGCCACCTCAGCAGCAGCCGCCGCAGCAGCCGCCGGCGACACCGGACGCTTCGGCGGAGCACCCGCCGTATCCACAAACACCAACGCCACCTGACGGCCCGTCGACTGCTCCTTCGCCTGCCAAAAACGCGCACCCGGAACCCGACCATGCTGCTTCAACAAACGGAACCGGCCACCCATCACCGGAGCACCAGCCACCAACCGCGGCGGACGCACCACACCAGCAGACATCGGCGGCAACTGCGGCGACGCACTAAACGGCTCAATACCCGCCAACGTCGCAGCCTCATGACCAGCCTCCTCCGGCGACACCGCCTGCTCAGCCTCATCATCAGCCGCAGCAAAACGACGCAAACCAGGAATCCTGCCCATCGCCCGCGAAAACGCCGCAACCTCCTCCAAACCGGACTTAAACAACACCAAGCCCGTCACCACCAAGAAGATCACGCCAGCAACAGCCACCCGCAACAACTGGCCAACACTACCCAACGCCGACCACACCCCAGGCAACGCGAAACCAAACGCAACATCCACATTCTTCGCCACAAAAACACCCACCGCAGACGCCACCAGCGTCCACAGCGTCGTCTTCGCGATATCACGCAAATGCAAATCCCCCAGCTTCCGCTTCAACAACAAAGCACCAATCACAGCACCCGCAATGAAGCCAAAACCATTCGCGGCACCCAACAGCACCACCACCCGCGACGGCGCCGATGCCACCACCACAGCCACCAACGACAACAACACCTTCGTCGTCGTAATGCCCGCAATAATAAACGTCGGAGTCCACGCCTCCTCACGCGCATAAAACACCCGTAAGTGCAACAACACCAACGCATAAGGAATCAACGTGAACGCCGAAAACGACAACGTCAAACCAAGCAACTCAGCCGACTTCGCATCAAACGCCAGATACGCAAACAAGCCCTGAGCCACCTGCACACCAAACGCCGTCAAGAACACGATCACCGGAATCAACGCCACATACGTCAACTTCGTCGCCAACGTCAGATCACGCACCACCGCACGGTGATCACCATCAGCCGCCGACCGCGACAAGCGCGGCATAATCGCCGTCAACAACGTCACACCAATAATGCCGTACGGCATCTGCAACAACAGCCACGCCTGCTGATACAACATCGGCGCGCGCTCATCACTAGCCGCCGCAATACGCGTCGTAATCATGTACCCGGCCTGCGAAATAGCCACATACACAACAATCGCCACAGCCATCGAGCCGAACTGCTTCAAACGATCATCAATGCCCCACAACGGGCGTAAATCAATACCCAAACGACGCGCAGGCGGAATCAAAATCAACGCCTGCACCACCACACCAAGCGTCGTACCCACACCCAACAACAAAATATGCGGATCACTAATCCCCGCCTGCTCCGACGGCGTCAAACCACCCGGAACCAACCAATACAACGCCAACACCACCAGCGACACAACATTGTTCGCCACCGGCGCCCACGCCCCCGGCTTAAACACCCCCTTCGTATTCAACACCGCCATCAACAGCGCCGACACGCCATAAAACAAAATCTGCGGCAACAACAAATACGCAAACGACGTCGACTGCACCACATTGACCT
Organism: Corynebacterium aquilae DSM 44791; assembly: GCF_001941445.1. Taxonomy (NCBI): domain Bacteria; kingdom Bacillati; phylum Actinomycetota; class Actinomycetes; order Mycobacteriales; family Corynebacteriaceae; genus Corynebacterium; species Corynebacterium aquilae. The sequence goes on along the minus strand of NZ_CP009245.1, from coordinate 2,911,766 downwards.
TCGACGCCGAACCCAACGTCAACCGCGTCAACAACGGCGCCCCCACCACAGACAACACCGTCACCGCAATCAACAACGACGCCGACATCGTCAACAAACGACGAATAAACGCCGCACCCTGATCCGGATCCTCCTTCTCGGCACGCACCAACACCGGCACCACCAAAGAAGTCAACACCGCACCAAGAACAATCTCAGTAATCAAGTTCGGCAACGTATTCGCCGTATTAAACGCCGAACCCACAGCCGGACCCATCGTCGCACCAATCGCAACATTGCGCAGGAAGCCAGTAATACGGCTCACCAACGTCGCAATCGCCATCGAACCAGTCGACCGCACCACATCACGATCAGACTGCCGCACCCCAGCACCACCACCAACAGGCGACGGCGCAGGCGCACCAGACAACGACACCGACGCATCCTGCCCAGCCTTTTTCGCCTTCGCACTCGGCCTCACAGTAGGGACCGGCGCCGGCGGCTGCGGCCGCACAATACGACCACGCTGACCAGCAGAACCTTGCGCACGCGGATCAATGCTCACAGTTCAACCTTAAAAAGTAAATAAACAACGAAAGCCCAAAGCACCACACAAGCCACAAGCCCGCGACCGGCACCTCAAGCACCAAACTCCCGCCCCTCACCACAAAAGCAGCGAAGAAAACAGGACAAAAGAATTTCCATCGAACCCTAGTGCCTGAAGCCACCAAGCAAAAACACAGCCCACCAGCCAACACACACAGAGCTCATAAGCCACCTAACACCCCCACACAGGCGAACACCAGAAACGGCGCGCCAAAACCCCCAACTCCTAACACAAACCAAACCCCCCACCGGCTACGCCGAACCAGCCCCCACAGCCCGACGACGGCGCAAAATCACAAAACGAGCAGCCACAGTCACCAACGCCGCCAACACCACAGCCACCGCAAAAGCACCCTTTTTCACCAAACCACTACGGGTCTGCACCTCAACCTCCACCGGCTGACTAATCGCCGCCCCCTCCGGAGTCGCCAACCAAATAGAAATCGTCACCCGATCATCACCCTCCGGCACACTCGCCGGCAACATCACCGTCAACGAACCCTTCGCCGGAATCAACTGACTATCAGCAACCCCCACACTGACACCCTCCGGCGCCGCATAACGCAACCTAGCCACCACCGGCAACGGCAAACCATTACGCGCCACCATCGGCAACGGCGACGCCTCCGACGTACGAGTAAAAACATTGCCCGGAGGAAGCAAACTCACAGAGGAACGCAACGTCATCAACATGTCACGATTGCCATTCAAAATCTCATCAGTCCGCCGCACAGCAGCCTCATGCGAACCCAAAGACAACCGGCCCTGCAAACTAAACGCCCGCACCACATCCTTCAACAACGGCTCCACAAACCGATACCGCGTCAACGCAATCTGCGGATCATTAACCATCAACCGCGCCACATCATCGGTATACGTCGCCTGCTGCGCACCCCGCTGAATCTCAAAATCAGTCACCGTCATCGGATCCACAAAAGGAGACCCCACAACCGGATCCCCACCATCCGACAACCGCGCAGCCGACGGCGCCACCCCCGGCACCGGACGATCCAACAACGTCTGCGCCGCCGGCTGACCCACAGCACGACCACCATCAATCAAATCAGCAACCGCCCCCAACACAGCATCGGCATCCACCTTCGACGACAGCGTCGTCGGCGGCACCACCAACAAATCCCTCCCCGCATGATTGGCAGCACTCAACCCCAAAGCCGCCACAGCATCAAGACGCCGCGACACCACAGAATCACGCCGATAATCAAAACGCGTCGCCGGATTCGAATACGGCATCGTCGCCGGATCCTCACCCAACTGCGCCAACGTCGCCATCAAACTCGACGGGAACAACGCACCCGTCACCCCAGGAGCCAACGCCGCCGCGGAATCCGAATGAGCAACCCCCCACACCGTATTATCCGCCAACACCACCACCGCATCACTAGCAGTACTCGGATCAGGCAACACCGTCGACGGCGCACGAGTCTCATCCAAGGCCGCCACAGAAGAATCCCCCACCTCAACCGCCGGCTGAGTGTCCTCCCACTCAGTAGCAACATCACTAGCCCCCACCAACGTCATCGCCGCAGCCGTCGGCCCATCAACAAAACCAGACCCCGGAATCACCACATCCTCAATCGGACGCGCCCCAGTAATCCTCCGAATCGTCTCCGACCCCTGCGAAATACCCTCCCGCACCAACCACGTCGAACCCGTCCGCACCAACGCATTCACATCAGAATTCGCCCACGGCAAAGCCACACTGCAACCACCCCGCGCCGCAGCAGACACCCGCGCAATAAAACGCTGCGCATCCTGCTGACCACGCCCCGGACGACCCATCGCAGACTCATCCTCAGAACCCCAAGAATCACGCAAACGCTTACGCTCCGCCACCGGAGAAGGACGCGAATCATTCACCGTATAGCCATGCGACATCCGCTCCACCGTGTCCAACAACGCAGGATCAAGCGCCAAACACGCAGCCACACCCACCCGAGGATCCGCCACCGCCTCCTCATAAGAACGCAACAGCACATCCAAACGGCCACCATCAGCCAACTCATTCGACAAATCATCATCGGCCAAAATCAACGGCGCCCGATTCGGGGCCTCCCCCGTCGCACCCGGAACAATGTGAGTCTCCGCCGTCAACGGCCACAAAATACTCACCCGCGCCGGATCCTGAGCGCTACCTGGCTCCCCATCAACACCACCCTGACGGGCCGCCTCCAGGGCAGACACCCCAGGGTTGCTCAACAATCCCCCAGCAGGATTTTCCCCTGCCTTGTCATCAATGGTGAGCAAAAAACGCTCCGAATCGACTACCGCATCTTGCACCACCCGGTCGGCAGCGCGCGCCGTAGACGACCCCTCCCCTGCAGTCGATGCAGAAGACAGAGCGGCATCAGCGACCAACTGCACCAAAATCGGGTACACCCCAGTAGCGGTCATATCTAGCGCCGCCACATCCACCGGAACCGTCACATTGGTTTGCTGACCCGCCGGAATCTTCTGGGAGACCGGCATTGCCTCCCCAATGACCGGGTACTGGTCATCATCCGCGGCCAGTGCGGCCCGCCCATCGGCGACCGTGCCCACGGCATCCGCGCGCCCCAAACGCACCCGCACATTAGACATCGGTGCGTCCGAATCATTACGGATCGTTAGCGTGAGGGAAGCAATCTGGCCGGGGCGCATAGCCGTCACCGGCTTACCGCCCAGCGACAAACTATCCACATCGACAGAAAACTTGCCCACCACCGGGCGCACCGCAGGGTTGACCCATTCCGAAGCAACCTCCTTGACCCCCGGGGGTTGCGGTGTAGCGGGACGCGCATCAGCGACCGGGGTCAGCCCAATGCTGAACCCCGCACACGCGGTCGCGCACACCAGTGCCGCGATCCGCCTCATCGCGGAGTCCTTCGGCCGGCTTTCTTTTCCGCCCGGGCAAGCTTCGGCAACAATTCATGAGCCACGCGAGCAAGCTTACGTTCATCCGCGTACGCAAGCTTTTCTATCAACTCTGAAGCCGGCGCCCACATCACCTCAGTGACCTCCGGATCCTCGTCGTTGAGATCACCATCGATATAGCGCAACAAGTGGTGGTGCACCGTCTTGTGAATACGAATGCCGTCGGCGACAAACCAGTAGTCAATCTCGCCGAGCGTTTCGCACACCTCGCCGGTAATACCGGTTTCCTCGTAGACCTCCCGCTCAGCGGTGGCAACGATTTTCTCGCCATCTTCCACATGGCCCTTCGGCATCGACCACAACAAGCGACCCCGACGATCGAGTCGACCAATCAAGGCGACATACATGCGGGACAAATCAACCGACCCGTCATTGTTGACCGCCTCAGCCAACCCGGACACCACCAAACCGCCCGCACTGGTTTCATAGGAAACATCGAGCTTGGCGACCTCCGGCGGCATGGGTCGAGAAAAGCCCTTCTGCTCACCGGCGCGCGCCCGCCGCCGCGAGTTCGGGGCCAAGCGTTCCCGGCTGGTTCGCCGAGCGCCAGACACACGCCTCCGCGTCGTGCGCCGGGTCCGCCGCTGCCCATCGCCCCCATCACGGTTACGGGAACGCGAAGACTCAGCAGAGCTCTCACTGGGGCGGGATTCAGCCGAATTCGTATTCTTGGCTTGTGCGTTGCTGTCCGCCTGCGACGCCGACCCTTGAGAACGGCCCCGGCCACGACCCCGGCGCCTCGTGGAGGATCGCCCAGCGCCCGAGGTGGACCCTTGGCGCGCAGCCTTGTCCCCACCGGAAGAAGAACCACCATGTGGTGCGGCGGAATCTTTGTGGTTATTGCCCTGGTTGTTGCCGCGGCTATTGGCACTATCTTGCGACGCCGATCCACGGCCCCGGCCACGACCCCGACGGCGCCGATTACCACTGGTAGAACGCCCCGACTGGCCTTTGTTCGCACCCTGATCACGGTCGCCGCGCGACGGCGAAGACTGAGACGTGGACGCGTTATCCGCACCGCCCCCGCCACGGCGGGCAGCCCGCTGTCCCTCTGGAGCTACACCGTCCTTGGTGCCGGACTGAACATCCTTGCCCTGAGCTGGGCGCGCCGAATGGCCGCCTCGGCCTCCCCGTCGACGACGGCGGGAGCCCGAACCGCGAGAATTCGATTGGCCATCAACAGGTCGCTTATCGGAGTCAGTCATTGTCCATCAAGACTAACGCGTGTGATGGGTCAAACAGAACAATGAACCAGCCAAACTGTCAATGCAGACCCAAAAAATCCCCAAATGCCCCAAAACCAGAAGCAAAACCCGCGGTGGAAGCCGCACGCTGAGAAAAACCTGCCCCCTTTTTCTCACAACTTTGGCACTGTCCACAGCGCTTCATTGAATGGCACTAGACAGCAGGTAGACTCAGCCGGGTGACTCCGACGGAAAAAACCCAGCCCGACACGCGCGACGATGCACTTCGCGCCGCCGAAAAGGTCCTTGGCGATATTGCCCAGCGCCACCGGCGACTGACCGCTGCCTTCGCAGAGGCCGGACACGAGCTGTACCTCGTTGGTGGACCAGTCCGCGACGCCTTGCTCGGACGGGTCAGCGCAGACCTTGACTTCACGACCTCCGCCACCCCGGAGATCATCCAGCCCATTCTCGAACAATACGGCGACGTCGTCTGGACCGCTGGTATCGAGTTCGGCACCGTGAGCTGCGAAAAAGACCACGAGCAGCTGGAAATCACCACCTTCCGCGCTGACGCCTATGACCGGGTCAGCCGCAACCCCGTGGTGCGCTTCGGCGAAAGCCTCGAAGACGACCTGGTGCGCCGTGACTTCCGCGTCAACGCCATCGCTGCCCGCATGTTCGACGACGGGCACGTCGAAATTCACGACCCCCTCGGCGGTCTCGGTGATCTGGTAGCCGGAGTGATTGACACCCCGGGCGCCCCGGAGGATTCCTTCAATGACGATCCCCTCCGCATGCTGCGCGCCGCCCGCTTTGTGTCCCAACTCGGATTCACCATCGCGGACCGGGTGAAAGACGCCATGAGCGCAATGGCCGAGCAGCTCGACCGCATCACCGTCGAAAGAGTTCAAGCCGAGTTCACCAAACTCATGCTGGGCACTACCCCGTGGGAAGGCGTGGACATTCTCGTCGACACGGGCCTGTGTGAACGATTCCTCCCGGAGATTCCTGCCCTCAAGCTCGCCCCCGACGAGCACCTGCAGCACAAAGACGTCTACGCCCACTCCCTGACGGTGCTGCGCCAGGCATGTGACTTGGAGGACAACGGTCCGGATTTGATCCTGCGTTTGGGTGCGCTGCTGCACGACATCGGTAAGCCTGATACTCGGGCGGCGAAACCAGGTGGAGGAGTCACCTTTCACCAGCATGAGGTCGTTGGCGCGAAACTCGTCCGGCACCGACTCAAAGCCCTGAAGTACCCCAAGGACGTTATCAACGCGGTGAACAACCTAGTGTTCCTGCACATGCGTTTCTACGGCTATAGCGACCAAGCCTGGACCGACAGTGCTGTGCGTCGCTACGTTAACGATGCCGGTGACCTCCTGGATCGCTTGAACAAAATTGTGCGAGCCGACTGCACCACCAGAAATAAGAAGAAATCTGCTCGCCTTTCCCGCGCCTACGACAACCTAGAGCAGCGCATCGCGGAACTGGCAGAACAAGAAGATCTTGCGAAGGTGCGCCCCGATTTGGACGGCGGCGACATCATGCGCATTCTGGGCATTGCCCCCGGCCCAACGGTGGGCAAAGCATGGTCGTTTTTGAAGGAACTGCGCCTAGAGCGTGGCCCCCTGGGCGTTGAGGAAGCAGAAAAAGAACTACTCGCCTGGTGGGAAGAGAACAAACCAGAGGCCTAAAAACGGCGCAGAAAACCTCCGCGCCACGCACAATTGGTATAGCACCCCACGACAGTCTGAAAGGCAACCCCTGCCATGGATGATCTCTTCGCTGACCGGCTCTTCAACGCTTTTGAACGCAACGATCCCGACCCCGGTACCTTGCTGCTCGCAGCGCCGGACATCGCCGACCATCGTTTTTCGCGCTCAGCAATTTTGATCATTGAGAACGACGAGCGCACAACCTACGGCGTTGATCTCACCCAATTCACCGATGCTGCCGTAGCAAACGTTTTCCCTGAGATCGATGACTTTTGTGCACCGCCCAAGGCAGTGTTCATTGGTGGCCCTGTAGAGCGTTCCAGTGTGCTCGCGCTGGGGGTTGTGAAAAAGGGACTGGAACAGCCCGTAGAGCGCCCCTACTTCATGCATCTGGGCTCACGGATGGTGCACGTGGACTTGCACGCCGATCCGGACCAATACCGGGAAGAATTGGAAGGTATTCGTCTCTTTGCCGGTTTTGCCGAGTGGGAGCCTGGTCAGCTAGATGCAGAGATCGAAAACGGCGACTGGTTTGTAACCCCTGCTCTCCCGAGCGATATTTTGGCTGGTCGTAATGCTGACGTTTGGGGTCAGGCTTTCCGCCGGCAGGCAGGTGAACTGTCGGTGCTCTCGACCTTCCCTGCGGATTTGTCAATGAATTAGTTCATCGGCTTTTCGGCAATCCAGCCTGAAAAAGGGCGGCCCCTGGCAGTGTGTGCCAGGGGCCGCCCTTTTGTGCTGTGTTGGGAAGGCGTTAGATGCCGAAGGCGCCGCCTTTGATGAGGATGGTTAAGCCCAGTCCGATGAGAACCACGGGGAACAGGACCCGTTCCCATCTTTCAAGGATCTCGTCGATGCCGGGCCGGGTGGTGATCCAGCGGGCGGCGAACACTAACGCCGCAACAAGGATCAGGAAGACAACGCAGAAGACCGTGATGCTTGCCGGGGATAGTGACAGGAAGACGGGGACATAGACGCCGATGTTGTCGCCGCCGTTGGCGAATGTTATGGCCGCGATCGTTAGTGCCGTGACCTTTGATGTGGACGCGAAATCTTCCTCGTCCTCCCCTTGCAGTGCCTCATAGGCGGCTTTAAGTCCCAGGGCTAAGGGGATGAGACCAAAGTAAGGGATCGCGGCGCTTGGCAGAAAGGTGCCGGCGCCCCAGGCGATGGCGAGCGCGGTGATGAGGATTGCCAAGAATCCTAGGTATTGGCCGAGGAGTATTGTCCGGGTGATGTGTTTTTGTCGGGCCCCGCGGGCGAAAAATAACGATAGGACGATGATGTCATCGATATTTGTTGCGGCAAAAAGCCCGACGGCCTGGGCAAATGCTGTAATCAAGGCTGGTTTCCTCGCCTGCTCGCATATTCTTCGACTGTGTTGCAATCATCGATGCAGATCACGTCTGTGGTGTGTTCGAGGGTTACTTCCAGAAGTGCATTGAGTGCGTCTTTGAGTTCTTGGTTCGCGATGGAGTACAGCACTTTGCGGCCTTCGGTGTGGCCTTGGATGATTCCGCAGTCTTTGAGGCAGCTGAGGTGATTGGAAACGTTGGAGCGTGACTGCTGGAGCTTTTCCGCGAGGTCTGCGGGATACTGGGGGCTGTCGAGGAGCTCGAGCAGGATTGTGGCGCGGGTGGGGTCTGCTAGCGCTCGCCCTATCCGGCGCACGGTGTCGAGTCGGGTGTCGTGGGTGGGCATGGTGTTGATGGTACAGCGAACGCTGAACTAATCGATAGTTGGCACCTGCTCCCCTTTTGCAATGTTTCACGTGAAACATCGGAAAGTGGTTGTGGGGCTGCGCTGAGTTATGCGTCAGTGTGACAAAACCAATGTTGGGCGCACTACCCCCTTTCCTAGGGGTGTTGGGGCCGAAAATCCCCTAAGGAAGCGTTCGGGGATAGAGGTGAAAGAAGCCCGGGCGATGTTTCACGTGAAACATCGCCCGGGCTTGCTGAAGTTGTGTCGCCTATTTTTTAAACAATGCCGGCAGCATCACGGAGGCCTCGCTCCAAAAAGCTTCGAATTCGTCGCGGGACAAAGTCGTTGCTTTCACGCCGTCGTACTCTTCATACGTAGAAGGGTGAGGAACGATCTTGGCGGGCATTGCGGTCATGTTGACAGCGTGCTCGCCGAAGAGCCCGCCGGAAATGGCTTCACCGTCGGACAGTTCGAGGATGCGTCCAATACGGCAGTATTGGCCTTCCTCGACTGGGTGAAGCTCGGCGATGTGGCTCGGCCCCTGGAGACCGTCATAGTTAATATCCAGGCGAACGTAAATCGGTTCGTTCTTTGGCATGACCATAATCCTAGCCGGTAGCGGAAGGGGTCGCAGGCAAACTGGCGTAATGTCCAGCCAATGCGGAGCACATCATCAGCTGAACCTGATGGAAGATCATTAGCGGCAAAATGAGCAGGCCCAAACCGCTGGTGCCGAAAATAACGGCAGCCATCGGCAGGCCGGTCGCAAGCGACTTTTTAGTTCCGCAGAACTGGATGGCCTTCATATCGGGTTCGGAAAAATTCAGCCGATAAGCGGTGAAGCGGGTCAACCACAGCATGAAGGCGACGAGCACGATGCTGAACACGACGAGTTCGATGAGCTCTTCAACGCTTACCCGCTGCCAAATCCCTTCGACCATGCCGTGGGAAAAAGCGGAGTAGACCACCATGGTGATGGAACCGCGATCCACGATCTTTGTTCCCTTGGAGGCTGCGAAGTCTTTGACCCACCGCCGAGACAATTGGCCAAGCACGAAGGGTAGGAGAAGCTGGATTGCGATGTCTGCGAAAACGCTCCCATCCACCTTTACTCCCCCACCGCCGGTCATCAGCAGCATTACGAGCAGTGGTGTGACGACCACGCCGATGAGGTTACTGGCTGAAGCGCTCACGATGGCGCCTGCCACGTTGCCCCGCGCGATGGAGGTGAATGCGATGGAGCTTTGCACCGTCGACGGCACCAGGGTGAGGTAAAGAATCCCGCGGTAGAGATCTTCTCCGAGGAGGTGGCTGATGGGATAGAGTGCGAGCCCTATCAGTGGGAAGAGGACGAAGGTGAAGGCGAGGATCACGCTGTGAAGCCGCCAGTGTTTAAGGCCGGCGAGGGCTTCTGATGGTGATAGGCGAGCACCGTAGAGGAAGAACAGTAGCGCAATGGCAATCTTCGTTGCCACACTGAATGCGTCTGCGGCGCTGCCTCTAATCGGCAGGACGATGGCGAGGGCCACCGCCCCGAGAATCATCACGATCAGCGGATCGATCTTGAGTTTCGGCATTGGCATGGAACAAGTCTAAAAGCTTGTGCTCCTTTGTGGGGCAGGTTCCCCGTGGAAAAGCTAGGCCGGCTGATCCTTGTCTTCCCGGGTTGGGGTACCAATGTTTCACGTGAAACATTCGCAAAAGGGTGCAGTCATGACAAAGCCCCCACCGAAATGGGTGGGGGCAGGTCAAGCCTTGAAGAGTCTTTAGCTCACAGAGAGTTCGGTTCCCTTGTTGGATAGCTTCGCGGCAGCTAGCCCGTCACGGCTGGGGCCGGAGATCACGGCACCATCCTTGATGGAGAAGACGGAGCCGTGGGCGGGGCAGACCACCTTGTCACCATCCACGAAGGAGACTTTGGCGCCCTGGTGGGGGCAGCGGGCGGAGAAGGCGTGGAAGACGCCTTCCTCGGGTTGGGTGATGATGTACTCCCCCACGACGAGCGCGGAGCCCACGGGTACCTCTGCGGCATCGACGGTGACGTTAGGTTCGGAACCTTGGTTGGCGCATGCGGCTAGCAACGCGCCGGCAGCGGTGGTGGCGGTGGCGACGAGGAAGCTGCGGCGGCTGCACAGGGGCCGGCCGGGGGTCGGTTCGGGTTGGGCGGTTGATGTCATGGTGGCCATTATGCCTTGCTGGGTGGGTGGTGTAGTAGGCAGGTGTGCCTTTGCCCTGTTTCGGGATGGGGGGAAACCTGGGGTGGGATGGGAAACGCCCCTCACGGGGAAACCGGTGAGGGGCGTGGGTGGTGGAGTTACTTAGCTGCGGGTGGCAGCTTTCATGGCGGCCACATAGTCGGTGAGTTCTTGGCACATGGCTTGTTGGTCGTCGATGCTGCGGGCGTTGGGGGATTCGCCGGTGCAGTGTTTTTCGACGATCTTGGTGACGGCGGAGCCGCTGATGGCGCCGGCGGCGCCGGCGGCGATGGCGGCGGCGACGTGTTCGGGGGTGGAGATACCGAAGCCGAGGAGTGCCGGCGCGCCGCCGAAGCGGGTGAGGTTGTCGACGACGTCTTTGAGTCCGTCGGTGGAGGAGGCGTGTTCGGCGCCGGTGACACCGACGCGGGAGACGGCGTAGATGTATCCGGTGGAGTTCGCGGCTACGCCTTCGAGGGTTGCTTCGGAGGCGTGTGGGGGTGCGATGAAGATTTGGTCGATGCCGGCGGCGCGGGCGGCGGTGGTGAAGGGGGCGCCTTCGCGGACGGGGATGTCGGGGAGGAGGACGGAGTCGGCGCCGGCTTGGGCGACGTCTGTGTAGAAGGTGTCGAGTCCGCGGGCGAAGGGCACGTTGCCGTAGATGAGCAGTCCGATGGGTAGGTCGGGGTGCTTGTCGCGGATGGTGCGCACGATGGATAGGGCGGTGTCGACGTCGATGTGGGCGTCGAGGGCGCGGATGTGTGCGGCTTGGATGGTGGGGCCGTCGGCGACGGGGTCACTGAAGGGGACGCCGAGTTCGAGGGCGTCGGCGCCGCCGGCGATCAGGGCTTCGATGATGGCGATGGAGTCCTGCTTGGTGGGGTCGCCGAGCATGACGAAGGGGACGAAGGCTCCTTCGTTGGAGGACTTGAGGCGTTCGAAGAGGGCGGGGTAGCGGCTCACTTGGAGTCCTCCTTGTAGGTGTATTCGGGGTGTTGTGCGAGGGTGCGTCGGATGTGGTCGACGTCTTTGTCGCCGCGGCCGGATAGGGAAACCAGGATGGTGATGTGTTCGTGGTTTTCTTCGGCGGTTTTTGCGCGTTTAAGGGCGTAGGCGAGGGCGTGGCTGGATTCGAGGGCGGGGATGATGCCTTCGTGTCGGGAGAGGATTTGGAAGGCTTCGAGGGCTTCTGCGTCGGTGATGCCGACGTAGGTGGCGCGCCCGGTGTCGTGGAGGTGGGCGTGTTGGGGGCCTACGCCGGGGTAGTCGAGTCCGGCGGAGATGGAGTAGGACTCTTCGACTTGTCCGTCGCTGGTGCGCATGAGGTAGGAGCGCGCCCCGTGGAGGATGCCGATGTGTCCGGCGTGGATGGGTGCGCCGTGTTTACCGGAGTCGAGGCCTTCGCCGGCGGGTTCAACACCGACGAGTTCGACTCCTTCTTCGTCGATGAAGTCGGCGAACATGCCGATGGCGTTCGAGCCGCCACCGACGCAGGCGGTGACGACGTCGGGTAGTCCCCCGGTGCGTTCGAGCATCTGCTTCTTCGCTTCGGTGGAGATGACGCGGTGGAATTCGCGCACGATGGTGGGGAACGGGTGGGGGCCGGCGGCGGTGCCGAGGAGGTAGTGGGATTCGTGGAAGGTGGCGGTCCAGTCGCGCAGGGCTTCGTTGACGGCGTCTTTGAGGGTGCCGGATCCGGAGTCGACGGGAACGACCTTCGCGCCCATCAGTTCCATGCGGTAGACGTTGGGCTGTTGGCGGGCGACGTCTTCGGCGCCCATGTAGATCACGCACTCGAGGTCGAGCAGGGCGCAGGCGAGTGCGGTGGCGGTGCCGTGTTGGCCGGCGCCGGTTTCGGCAATGATGCGGGTTTTGCCCATCCGCTTGGCGAGTAGGGCTTGGCCGAGCACCTGGTTGGTTTTATGCGCGCCGCCGTGGACGAGATCTTCACGCTTGAGGAAGATGCGGGCGTAGCCCTTGCCTTTGCCCGCCAGCGGCAGGTTGTGGCATTCGGTCAGCGGGGTGGGGCGCCCCAGGTAGTCGCGGAGGTAGCCGGCGAGCTCATCGAGGAAGTCCTGATCCTCCATGGCGTCGACGAAGGCCTTCTCCAGCTGGTCGAGGGCCGGGATGAGCAGCTCGGGGACGTATTGCCCGCCGAACTGGCCGAAGTAGGCCGGAAGCAGGGTTCGTCCGCCTTGTGCGGATGCATTGTCTATGTTGGTCATCTCGTGTGTTTTTCCGTGTCTGTTGTTAGGGAAAGTGGTGAAGGTAAATCTTGGAATAAGTTCTAGGTAAAAGGGTACAAGCCCTCAGCCGGCGACTGCACTCCCCTGCCCCGCCCGCCGGGTGCGGCCCGATGCGATGTTTCACGTGAAACATTCACACCGGTCCTTAGCGCGCGATGTTTCACGTGAAACATTGCGTGCGAAGCAGCGGTGGCGCTAGGGCGCTCGGGTCAGTGTTTCACGTGAAACAATCGCACTGCCTCGAGGGCGCGCACGATGGCGGCCGAGTCCTTGTGGTGGCGGGGCTCGTGGGCGTATTCCACCCCGGAGTTGATATCCACGCCCACGCAGCCCGTTGCCAAGGCGTGGGCGATGTTGTCCGGCCCGATGCCGCCAGCGATCAGCGAGTGCGCGGTGACGGCCGCAGGGATCGTCGACCAATCAAACGGGGTGCCCGTGCCGCCAATGCCGGAATCCAGCACCAGACGATCGGCAACGCCGGCCGCAACGAGCGCCTCGGCGACCTCGGGGCCGTGGGGTGCCGTCATGCTGACCGCGCGCCACACCTGCACCTGCGGACCAACTTCCTCACGCACCGCCGCAACGAGGGTCAGTTCCTCGTCCACGGTGCCGGTGGGGGCGTGCACCTGCACGGCAACGATGCCCGGCTGGATGAGCTCCGCATAGCCGCTTCGGCGGCGGGAGACCGCCACGTAGCGAAGGTTCGGCTCCGCCGCGATGATCTCTTGGGCGCCTTGCGCATCCACCGCGCGCGGGGAAGCCTCTTCGAAAATCAGCCCGCCAAAGCTCGCGCCGGCAGCGCGCGCCGCCTGGGCTGCCCGACCGGTGCGCAAACCACACACCTTCACCGGACCGTAAACCACGTCCCGGATCGCGGCATCAATATCGGGGCTGCCGGTGAACTGGCTGCCGATGAGGAAGCCATTGACCACACCTGAAAGCTCGGCGACATCCCGGTGGGTTCGAATGCCCGACTCCGACAGATACACCGCGTCCTCCGGGATCAGCGGCGCCAACTGCTTGGTGCGCTCCAAGTTGATGGACAGGTCATGCAGATTACGGTTATTGCAGCCGAAAATCTTCGCGCCCAAGGCGATCGCACGGGAAACCTCCTCGGCATCGATCACCTCGGTCAGGACATCCATCCCCAGCCGCTGCGCCTCATCGGCGAGCAGACGGTAGGTGTCATCGTCCAGAATCGACAGCATCAACAAGATGGCATCCGCACCGAAATAGCGGGCCGCATGGACCTGCACCGGATCGATGATGAAGTCCTTGCACAACACCGGCAGGTGCGTGGATGCCGCCACCGTCTGCAGATGGTCATAGTCGCCACCGAAACGATCCGGCTCGCACAGCACCGAAATGCCGGCCGCATAGCGCGAATACAGGCGCGCAATATCGCCCGGGTGGTAGTCGTCCCGGATCACGCCCAAAGACGGGGACGCGGACTTGCATTCCATGATGAAACGCGCCCCTCCCCTACCCCGGTTCAAGGAATCAAACAAGGACCGCTGCGAACGCGGCAACGCGTCCACATCCACATGAGAGATCCGATCCCGAATCGCAGCCAAATGGCCGCGCCGGCCCGAAACAATCCCCTCCAGCACCGTCGGGGTGCCCGCGGGAAGAACCACGCCAGCGAAATCCTCAGCCGACGCCCTCGATGCACCATCAGTCATCGCCATAGCCTCCAATCCACCGACTACTTACTCAACTCAGCTGCGCGCGGCAAAAACTGCTCCGCCCAGCGGGCAACCACACCAGTGGAAACCAGGGTGCGCGCCACATCCACGCCCTCCCGGAGGCTGTCCGCACGGCCCGCCAAGTAGAACAACGCACCAGCAGAGGCCAGCATCGCATCCAGGTGCGCCTGCTGACCACGCCCGAAGAAACACTCCAGCATCATCCGGGCATTATCCACCCCATCGCCGCCCTCCAGGTCGGCCACAGAACAGCCCGCCAAACCCAGCTGCTCTGCAGTCACCTCATACTCGGTGATCTCCCCATCCTTGAGCTCCCACACGGACGTCGGGCCGTGCAGGGCAATCTCATCCAAGCCCGAACCATGCACCACCAGTGCGCGGCGGCGACCCAATTGGCGCATAGCCTCAATCAGCTGCGGGCCAAGCTCCTTGCGCGCCGTGCCCATCAGCTGCAGCTCCGGGCGAGCCGGGTTCAACAAGGGGCCCAAAACATTAAAAATCGTCGGAATCCCTAAGCCCTTACGCACCGGCATCACGTGCTTGAAACCCGGGTGGTAGGCCGGCGCAAACAAGAAGGTAAAACCAGTGGTCTCCAACTGGGCGGCCGCATCGGCAGGCGACAGATTCAACTCGATGCCCAAAGCCTCCAGCACATCAGCCGCACCAGAGCGGGAAGACACAGAACGATTACCGTGCTTGACCACCTGCAAACCACCAGCCGCCGCAATCAATGCAGCACCCGTGGAAATATTGATCGTGCACGCCCCGTCACCGCCGGTGCCTACACAATCAATGACCTCCTGGTCGGTGCGCGGGAAAGCCACAGCAGCCGCGGTAAAAGCACGCGCAGCAGCAGCGATCTCCTCCGGGGTCTCGCCCCGAGTCTTCAGCGTGCACAGCAACCCAGCAATCTCAATCGGTTCGAACTCGCCCGCAGCAATCGCGGCGAACACCGACTCGACCTCATCGGCAGCAACCACCTCCCCATTAAGAATGCGGTGCAACACCTGCGAAGCAGTAGAACTAGTCATGGAAACAAACCTTCTCAACAAAGAAAAAACAACAGGAACAACGGGCAAAACACCACCGGCGAAGGCCTATCCCCCACCGGCGGGCAGGGCAAGAAGAAAACAACTTCTCAGCCCGGCAGGAAAGAATATGAACTTAACGGTCGAAGAACTCGACGCAGCGATTAATGATGTGCGGGCCTGAAGGCGTCAACACAGACTCCGGGTGGAACTGCAAACCCAAAGACATCCCATCGTGGGTAGCCGCCGCCATCGTCACCGGCCCGGCCTGAGCCTGACAGGTACCAAAGCTGACCATCCCCTCCGGCATGTCGGTGCACCCCAGAGAGTGGTAGCGGGCGATCGGGACCTTCCGGCCCACCTTGCCCGGAAGATCCGGGCCGGCATCAACGGTCAGCCCGGCAAACAATCCACTGTCCACGCCGGCATCCGTCAGCGTCATGATGTCCGCCGAACCATGAACCGGTCCGACCGGGCGGACCGTACCACCGTGGTGCTCCAGCAGGGCCTGGAAACCCAAACAGATACCAAGCAACGGAATCTTCCCGATCGTCTCATCGATCAGATCCATCATGCACCCCGCCTCGGTCGGGTGACCGGGTCCGGGGGACAAAACAATGAGATCTGGCTGTGCATCCAACACAACCCTCATATCGACACTGTTACGAAAGACGGTGTAGTCGAAACCGGCCACCGCCAACGCATCGACAAGGTTGTAGACGAAGGAATCTTCGTTATCCAACAACACGATCTTCTTAGGCCGCGCGGCGCTCACACCAGCAAGGCTCATCGGACTACCTCCACGACACAATTTTGAGAAGCGGCGATCGCGGACAGCACCGCGTACGCCTTATGGACAGTTTCATCGGCTTCCGCCTGCGGTTGGGAATCACGCACCACACCCGCACCGGCCTGCACCGCGGCCACACCATTGCGGACAAAGGCGGAACGAATCACGATGCAGGTATCCATGTCGCCATTTCCCTCCAAGTAGCCGACCGCGCCACCGTAGGAACCACGGCGCACCCCTTCCGCCCGGCGCAGCAGCTCAGTCGCGCGGATCTTCGGTGCACCCGTCAGGGTGCCCATATTCATGCACGCCCTGTATGCATCCAAACAATCCAGCGAGTCGTCTAACCTGGCCGTAACCCGCGAAACTAGGTGCATCACCCGCGAATAGCGATCCACATGCAGCAGCTCCGCAACGCGACGCGTCGCAGGCGTGGCGACCCGTGCGAGATCGTTACGCGCCAGGTCGACCAGCATCACATGCTCGGCGATTTCCTTGGCGTCAGTACGCAACTCGAGCTCTGCTCGAATATCCAACTCGTCGTGCACCGATCCGTCCTCGTGCAAGCCGCGGGGGCGGGTGCCTGCAATGGGATACAACTCCACCTGACGGTTGTGCGCGGTGTACTTCAAATTCGACTCCGGGGACGCCCCAAAAAGTTCATAAGAGCACTGCTGAGCATCCACGCCCCGCACATAGAACATGTACGGCGAGGGATTGGCCTTCTTCAACTCCTGATAGGCGGCGAAGCTATCGGGGCAATCAATGCTGAAGGTACGGGCGGGCACCACCTGGTAAATATCGCCGTCGGTGATCTTGCCCTGCAGCTTGACGACGGTGTCGCGGAACTGCTGGTCGGTCGCCGAGGCCATAGCCTTTAAGGTGCCCGGCTGCCCCTGGTGTGCGGATCCGTTGACCTCATCCTCAATGGCCTCATCGCCACCGGGTCCTAAGTCGGTGATGCGCCTGCTGAGCTCATCCATCGTGCGCGACAGGGTTTCGGCCTCCTGCTCTCCTGCCAGGCACACCCCGATCAGTTCCGCGGTGTGCTGCTGGTGGTCAATGCGCAGCACGATTTCTGCAACCAGGAATTGATAATCCGGGTACCCGTTTGCACCGGGTTTAACCTCTGGAAGAGTCTCGAAGGTCTCCAAGTAGTCGAAGGCGAAACCGCCGGCGATAAAGGGAAGGAACTCGTCGCTATACCCAGGGTCTCGCTGCAGCAGTCGCAGCGGCAGGATGGAGGACACATCCATCAGGCGCTTGCGTTCGTCCGTTTCGGTCGACTCGGGGAAGTGCAGGGTCAAAGGGGTAGCGGTTGCACCCCGCGGGGTGGCGGTGTCCGCGGTGCGCACATACTCCGGCAACTGCTGGGCTAGGCGGGCGCTTAACACCTCCCCACTAGGAGAAAGAGGAGCAACTGTAACATCGCGATTAACACAAGTGACGCGGGCTGATCCGCGCAGCACTGCGACGGACTGCAAGCCAACCTTGGATTGAATATCGGCGCTTTCCAGCAGCACCGAGTCATCCATCGTGGTACCACCAAGGCGCTCAAACAGAGCCGAGGCGTCATCGTGATAGGTCACTGGGCGGCGCTGAATGATGGCCGGGTGTTCTAGTGGCATGGTGGGGGCCATGTGACGAGAACCTTTCATGGTGGATGGGGCTAAAACTTTTTTAAACGGTGCGCTGTCGGGACAACTACGGTGAGCATAAACAGTGGCCGAAAAACACAAAGCCCGCCTGGTCTTGGAAGTTTTTCCAAGATGCGGCGGGCTGTGATTGCTTCACGGCGTGTCGGGGGTTGGTCCAGCTTTCTAGCCGGTGCAGTCCCCGGGGTGCTCAAACGAGGCGGCCCGCACTGCGTGCGCGCCACCACCAGTTATTCTGTCGAGCGATCATGATCGCAAACTTTACACGACGCCTGCTACGAAACCGACATTGGGGGGGTACCCCTACCCGGGAAAGCCCGCAGGACTTATGCCGGGCTGCTCCACTGGCAGGGGCCGTGGGGATTATCGAGGGCCTGCTCAATCAGGGCACTAAAGCGCGGCTTCATCTCCGGGAGCTGATTCACCGGCACATAGGCGGCATAGGTCGATTCATCGTCGCCGACGCGGGGCTGCTGGGTGGGATCGACAGGGTGCGCCAGGAAAGCCGTGTCCATATAACAGCACTGGTGCCCATTGCTGTAGGTAACTGGCGGAATCGCCTGCACCCGCAACACCCCATCGATGGCGATATCAATGCAGGCTTCCTCCTTAGCTTCCCGGATAGCAGCCTCATGCGCGTGCTCTGCGGGGTCTGGAATACCCGTGATGGGAGTGTATGCGCCACTATCGGCGCGGCGCACCACCAGCAACTCCGGAACGTCCGGATTGGCGCCCTCCCGCATCACCAGCACGGTCACCCCCGGCAGCCACAACAGATCGTTACCGATTTTTTCGCGCAAATCCGTGATGAATTCCGGGATAGGCATAACTCTCCTTAGCAATACGCACAACAATACTGCCGCCGAGCCTACCCCGCCCTAAAGCGAGCGTGGCCTGGGCATGAAAAAACCTCACCGCGCGAAAACGCGCGATGAGGCGGGCTAAAACCTAAGAGAAGGCCTAGCTGTTTTTATCCGTGGTGTTCGCCGCTTTGCGGACCCCATCAAGGTTCACCCCAGCGTTGGCATTAAACGCATCCCCGCCACCTTCACAGGAGCCATTAAGAGCGCAGGAACCACAACCGCCGCTGACCCCACAATCCTTCGAAGGATCCTCATCAGCACAGGAAGACGAATCCGCATCATTGGCGGCTGGCGTGCAACAGCCGCCTTCCGCAGAATCCTCGCCACCACCGGAAGAACAACAACCGCCCTCATCTTTATTGGAGGCGTCAATGAGCGCGGCAGCATTGGCCGCCATGCCAGCACCCATCCCCATCAGCACCAGCCAACCAACCACGGCCAGCATCACCAACAGCCACCAGTAACCGGAGACCACGAACGCCAACAAGCCGCCGAAACCAAGGGACAAAGCGCCCAGCGTCCACAGCGGGCCAGCAATACGGTGCGTTAGCACCCACATCTCCTCCGAGGCGCGGGCCTCAGGGATGCGGATGCCAATGATGTTGTTGCCGGGAAGCTTGCCCGACCACGCGGCAACACCAATTCCCAGCTGGATGACCGCGAGCACGAGCAAAAGAACACCCAAAATATTCATAAAAGCCAAGTCTAAACCCCCACAAAGTTAAAGGCTAAGCGGTGCCACCGGCACCAACGCGACGCCTGCCCGAAACCGCTACCTGTTGGTTCTCACTTCCAACTAGGCAAGCACGCAGCCGGCGCCCCACGCACACAACACGAGCAATACTTGGCAGCCAGCCCGATATCTTCGCAACGTGAAACTGCCCATAACAGCGGTCAGCAATGTATAACACCGCTTACCTGTCGGCTAACCTATACAGGTTCGTCAAGGCCACCGCCTAAAAACACCTTCCACCCCGAACCCGCATCCAACGCCGGTTGAGAACACAACCGGCACACTGTGAAGCGTTTTCCCGGTGGAAGCACCGGTGGCCACTGGCCGGCACCAATTGTTCCTCTGCCCCCCCAGTTCAAGAAAGCTACACAAAACCATGGACGTAAAACGTCTCACCGGTTCGTTGCTGTTCAAGATTGTGGTGGCGATCATCCTGGGCATTATCTCCAGCCTGTTCTTCCCCGAACAGCTCGCCCGCGTCTTCGTCACCTTTAACAGCTTCTTCGGAAACTTCCTCGGGTTCTTCATCCCCGTGCTGATCTTCGCCCTGATCACCCCCGCCATCGCGGGACTGGGTCGCGGCGCCGGCAAATGGCTAGCGATCACCACCGGTATCGCCTACGCCTCCACTATCTTTGCCGGCCTGCTCGCCTTCGCCGCAGCACGCCTGCTCTACCCGACACTGCTCGCTGGACAGCACATGGTCGCCGCACAAGACATTGATGAGGGCGCATTGAGCCCCTACTTCAATATTGAAATGCCGCCGCCCATGGGCGTGATGACCGCCCTGCTGCTGGCATTCACCATCGGTGTCGCCATGACCGCCGTCAAATCCGACACCCTCTACGCCGGTGTGCGCGATCTCGAACGCGTCATCATGCGGGTGATCTCCAAGTTCATCATCCCGCTGCTGCCCCTGTTCATCTACGGCATGTTCCTGTCCATGGGCATGAACGGCAACCTCACCGCCACCTTGAGCGCTTTCGCCAAGGTGCTGCTGGTCGCCGTCGTCATGACCATCATCCTGCTGGCCATCCAGTTCATCATCGCCGGCACCATCGCCGGCAAGAACCCCGCCACCGCCCTGAAAAACATGCTCCCCGCATACGCCACCGCGCTGGGCACCTCCTCCTCCGCGGCCACCATCCCGGTCACCTACGAGTGCGCCAAGAAAAACGGGGTCTCCAAAACCGTCGCCGGCTTCACTATCCCGCTGTGCGCCACCACCCACCTGTCCGGCTCCATGCTGAAGATCTCGCTGTTCGCCTTCGCGATCCTCTTCATGACCGACGACCCCATCACCTTCGGTACCGCCCTCGGCTTCATCCTCATGCTGGGCATCACCATGGTCGCAGCCCCCGGCGTGCCCGGCGGCGCCATCATGGCAGCCACCGGCCTGCTCGCAGCCAACCTCGGCTTCAGCGACGACATGGTCGCCCTCATGATTGCCGCCTACATCGCTATCGACTCCTTCGGTACCGCCTGTAACGTCACCGGCGACGGCGCCATCGCACTCGTCGTCAACAAACTCACCAAGGGCCAGATCAGCCGCGCGGAACTCGAAGAGCCGCCCATGGGCTACGAGATCGAACCCATCGAGGAAGAAGACGCAGCCGCCCACTAGTGGCCGCTTCTCCCCCACACCCAACCGCCCCCGTGCATTCGCGCCGGGGCGGTTTTCTTCTCACCCCACACGACCACGCCACCGCAATACCCCCCACAAGATCACGGAGCCAGGTGCTGTCTGTGGAAGTGCCCGCCTCGCCTCGAGGCTCCCATACTCGCAGGAGTCGATCACGCTGCAGCATCCCCGGTGATGGCGCGCCGGGGCAAGCAACGCACTGGGGAGAGCTACTGTCTCGCGGTTCGCAAGGCCAATGTTTCACGTGAAACATTGCCCGCAGGAAGACCCCAGGAGTCTGGCGCCGAAGCATAGCCACACACAAAGCGCCGTTAGCCTGGAAAGGCTCGAGCAAACATGGCACGCTACATATATGCGCCTCAACTTCACCAAGGACGACAACCCCCGACCGCTGCCCATCTGGCAGAAATGGGGCATCTTCGTCGCACCCTGGATCATCCTCGCGGCCACCACCATGCTGCTGTCATGGGAACTCACCGGTGGCGGCGCGCACTCCATGTGGGTCTGGAACCAAGACACCCACAGCACCCAAGCCACCATCGGAGTCATCGGAGGAATGATCCTCGGGCTTAGCGGACTAGGACTCCAACTCATCCTCCGCGCAGACCGCGGCCGACGCGTCTTCTGGTTCGGCCTCGCACTCCTCGGACTCATGTGGAGCGTCCGCGTCGCAGGACCCGCGCCCGGAATCCTCATCGCATGGGGTGGGCAAGCCATCCTCGGACTCGCCGTCGCAGCACTATTCGCCCGAGAAGAAAAGTTGATCTAAAACGACTACCCGCCACTGACAACTCGGACACTTCCGTCCGGGTTGTCAGTGTTTAGACAAGGTTTCACGTGAAACACGGAAACTAAACAGCGCAGCCGGCACCCACCAGAATCTTCCAACAAGGCAATCTCACACACTAAGCACCTCACCATCTCCACCCGCCGGCCAAAGCATGCCAGCGCACAACAGCCCCAAACAACACAAAACAGTCAACTGGCCCAAGCAAAAACAGCTGAACAACCCCACATGAGAACCGGGCCAAAACGACACCACGAGAACTACAAGGGCATTCGAGAATTTCCAGAGTTCCAGCGCGCCAATTCCGCCTATGCCAGGGAGATTTGCGGGAGGTTAACTCCAGCATTCGTGGAATAAGACCGTTGAGTTTTTGGGGATTTACCAAGATCATGTGTGTGATATCCTAAGGGCGCAAATGGGAATCACGCGTTTGGTAGTTTTGTCCCGGATAATTCTACTGCGCCTGTACTCCCATTCCTACTTGGAGGCGCTCCCTGTTGAAAGGTCGAGCGCCTCTTTCCTTTTGCAGGCGAAGGAGAATGCCTAGGGGGTAAAACCGTAGGAGTGCGGCGTGATGTGGCGGGGGCAGGCCGGTAGACTACAGCCTTATGACCACAACCAGCGAGACCCCCACGCATCGTTACTCCCCTGCCCTAGCCGGGCAGATCGAACAGACTTGGCAAAAATTCTGGATCGATAACGGCACCTTCAACGCTCCCAACCCTGTTGGCGAGCTCGCAGTGGAAAACCCGGCAAACCCGGGTGCGGCACAGGAAGAGAAACTGTTCGTCCAGGACATGTTCCCCTTCCCTTCCGGCGCCGGCCTCCACGTGGGGCACCCGCTCGGTTACATCGCCACGGATGTTTTCGCCCGCTACCACCGCATGCGTGGCAAGAACGTTCTGCACACGCTCGGCTACGACGCCTTCGGCCTGCCCGCTGAGCAGTACGCCATCCAGACCGGTACCCACCCGCGCATCAAGACCCAGGAATCCATCGACAATATGGAACGCCAGCTGGGTCGCCTGGGCCTGGGCCATGACCGTCGTCGCGTCATCGCGACCACCGACACGGACTACTACAAGTGGACCCAATGGATCTTCCTGCAGATCTTCAACTCCTACTTCGATGAGGCAGAGCAGAAGGCTAAGCCCATCGCTGAGTTGATCTCTCGCCTCGAAGCAGGAGAGGTCGCCGGACACGAGGACTACCCCACCCTGGATGCCAAGGCGCAGGCAGAGGTCGTTGACTCCTTCCGACTGGTGTACCGCTCCAACTCCACCGTGAACTGGTGCCCCGGCTTGGGCACCGTGCTCGCCAACGAAGAAGTCACCGCCGACGGGAAGTCCGAACGCGGCAACTTCCCCGTGTTCCGCAAGAACCTCTCCCAGTGGATGATGCGCATCACCGCATACTCCGACCGTCTCATCGACGACCTGGAGCTGCTGGACTGGCCCGACAAAGTCAAGGCCATGCAGCGTAACTGGATCGGCCGCTCCAAGGGCGCAGAGGTCGACTTTGTCTGCCAAGGTGAAAAGATCCGCGTCTTTACCACCCGCCCCGACACCCTGTTCGGTGCCTCCTATGTGACGCTCGCCCCCGAGCACGAACTCGTCGACACCCTGGTTGCCGACGGTGATTATGCTGCCGATGTCGACTCCCGCTGGACCTTCGGTCAGGCCAGCCCCAAGGCGGCGGTTGAGGCCTACCGCGCATCGATTGCGGCCAAGAGCGACCTGGAGCGCCAGGAAAACAAGGAAAAGACTGGCGTGTTCCTCGGCGTTTACGCCACCAACCCGGTCAACGGTGCAAAAGTTCCCGTGTTCATCGCCGACTATGTGCTCACCGGCTACGGCACTGGCGCCATCATGGCCGTGCCCGCACACGACAGCCGCGACTACGAATTCGCCAAAGAATTCGGCCTACCCCTCTTGGAGGTCGTCGCCGGCGGCAATATTGAGGAAGAACCCTTCGTCGATGCCGGAACGGCCGTGAACTCCGCCAACGACTCCGGGCTCGACATCAACGGCCTCGGGCTGGAGGAAGCCAAAGCTGCCACCATCGCATGGCTCGAGGCCAACGGCCTGGGAGACGCCAAGATCCAGTACAAGCTGCGCGACTGGCTGTTCGCCCGCCAGCGCTACTGGGGCGAGCCCTTCCCCATCGTCTACGACGAGGACGGCATTGCCCACGCACTGCCCGAAAGCATGCTCCCCATCGAGCTGCCCGAAGTCGACGACTACAAGCCCGTCTCCTTCGACCCCAATGATGCGGACTCCTCCCCGCACCCGCCGCTGGCCAAGGCCACCGACTGGGTGACCGTGGAACTCGACCTGGGGGATGGCCCGAAGACCTACACCCGGGATACCAACGTCATGCCCCAGTGGGCCGGTTCCTCCTGGTACCAGCTGCGCTACATCGACCCGAAAAACGATGCCCAGTTCTGCAACCTGGACAACGAAAAGTACTGGACTGGTCCGCAAGGACCGCAGGATCCGGGTGGCGTTGACCTGTACGTTGGTGGCGTTGAGCACGCAGTTCTCCACCTGCTGTACTCCCGCTTCTGGCACAAGGTTCTGTATGATTTGGGATATGTCAGCTCCAAGGAGCCGTACCGCCGCCTGTTCAACCAGGGCTACATTCAGGCCTACGCCTACACCGACTCCCGCGGCGTGTACGTGCCCGCCGCCGAGGTAGAAGAAAAGGACGGCAAGTTCTACTACAACGGCGAAGAAGTCACCCAGGAATACGGCAAGATGGGCAAGTCGCTGAAAAACAGCGTCAGCCCCGACGAAATCTGTGACGAATACGGTGCCGACACCCTGCGCGTCTACGAGATGGCCATGGGCCCGCTGGACACCTCCCGCCCCTGGGCAACCAAAGACGTCGTCGGCGCACAGCGCTTCCTGCAGCGCACCTGGCGCCTGGTCATCGATGAAGAAACCGGCGCCATCCGGCTCAGCGACGCAGCGCTCAGCGATGAGGACAACAAGCAGCTGCACCGCACCATCGCCGGCGTCGCCGACGACTACGACAACCTGCGCCTGAACACCGTCGTTGCCAAACTCATCGAGTACGTCAACTACCTGACCAAGACCTACCCGGACGGCGCCCCCCGCGCCGCAGTCGAACCCCTCATCGTCATGCTGGCCCCGGTCGCCCCGCACATCGCCGAGGAACTCAACCAGCGCCTCGGCCGCGAAGGCACCATCGCCTACACCGACTTCCCCACCTTCGACGAGAAGTGGCTAGTCGATGACACCATCGAGATCCCCGTCCAGGTCATGGGCAAGGTGCGCGCCCGCATCCAGGTCGCCGTCGACGCCGACGAAGACACCGTGGTGAAACAAGCCATCGAGGCAGTGCCCTCCCACGTCGAAGGCAAAACCGTGGTGAAAACCATCGTGGTACCCGGCCGCATGGTCAACCTCGTCGTGAAATAACCCCGCGCGCATCACACACGCGCCCGGCCGCGTGGCATCCACACCAGTGGAGCCACGCGGCTTTTCACTACTCACAGTCTCTTGCCAGCAACAGCACTTAGGATGACCCACCATGATGACACGCCGCCGACGGCTAATCCCCCGCCCCCTGCTCGGCATCGCCCTATCGTGCTGGAGTCTCGTCGTCGTGGCATTGACGATGCTGAAAGCCTTCTACCAAATCGGCTACCTGTGGAAACCCCAAGCCCACCACCACCGCGGCCTCTACCCCATCCCCTTTAGCCAATTCTTCCGCTCCCAAACCTTATTCGGGCCGCTGTTCGACGCCTTCGGCAACGTCATCCTGTTTCTGCCCATCGGCTTCCTCCTGGCACTGCTGTGGCGCGGCGCCCCGCGACTTTTGCGCTCCGTCACCATCGCCGGCTTCTTCGGCTCCCTGACGATTGAGATCATGCAGTACATCTTCAGGCTGGGCTACAGCGACATCGACGACCTCATCTTGAACACCGCGGGTGCTGCCCTCGGCGGCCTTGCCGCCACCAAGCTGCCGAAGTGGAGCCACACCCCGGTGGTGTGGCTGATCCTGCTAGCCTGCATAAGCTTCGCCATCCTCGTGGCCCTAGGCCCCAGGCTTGGCGACCCAGCCAAAGTTGTTGGCTAATCCCCTATCCACCCCGCATAAGCAGGGTGGATTTTTTAATGCACCTGGCAGCCGGGGCAATAAAACAGGTTGCGCCCCTCAAAGGGCTGCATTTTTATCTCGGCGCCACACACATAGCAGGACTGCCCAGCCCGCCGATACACATACACCTCTCCCCCGTGATCATCCTTGCGGGGCGGGCGCCCCATCGCCTCAGGGGTGTGCTGCTCATCGACGGTATCGATCCGGCCCCGGGTCACCCCGACCTCCATCAACTCCACCAGGTCCTCCCACATCTGTCGCCACAGAGCACCATCGATTTCACGACCCGGGGTGAAAGGATCAACGTGCTGGCGGAACAACACCTCTGCGCGATAAATGTTGCCCACCCCGGCAAACAGTGCCTGATCCATCAACAGCGAGGCCGCAGGCTTGGTAGAACGCATCACCTTCCCCAACACCGCGCTGGGATCCTCCCCAGGGATCAGCGGATCGGCGCCGAGCTTAGCCACCGCGCGTTTGTATTCCATCGGGGTGATAATTCGACACCATTGGGGGCCGCGCAGATGCGCAGCAATCTCCGGGGTCGCTAACCGGAAACGGATCTGCCCGGTGAGGTCAATGGGATCTTCGAAACGGAAAGTACCAATCAGCCCGAGGTGAATATGCACAATCGCCTCATCCAGGCAGTGCTCCAAACCAGCGGACACCCCACCTGCGGTTGGGGCTGGTCCTCCTGCAACAGAAGTCGGGGGGTTAAAGGTCTCGGCATTCACCCGTGGCCTGGGGCGGGCGAAATGAAGGAACAACTGCTTGCCCCGGGCTTCAGCCTCCACCATCCGCATCCCCTGCAGCGGCACCACATCGAAGCGCCCCTGAGGCGAGGCAATCACGATGGGGCGGTCGGCAAAATGGTGATTCAAATCCCGTGCGAGACGGTGAAGTACA
Source organism: Corynebacterium aquilae DSM 44791 (assembly GCF_001941445.1). NCBI lineage: Bacteria > Bacillati > Actinomycetota > Actinomycetes > Mycobacteriales > Corynebacteriaceae > Corynebacterium > Corynebacterium aquilae. The sequence continues at coordinate 2,884,968 of NZ_CP009245.1, read as the reverse complement.
TGTCCTTCAGGCATACCCCTAATATTAGAGACGTGGCTGTCAACAAAATTCTCCTGTACTACTACTTCACCCCGATCGCTGACCCGGAAGCTATCCGACTGTGGCAACGCGACCTGTGCGAGTCCCTCGGACTCAAAGGCCGCATCCTCATCAGCGAGCACGGCATCAACGGCACCGTCGGCGGTGACCTCGACGCCTGCAAGAAGTATGTCCGCAAGACCCGCGAATACCCCGGCTTTAAAAAGATGGAGTTCAAGTGGTCTGAGGGCACCGGCGATGACTTCCCGAAGTTGTCCGTCAAAGTACGTGACGAAATCGTTGCCTTCGGCGCAGCCGACGAGCTCAAAGTCGGCGACGAAGGCGTTATCGGTGGTGGCGTCCACCTCAAACCGGAAGAAGTCAACGAGCTGGTCGCCAACAATCCCGATGTGGTGTTCTTCGATGGCCGCAACGCCATGGAAGCCCAGATCGGCAAGTTCAAAGACGCCATCGTCCCCGACGTGAACACCACCCACGACTTCATCAAGGAGATCGAGTCGGGCAAATACGACGACATCAAAGATAAGCCCGTCATCACCTACTGCACGGGTGGCATCCGCTGTGAAATCCTGTCCTCCCTGATGAAAAACCGCGGGTTCAAAGAGGTCTACCAAATCGACGGCGGCATCGTCCGCTACGGCGAGAAGTACGGCAACAAGGGTCTGTGGGAGGGCTCGCTGTATGTCTTCGACAAGCGCATGCACATGGAGTTCGCGGACGATGAGGACTTCAAGCAGCTGGGCCACTGCATCAACTGCGGTGCTGATACCAATAAGTTTGAGCACTGCATCAACGAGGATGAGTGCCGCAAGCTCGTGCTGATGTGTAAGGACTGCTACGACAATCCCGCAACCCGACACTGCGGCCAGGACGCGTGCAAGGAAGTGGCAGCGAAAGCTGCCGCTGAATTGAAACCTGTGTAGTACGCGCTTTTTACAATCGAACTTAGATCCTGCGCCATCAACATGGATGAATATTTGGTGTTGCGCGAACGGCCACTGCAGCGATGACTTCTCTCACTCGCTGCAGTGGCCTTTGGGATTTTGTCCGTGATGCACGGTCCACGAAGATCACGTTTCGAGGCTACGGTGCAAAAGCCGAGAAAGCGTGTAGGTTGAGGACAGGTTTTAGTTTTGCGCAGGAGGCTTAAACAGTGTCTGCAACCTTGTCTGACCATGACAACCGCGAGCATCTCAACAATTCAAAGGCTCAGTTGACGCCTGCGCATCTGGAGATGCTCGAATATATCGACAGGGTCTACCCGGCCCCGAAGAAGCGTTCAAAGATTGCTTCCTTCTTTGCTTGGATGTTGGGCGAGTAGCAGCTTTAAGCCCAAAGAAACGCTTGTATCACCGAATGATCCAAATGGATCGTCCGGTTTTGCCTATGTTTATGCCCCATTAGTGATACTCCCTATACAGCAAAGTGCGGTGCAACTGCCTGGAACGGGGCATCCCTAGCAAAGGTTTTTGTTCCGTATCTTGTGGGGCCGAAAGACCAACTCCCCCACCCCGTTTAGTCCTGCTTGATGCAGGTGACTGGTGTGAGGGAGTTTGTTGTTTCTAGCGTTGCCCGAGGATCGCGATGGTGCCGGTGGAGGTCATCCACAACAGTGTGAAGGGCAGTAGCCACCACATGCTGGCCAACCATGGCCGCCACCGAACGCCTTTGGACCAGGTGCGGTAGGTCATCCATCCCGCCCCGAGTAGACCACCAAAGGCGACAAGGCCGGGGACGACGGGGAAAAGAATTTCAAACCTCCGCGAGCACAACCAGGTAGATACTCCGGCGTCGCAGATGGGGCCACCCACCGCCCGGGAGGACAAGGCAATGCCGAAGGCCACGATGATGGTCAATACTGGGATGGCCACACAGTAGGCGATGGCCGACTTGGTGGAGTTTTCGTTTCTTTCCAGCCGGGCTAGCGGGTCGTCGACGAAGTCGATTTCGCGCCGCAGGTATTCCGGAAACTCCAGTTCGGAGTGTAGATCTGGGTCGTTTTCTGGGTGCCAGGCATCGGAACGGTTCATCAACTACACCTCCTTGGATCCACCGGGAGAGCCTTGCCCGGGTAAGTTTTGGGTCTTCTCCTAGGCTAGTCCCCTTGTCGCGGATTGCACATCCCACGCACTCCCCCAGGGATACCCCAATGGGTATTGGGGGTTTGGGGGGTGCTTCTGACGTTGGGCACGAAAAAGCTCGCCATCCGCATCCGCTGCTGGGCGGTGTGGGATGGCGAGCTGGTGGCAGCCGGTGGGGTATGCCCCGTGGTTGAGAGAATTGTTTAGGAGTTTTCCTTCTTCTCCGCGAAGGTGGTTGCGGAGTAGGCCTCGGCGAGTTTCTGGATGACCGGAATCATCTCCTCGGTGACCTTGAGGTCTTCTTCGCTCAAGGATTCCAGCATGCGTGCCAGGTGCGCGGTGCGCTCCTCGCCGACGCGAGCCAGTTCCTGCTTGCCCTTGGTGGTCAGCTGGACGCGCACGCCGCGACGGTCGGAGATGTCGCGGAGGCGTTCGATCATGCCGCGTTCTTCGAGCTGGTGCAAAGCGTTGGAGGCGGTGGGCATGCGGATGCCCTCTTCGCGTGCAACATCGCTAATGCGGGACGCGCCTTTTTCAGCAAGGCGGGTCATTATCGTCAGCTGCGGGCCGGTCAAATCGGACTGGTTAGCCATACGGAAATAGGTCACGTAAAGCTTCGTCATGGATGGGCGGATTGCTGCTGCGATGGATGCGGGAGTGGCTGTCATGATTTTTATACTATCGTTTTGTGCCCCCACATAGCTAGCCGTAATGCAAAAAAATTCGAAAAACGTTAGAGGAAACACAGCAACCCACACATTGGGGTAAAAGCCACACAACCAAACATTTCCCCGTGGCGCGGCTACCCCCATACGGGTAGGGGTATTGTTCCTGGGGTAATAGGCTAAACCCCCATATCAACAATGGCAAATCATATCTGCATTGTGGGCGATGATTCTCAGGCTTTGGTGTACCTCACTAAGGTGTGTTTGAGGGATTGATTCAGGAAAAACCAAGCAATCAAAAATGTTCTACGCAGGAATCTTTATCGCTATTTGAATTGAAACACCAGTTCTACAGCTTGAATTTCATGCGGATAATTCAGTAAAGGAATTGGAGTTCACAAGAACCCTCTACCCCAACGGGTGAGGTTGGTTGATCAGATAATGCGCGCTGTGCCCAACGCTGGTATCACTGGACGGGTGGAACTCTCTTATGAATTTCAGCGACGCAATACCATTAAGCGCTACCGCGCAGGGCTGGTGAAAAAGGACGACGTCTGTGATGCCGAGTTCCTTCTCGTGGCGGCCAGTGATTTCCATGGGCATCCGGCCGGATACGACTGCCCGATTTGTGACTCGCCGCGGCTGCGGCATGTGCAGTGGATCTATGGCGATGGCCTGAAGCATGCTTCCGGGTCGGCGCGTACCCCGGAGGAGATCGCCCGTTTTGAGGCGCAGGGCACCGTGTTCACTACGCACCTGGTGGAGGTCTGCCAGGACTGCCATTGGAATCATCTGCTCAAGGCGACCACTCCAACGCCGGAGGAAGCTTCCTAGCGCGCTGGCTTTAACGTGATTCGGGCGGAAAATCACAAACGACCCCCTGGTTCCTACGCAATGGTAGGCAGGGGGTCGTTTGTGTGCTGTTGTCATGTGGCCTCACCGGACACGGTGTGTGTCGGTGGGCCGCCGTCGCGAGTGCCTATTTAGGCAGCGACGACCTCAAAGTTCACGCGAGCTGCAATCTTGTCGTGCAGCTGGACGTCTACCTGGTACTTACCGGTGCTCTTGACATGGCCCTTCTTCAGGGCAATGGCACGCTTGTCTACAACCGGACCGCCGGCAGCCTTCACGGCAGCTGCGACGTCATCTGCAGTCACAGAGCCGAAGAGCTTGCCGCTCTCGGAGGTGCGAACCTTAACGGTAACGCCCTCGAGGTTGTCGAGCTGGTTCTTCAGCTCGTGTGCGTGGTCCAGATCGCGAATAGCGCGAGCTTCCTGAGAGCGCTTGATGCCCTCGATCTGCTTCTCAGCACCACGGGTAGCCACAATGGCCATGCCGCGGGGAAGCAGGTAGTTACGTCCGTAACCGGCCTTGACCTCGACGATGTCGCCTGCGACACCGAGATTGTCAACGGCAGTGGTGAGGATCAGCTTCATGATCCCTGCCTTTCGTTGTGCTTGCCGCCCCAAGTGTGTGCACGGTGTGCGGCTGGGGCTAGCGAGGAAAACTGGTGGAAATGATTGTTAGAACGGGGGCTCGTCGTCCGAGCCACCGAAACCACCAGCAGCTGGTGCCGAGTTCCACGGGTCGGAAGGAATCTGCTGGCCGCCTCCGCCACCGAAGCCACCCTGTTGGGGTGCCTGCTGGCGAGGTGCGGACTGCTGGCCACCGCCGTTGAACCCGCCGGAACGGCCGGGATTCTCATTGCGGTGAATTTGCGCAGTGGCGTTGCGAAGGGAGGGGCCAACTTCGTCGACCTCAACTTCGAAGACACTGCGGCGCTCACCCTCGCGGGTTTCGTAGGAGCGCTGGCGAAGACGTCCGGTCAAAATGACGCGCATGCCCTTGGTGAGGGATTCCGCGACGTTTTCGGCTGCCTTGCGCCACACATTGCAGGTCAAGAACATGGACTCCCCATCCTCCCACTCGCCAGTTTTGGCGTTGTAGGTGCGGGGGGTGGAAGCGATACGGAAGTTCGCTACCTGGGTCCCCGACGGGGTGAAGCGGAGCTCCGGGTCGGCAACCAAGTTGCCAACCAAAGTAATCTGAGTCTCTCCCTGAGCCATGTCGTTCCTTTCGTGGGGCAAAAACTGCTGGAGTTTTTTGTTGTTAGAGTCGGCGCCTTTTAGGTGAAGGCGTTTTCCCTATTGTCCCGTTTTAACGATCAACCCGCAGCACCTTGGTGCGCAGGATGTTGTCGTTCAGGTTGAGCAGGCGGTCGAGCTCCTGGACGGTGTCGGCCTCGCAGTTGAGGTCGACAACGACGTAGATGCCCTCGCCCTTCTTGTTGATGGGGTAGGCCAGAGAGCGCTTGCCCCAGATGTCTACCTTGTCGACGGTGCCGTTTTCCTTGCGGACAACCTCGAGGAACTTGTCCAGCGACGGGCCAACGGTGCGTTCGTCCTGGCTAGGATCGACGATGATCATCAGTTCGTAATGACGCACGGACCTCATCACCTCCTGTGGTCTAGTAAATGGTTGAATCGGCCATCACCCTTGTGGCGATGGCAGGAGGGTCGTTGCGTCAGCAACCCCACCAAGATACACCAATGAACTGGGAAAGTCGATTTCCGACCAGGAGGGTTGTGAATTTTTCTTCTTAGGCCTGGGGGTTAGAAGGCCAGTGTCGCGAAGAAGATGGCGATGGTGGTGGGGATGAGGGTGATCAGGATGATGGCGGCGACCATCAGTCCCCAGGTCAGGGTTTTGGGTTTTTTGTACATGAAGCTTGCGAAGCTGCCGGTGAAGCAGGCGAAGCCGAGGAAGACACTGACGATGGTGACGATGAGGGCGGTGTTGGACACGTGTTTTCTCGCAGGAGTTGGTAGGTGGGGTGGGGTGCCGCGGCTGTGGTGGTTGGGCTGTGGTTTCTTTGGTGAATTCTTCCATAGGTGGAAAGTGTTGTGGGTTCCCGGGTGGGTACGAAAAAGGTGGCCGGCACGTGGGTGCGGGCCACCTTTGGGGGTGTGGGGCGGTTATTCAGCGGGGGCTGGTTCCGCCGGGGCTTGGAGGGCCGGTGGGATGAGGTCGCCGGGGATGACGAGTCCGGGGGCGATTTCTACGTCGGCGGGCGGGGCTTCGGGTGCTACTGGTGCCGGCGCTTCTTCGACGGGTGCTTCCTCTGCGGGTTGTTGCTCGTCGGTGGGTGCGGGGCTGTTGTAGGTGGGCGCTGCCGGGGGCTGGTAGACGTAGGGGACGGTGCTGAAGCCAAGGCCCTTAGGAGTGGGGAATTCTTCGTAGGGCTGGTCGGCGAGTGCGCCGTCCATGGTGGCTTTCCAGATGCGGGCGGGGGTGTTGGAGCCGTACATCAGGCCGCCCCAGGAGTTAAGCAGGGCGGAGTTGTCTTCGGTGCCGACCCACACGGCGGTTGCGAGCTGGGGGGTGGAGCCGATCATCCAGGCGTCTTTGTTTTGGCCGGTGTCGCCGAGCTGGACGGTGCCGGTTTTGGCTGCGGAGATGCGGCCGCCGGCGAGGGCGTTGCCGTTGGAGTAGGCGGCGATGGGGCCCATGGCTGCGACGACGTTGTTGGCGACGTTGGCGGAGACGCGGCGTTCCCCTTCGCTTTCCTTGTGTTCGTAGAGGACTTCACCCTTGGCGTCTTCGACTTTTTGGACGAAGTAGGGCTGGTGCCAGACGCCTTCGTCGGATAGGGTCGCCAGGGCGATGGCCATGTCGAAGGGGCGGGACTGGTATTGGCCGAGGATGATGCCCTGGTAGGGCTCGGCGCCGTTTTCGGTCAGGGTCTGGTCGATGCCGGGCAGGGAGCGGGCAACGCCGAGGGCGTGTGCCATGTCGGCGACGTCTTGGGGGCCGTGGCGCAGGTCATTTTGCAGGCGGATGAAGCTGGTGTTGTGGGAACGCTTCAGCGCTTCCTGGATGGAGCAGAATCCGCAGTCGTTTCCTTCGACGTTGTTGACGGTGACGTCACCGGTGGTCACGGGCGCCGAGGAGTAGGCCTGGGACAGCGGGATGCCTTGTTGGAGTGCTGCGGCGAGGCCGAAGATTTTGAAGGTGGAGCCGGTTTGGAGCCCGGCGTTGGCGTAGTCCCAGCCGTTGGGGTCGTCGCCACCGTAGTAGGCGCGCACGGCGCCGGTCTTGGGTTCGATGGACACCACTGCGGCGCGGGTTTCGGGCTTGAGGGGCTCGAGGTTGCTGTGGACGGCGTTGACGGCGGCTTCTTGATCCACGGGGTTGATGGTGGTGGTCACCTTCAGGCCGCGGGTTTCGACGTCTTCTTCGGAGATGCCGTGTTCTGCCAGTTCGGCGATGACCCGGTTTTTGATCAGGCCGTTGGTGCCTTCAGCTTGGGTGAAGGCGCGGTTGTTGGCGGGGTCGATGACTTCCGGGTAGACGGCGGCGGCGCGCTGCTCCGGGGTGATGGCCCCGATTTGAACCATGCCGTCGAGGACGTAGTTCCAGCGGGCTTCGGCTTCTTCCCGGTTGGTCCACGGGTCGAGGGAGGAGGGGCGCTGGATGCTGGCGGCCAGCACTGCGGATTCTTCGAAGGTGAGGTCGGCTAGTGGTTTGCCGAAGTATGCCTGGGCGGCGGCGGCCACGCCGTAGGAGTTACGCCCGAAGTAGATGGTGTTCAGGTACGCCTGGAGCACTTCGTCTTTGCTCCATTCGTTGGCCATTTTGGCGGAGTAGACGAGCTCTTTGATTTTGCGCTTATAAGAGCGGTCGTTGCCGACGACCGCGTTTTTGACGTACTGCTGCGTGATGGTGGAGCCGCCGCCGGCGGAGTCATCACCGGTGATCTGGCCTTTGATGGCGCGGGCGAAGCCCGTGACGGAGAAGCCGCGGTTGGTGTAGAACTCGCGGTCTTCCGCGGCGAGAACGGCGTCGCGCAGCGACTGGGGGATTTGGTCGATGGTGACCTGTTCGCGGTTGCCTTCTGGGGGCACGATGCGGGCGATCTCTGTGGTGCCGTCGGAAGCGTAGATGTTGGAGACCTGTTTGGTTACCAACTGCCCCGGGGTGGGCACGGTTGCCGCGCTGTAAGCGACGGCGAATGCGCCGATCGGGAGGATGATCATCGCCGCGAAGACGATTGCGAGTGCAATCAGCACCTTCTTTTTGGTGGAGGTTTCTTTGCGACGGTGACGGCGGCGCCGGCGACGCTCTGCGCGCTCGTTACCGATCTTGTCTTCTTCGTTGCTCACTTGAGTCACATGTCCTTATTTATTAGTCGCCTCGAGCGTCCTCGAGGAAAACTCACCAGTGCGTTGTACCTGCCGGGGTGTGGCTGGTGTGCTGCTCGGCGGCGGGCTGTTCGCTGGGCACCGTGCTGTTGGGTGCGTGCAGGTGGGCACGCTGGGCGGGTGCTTCACAGCGTTAGGATTCCAACACCTTCCGGGAAAACCGTGAGGTTTTCTCGGCCGCTGCCGGCTGCCACTGTGGTGGTGTGCTTGGCGGCGCCTGTGGGTGGCACGCTGCGTTCCGCAGAACAGGGGCGTGGTGGTCCACGGTGGGTGTGAGAAACCGCCGGACGGGTGCAGCTGGGCCGGGGCGACAGGTGCGCGGGTCGTGGTGTGCCCGCAGCGGAACAACGCAAAGGATGCTGGTGCTGTGGGCGTGGCCGTTTCGAGGTACCAGCCTAGCTGGTTTTTGCGTGTTTTAAGGATTGCCACCTATATAACACCGGGGAAAACACCCGCCAGATGGGGTGGCGGCTGCAGGCGGCGGCTGGCTTTTGGGCGTGTATGCAGCCCTGTTCCGGCCGGTGTGGGGCGTGGTTTTGTTTCCGCATTGTGTGGTGTGGTCCGTGATCTCATCACCGCAGCCCACCCGTTTACTAAGAAAATCACAGCTTTCCCCGCCCCGACCCCACACGAAAACACGCACGTATCCCATCCCCTACCCCCAGGGCGCCGCCTAAACCCCAACAAAAGCCCCCAACCACCAACCCTCAAGATAAACCCTCGACACCAACCCCCAACCCACAAGACCAGCAACCGCTGGGCTCCCAAGCGGTGCGCCAAACACCAAACACCAAACAACAAAAACCAAACCCCCACCACCAAACACGAGGTGCGGGCTTTCAAGCGGCAGCACTCAACGGCACACCCCAAGCCATCAACCACGCAAGAGCACCCCACACCCATGGCGGGCAAGCACACCACCAATCAGCAACCCCGCCCAACAACAAAACCCGCCAAGCACGCCACCCACATACGCGAACCTGCCCCACCTGCCAAAGCACACCTGCACAAAAGATCCCCCAAGATTGCCTTTCGCCAGAACCAATCCCGGTGAAGGAAAAACAACAAAAACACAACACTAAATAAGAAGTGGCAACACAACACATAACAACGCCGTAGCTCAGCTGAGGCAGCGCACCAGCGAAAAGCAGGCCCACAGTGGGAAAGGGCAGCCTCCCGGGGCGCGCCGGGATGGGGGTGTCGGCCGGTATGCCAGAGGATTTGTGTCGCTCGCATCTGCCGGGTGGTGTTGGAAACTCAGTTGTTACCGCGTCACACCTTCTATATGTAGGTGCCTTGACTTCCCCACAGTGGGATTGGACCTGTTGCTGCCTCCATGGGGAAAACCGGGTGTGCCGTAAGCGGATTCTTAGCTGCAATAAGTCGTGTCACAGGGGCTGTACCTGCCGATTATTGGGCGTCTTGGTGGGTAAATGCGTGTGGTGCCGGGATTCAATAAAGGGTTGTTGCGAGGTGTTTTCTGTTAAGAAAAACGACCAAGGATAGTGTGGTCGCCATGCATTTCACCCAGGTCACGGTCACCTAAGGGGGTGATTTTGGTGTGATTTACGCAAAAGATTTTCACCTAAGAGGGCTGATAAAAAGCGCGTTTTCTTGGGTGATGTCTCAGGGGCTGCGACGTGTGGGGTGCCCCAAGTGGGGGTATTGTGCGTCAAGTCACAAGCAGGGGTAAAAGTGGTGGAAACTTAGAAAAACATGGATTCCTGGGAATGCAGTTATAGGCAAAAGTACCTGGATGGTCACACCAAAACTGCAGGTTATGGGCAATTTGAGACGTTAAAGGAAACAGTTTCTTAGAAAAATCTCACAGGGGTAATGCTCCCCCTTGACCAGTGCAAAGTGTCAGAGTTGTGAACAAATTTGCGTGTCGAAGTTGTTGACCTTTTGGCAATCCTCTAAGGTGTCTCTAAGACTTCTGAGCGGTCGAGTCACTAGCAAAACGCTGAAAACGTTCCCAGCCAAGCCTGAGAAAGTTCTTAAGAATTTGCTAGCATGACAGAGCCGAACAAAAGTCATCACTTCATCGGCCCCCGAAGGAATTCTCCTAAGGGGCTAAGCCGACCCCGAGTTGGCACGTTCTTCTTCTAATAGTTGAGCTGCAACGGTCGGTCGAACGGTCTCAGGCATCCGTCTGGGCCCACATTCATCGCATTACGGGAAATCTAGGAGAAAATCTATGACCCGCAAGAGCATGGGCCGCGTATCTACCGCGGGCCTCTCGATCGCTGCTGTTGCCGCTCTCGGCTTCAGCGCTACCCCCCTGGCATTCGCACAGGGTGAGGAAGACACTTCCGCTACCGCCACCACCTCTGCAGCAGCCCCGGGCAACCCGGCTGAGTGCAAGCCGCAGGATAACCAGAAGACCTCCGTCACTAACGACCAGGTTGACTTCACCATCCACAAGTACAAGGGCAAGCCCGTCGAGCCCAAGAGCTTCTCCAACGATGGTAAGAAGCTGGAAGCTGATCCCTCTGGCGTTGACAAGCTCTCCAATGTTGACTTCACCGTCTACAAGGTCGAAGGCATCGATCTGAAGACCAACGCAGGTCAGCAGCTCGCCGCCAAGCTCACCGCTGCTTACAAGGCAAAGGGCGACGCTCTTTTCAAGGAGCCGACCTTCGAAACCGAGTACCCTAAGGTTTCTGTTGCTAAGAGCGGCGAAGTTATGACCACCAAGGATGGTGTCGTCACCAAGAAGTTTGACGCCGGCCTGTACCTGGTCAAGGAAACCAAGAGCCCTGCCGATGTTGTTCCGGCTAAGCCCTTCCTGGTTGCCCTTCCGCTGACCGACCAGACCAACACCGCTTGCTGGAACTACGACGTTCACGTTTACCCGAAGAACGCTCCGTTCGAGACCGGTATCAAGAAGTCCATCAAGGACGTTACCGCTCCCGGTTCCGGCTCCACCGAAGCTTCTCAGTACCAGTACACCGTCGACACCAAGATTGGTGATCCGGGTGAAGCTGGCTTCGCTAAGTTCCAGGTCATCGACCCCCTCGCTCCTGAGCTGACCTACATCGGCAAGGGCAAGGACGTCGTTAAGATCAAGGACGGCGAGGTCTTCCAAGAAGGCACCGACTACAAGATCATCGCTGCTGAGAAGCAGCCCGGCAAGGCTACCTGGGTGACCATCGGCTTCCTCGAGCCCGGTCTGACCAAGCTTGCTGCTAACGCTGGCAAGGAAGTTGAGTGGACCCTCAACGTCCAGGCTGACGAGCTCAATGGCCTGAAGCAGATCCACAACGTGGCGTCCAACATTCAGGTTCCGAAGGACGATCCGACCAACCCGAACTTCCCGAAGGACCCGGAAGATCCGAACAGCCCCGGTGACCCGGAAGATCCGGATCCGAAGAACCCGCCGTTCGACCCGGAGACCCCTCCGGAGGATCCCACCACTCCCCCCGGAGTTCCCTCCAACGAGGTTGACACCTTCTACGGCAAGCTCGAGTTCACCAAGGTTTCCACCGAGGGCGACGCACCCCTGGATGGCGCTAAGTTCCAGGTCTTCGAGTGCAACGCTAACCGCGAGATCTCCGCTGACCCGGCAACCGGTCGCACCGCTGACCCGGTGAAGGTTAACGGCAAGGACGTCTTCGAGTCCACCGGTGGCGGCAAGGTTGTCATCGACGGCCTGCTCGTCAACGACTTCCGTAACAACTCCACCTTCGTTAACGGTACCGACGGCACCACCTGGAAGGAAGTTTCCTTCTACTGCCTGAAGGAGACCGTTGCTCCGCCGAACCACGAGCTGCTCCCCGACGTTCTGCAGTTCCAGCTCCTCGCTAACCCGAAGTACGGCACTGAGGCTGAGAACTCCACCAAGATCGTCTCCACCGACCCGAAGACCAACTTCGAGGATCAGGCAGACGCCGAGAAGGCTCTGAAGGAAGCATCTGACATCAAGGTCAAGAACGTTCCGAAGAACAACGGCTTCAACCTGCCGCTCACCGGTGGCGCTGGTATCGCTCCGCTGGTCGTCGTTGGCGGCCTGCTGATCGTCGGCTCCGGTGCTTACGTTGCTGCTGCTTCCCGTCGCAAGAAGCAGGCTTAAGTAACAGCCACCTTTAGGACTACATTGTGATGTAGCCTAGAAACATCCTGGGGAGGAGAACACTTTTCGAAGTGTTCTCCTCCCTTTGGAGTCTTTACCTCAAAGGAGAAATATGGCGATCTTCGATCGAAAAAATGGCGCCAAGGCACCCAAGCCTGAAGGTAGCGTTGCTACCGCCGAAAAGCCTGTAGAGCAGCAGGAGCAAAGCAAATTCCGACTTTATATCCCCTTGCTGGGTGTTTTGATTGGTATTTCTCTGCTTTTGTATCCGGTCTTTGCTACCCGCCACAATGACGTCGAACAGCAGAAGCGGGCGAATAGCTACGCTGTCGAACTGGGCGAGGTCGATGGCAACACTCTCGAGAAGTCCTTGGCGGACGCTGATCGGTATAACGAGGACCTCCGACAAGGCGTCATCCTCGACCCCTTCATCAAGGACGTTGCACCTGACTCCGAGCAGTACCAGGCTTATTTGAAGCAGCTTGATGTTTCAACGGCAATGTCTCAGGTTAAGGTTCCTGTCGCTAACGTGAACCTGCCGGTCTACCACGGCACCTTTGATGACACCCTGCAAAAGGGCATCGGTCACCTGTTTGGATCCTCCCTGCCGGTTGGTGGCGACTCCACCCACGCAGTGCTCACCGGCCACACCGGCCTGCCGAACGCGACCATGTTCGACAACCTGACCAAGGTGAAAGAGGGCGACGCGTTCTACCTCAACACCGCCGGTCGTGCGATGAAGTACGTCGTCAACGACATCCGCATCGTAGAGCCCTCCAACGTTGAGTCCCTCGGCCGCGTAGAAGGCAAAGACCTGGTCACCCTCATCACCTGTACTCCTTACGGTGTGAACTCCCACCGACTCCTCGTCACCGGCGAGCGTGTTCCGCTCGACCCGGTCGAAGAAAAGGCCGTCACTGAACCTGAAGAGGTCAAGGCTCACTGGTCCTGGTGGATGTTTGTCCTCCTGGGTGGTGCAATCCTCTCCGCAATTCTGATGCTCGGTGCCATTGCACGCCTCGTGATCATCATGCGACGTGAGAACGAGGAAGAAGAGAGCTCCGCTCACCCGGAGAACGACTAATAGTTCTCCCCCACCGGTGCGGTGTTTTAAAGCCCGCACAGGTAATCCCCTTTCTCCTTTGGGGTAAACGTGAACAGCCCGTTACCGCTTATGCGGTGGCGGGCTGTTGGCGTACCTAGACTCCCCGCACGCGAACCCCGGCGACGCGGCGAACAGCGCACCGCTCAAGGGTGTGTGGTGATGTCGAAGCTAGCTTCACGCTGCTTGAAGGACACAGCAGGCAGGGGGCCTGCACCATGATGGATCGGTGTGCCAGGGCAGCTGGATTGAATACTGGATCGATTGCACGCGTTGAGTCCGTTGCTTGAAAGAACCCGCAACAGCCGGAACCTTCGGGGGCGGTTAAAGCTGTGGGTTGATAACACCGCCCTGGGTTGGGCGGGCTGGATTGTTAGGGTGCGATTTTTTCAACGGATCGGGTACGAGGAAAGGCACGCGCTTTTTCTGGTGGCGCGGAGTGTGCAATCTATCGTGTCGCTCAACAGTCGTGCCGCTCAGCATCGCTAAGTGCGCACACGGCAAAGGGGTTTCAACAAGCGACTACGAGATTGGCAGGGGTTGTTTAGCGTGGCGTGAGTGCTTTGAGTAGGGCCGGGTGAGCTGTGGCGCGGTGCTAAAGCGTCTGCGGTGGGTGCGTTGCTGTTCGTTCGAGTTAATGGAATTCGATGAAAAATGGTGATGATTTCGGCGGCTGCGAAAAGTGCAAGGGTGGGGGTAAACCACGCGCGCGGATATGTGTGGGCTAAAAAGGGTTTTGTAGTGCGATGATGTGATGGGATGTGTGTTGGCCGCCGAATGAGACGGGGGTACCCGCGGAGGTGAGATCGGTCGGCGGCGAAACGATCAAACCTGTTGTTCAATTAATTTTGGTGCCCTAATTTGAATGCAGTTGGCAGTGCGTTCTATATTCGTTTCTTCTCCAAAAGGGGAAACAGTCAAGACACACTGAAAGGAGTGGTGTGATGCGCAAAACCCACACCCTGATCGTCGTCATCCTCCTGGCGGCAGCAAGCATGATCGCAACCACACACACCAACACACACGACACGGCCACCAACCACTCCACCGCCACAACCCCGCACCCCACATTCACGGTCACGCCCCACCGATGCTCCAACCAGTGCACATCGAACAACCCACCCACCATGACCACCCCACAAAACAAGCACCGGTGAAACCAACCACGATCCAAAAAATCACCGCACTTACCGCACTAACACTGCTGAGCGCCCAACTGCCCAGAACCATCACCCGCCCCATTGTGGGGCTAGCGCTGCACAACAACACCACAACCATCCTGCTGAAAACCACAGCCACCCTCCAACGGGCAATGGCAGCCACCCGCTGGAGCACCATCCGCCCACCCCTACACCTGCTGCTTACTACCGCAACCACCCGCAGCAGCAGCGCAATCACCACCAGCCTGCGTGCCGCCACCAGAGCCTGCCGCTACGCCCCACTCATCGCCACCGCACCCTGCCTCATCGGGGGCGCATGGGCGTGGAAACGATCAAACGCCCACGGGGCGGTACGCATCACCGATGCCATCGTCGGATGCATCGCATAACCACACCCCAACACCCCCGGCCATCACACGCCACGGTACCCACAGCCCGCACCACCGCCCCACACACCCCCGGCTACCAGCAACAAAACCCAGCCAACCCACAACACAACGTGTGCACAAACCCAGCCCCCACCGCCACAAACAACCACCCATCCACACCCAAACAACCAATAAGTAAAAGACACCACACCCCCGGTGCGTACACTGCTATGTGCACACGTGCGTGACACCAACACGCACCCAACCCAACCACGTTGTCCCGGAGGGCCCCATGAGTACTGAGACCTCGTCAACACACTTCGACGACGACTACGTCCCCCCACCCTCCGACGAAGACGCACCCGCCTTCGACGACGAATTTCCCGCGCCCGCGCAACCACCCGCCCAAGCGCCCGCCCAACGCCGCGAATACCGCCAACCCCTCCGCCAAGAGCCCGCCGGGCCGGCCGGCCGCGACTTCGGGCGCCAACCCCCACACGACAACGAAGCCGAACAAGGCGTGCTGGGCGCCATGCTGCTCAGCCCATCGGTGATCCCCGACATCATCGAAGACCTCTCCCCCGACGACTTCTACAAACCTGCGCACAGCATCATCTACCAAGCGATGATCGACCTGTTCGCAGAAAACAAAGAAATCGACCCCCTCATCGTCGTCGGCCGAATCGACCGCGGCGGCAACCTCGACCGCATCGGCGGGGCACCCTACATCCACACCCTGGTCCAATCGGTGCCCACCGCCGCCAACGCCCGCTACTACGCCGAAATCGTCGCCGAAAAATCCATCCTGCGCCGCCTCGTCGACGCCGGCACCCGAGTAGTACAACTCGGCTACGAAGGCACCGAAGGCGCCGAAGTCGACACCGTCGTCGACATGGCACAACAAGCCGTCTTCGCGATCGCACAGAAGAAAGCCGCCGAAGACTACTCCCCCCTGTCCGAAATCATCCGACCCACCATGGATGAACTCGACGAAATCGCCGCCCACGGCGGCCTCGCGCAAGGCGTACCCACCGGCTTCGTCGACCTCGACAACCTCACCAACGGCCTCCACGGCGGACAAATGATCATCATCGCCGCCCGACCCGGCGTCGGAAAATCCACCCTCGCCCTCGACTTCATGCGCTCCTGCTCCATCACCCACGGAAAAACCTCCGTCCTGTTCTCCCTCGAGATGAGCAAATCGGAAGTCGCCATGCGCCTGCTATCCGCAGAATCCGAAGTCAAACTCTCCGACATGCGCTCCGGGCGCATGACCGACGAACAATGGGCCAAACTCGCCAACCGCGTCGGCGAAATCTCCGAAGCGCCCCTGTTTATCGACGACTCCTCCAACCTCACCATGATGGAGATCCGCTCCAAAGCCCGCCGACTCGCCCAAAAACACGACCTCGACCTCATCGTCGTCGACTACCTCCAGCTCATGAGCTCCGGCAAAAAAGTTGAATCCCGCCAGCAAGAAGTCTCCGAGTTCTCCCGCCAACTCAAACTGCTGGCCAAAGAACTCGACGTCCCCCTCATCGCCATCTCCCAGCTCAACCGTGGCCCGGAATCCCGCACCGACAAACGCCCCCAACTAGCCGACCTCCGCGAATCCGGCTCCCTGGAGCAAGACGCCGACATGGTCATGCTGCTCTACCGGCCCGACAGCCAAGACAAAGACGACGCCCGCGCCGGCGAAGCCGACATCATCCTCGCCAAACACCGCGGCGGCCCCATCGACACCGTCAGCGTCGCCCACCAACTCCACTACTCCCGCTTCGCGAACCTCGCCCGCGGCTAACCCCCACCAAGCAAACGCCCGCACCACCCCAGGTGCGGGCGTTACCCATACCCCCACAAAAACCTACTGCCCCAACGCGATAGCGAACTGCAGCAACTCCACCTCACTGCCCCGCACACACGCCGACTTCGACAACCCCGTCGCAAACCACCCATTGCGCTCATAAAAATTCACCGCCCGACGATTACCCGCCAACACCCACAAATACGCATTCGAAAAGCCCAACACCCGCAAATGCTGCAGCGCATGCACCATCAGCGCATAGCCGGCACCACTACCCCACGCATCCGGATCCACATAAATGCTGTGCAACTCCGCCACCACAAAATTCTCACGCACCCACGGGCCCACCACCTCATCCCGCGCCGCACCATAAGCCACCCACCCCAACACCTGGGATGCAGAAGTCACCACAAACACCCGCCGCAGCGGATCATCGGCCGGCACAACCGACAAATTATCCACCCACCGGGAGTGAAATTCCGGCACCGACAAAGCATCCAAATCACTATCCGGCAACAACCCCCGATACGCCTGCCGCCACGAGCGCACATGCAGCTGCGCCAATGCGGCCGCATCCTCTACACACGCCTGCCGCACAAACAACCCCCGCGGCGCCGCGGCCGGCACCCCATACGTTCCACTTGCGGAAAAATCTAAACTACCCATAACACAACCTACGATCCCTGCGGAACCGAACCAGTACCACGCTGCACCACACGAGCCACCGGCACAATCGACAACGCCGTGACGATGGCGCCCGCAACCAAACAGGTGGCGTACCCCACCAGTGGCCCCACAATCGACAACACATACGGGGCAAAAAAGCCCACATACGTCAAGGAATAAAACACCGCAATCAACGCCCCCAACTCCTCCGCGGGGGCCAAAAACTCCACCTCACGCAAACCAGAAACCATCATGATGCCGTAACTGGCGCCCAACAACACCGCCGCCGGAAACACCAACCACACCACCTGCGTCCACGCCACCACAGCACCCAACAACAGCCCCGCAGTCGCACAGCCCAAACCCACCACCGCCGGCGGCACATAGCGCGACAACTCCCCTGCGGCCTCCACCTCACCGCCCGGGGCCCGCGACACAGTCGCATGCGGGCGCGCCTTCGCCGACAAACGCTGCGCCCACGGCTGCACCGCCACACCCGTCAACATCGTCACCGAACCAATCAAACCGGTATACGCCACCGGCCACGCAGTCTGCGCCGAGGTCAAACTCGTCAACGTCAAAAACGAAATCGTCGCCACCCCAAACACCCACGGCGCCCACGCAGCAACCGTCAACAAAAACCGCGGCGCAACCGCGGTGCGCGGAAACATTCTCCGCTCACCCGCCACCACCGGCGGGGCCGGCGCATTCCACACCAAAGGAATCGCCAACGCCACCAACACCAAATGCACCACAAAAGGCACCACATCCGGACGCGGCAAAAACTCCGCCACCATGCCACCAACCAACGGGCCCAAACCAAACCCCGCCGACAACGCCACCGTCGCCCGCCGCGCCCCCGCCGCCGGGGAAGACACCTGCTTTAACCACGCCGCCCCCGCAGCCATCACCAAACCCACACCCACCCCAGCAACAAAACGCCCCACCGCCAACAACTCCACATGCCCCGAGGCCCCACCAATCAACACCACACTGCCCGCAAAAGACGCCAACAACGCCGGACGAATCAACGCCCGCCGCCCCACCCGGTCACTCAACGGACCACCCACCACAAGCGCCGGCACCAACCCGGACACATACACCGCAAAAATCAGCGTGACCTGAGACTCCGACAAATCATCCAGCTGCTTATACACCGGCAACATCGGCGCAAAAACATTCGCCCCAAAAGCAATCGCAAACAGGCCAAACGCAACACGCTGCCACGTCTGCAACCCGGACTTATCAGCTGAATGCGACACGGTGATCACCCTCCCACAACGACAACGCCCGCCCAGACACGCCGGACGAGACAACAACACACCCCCGCCACCGGCGGAAGCGAAAACCACAGCAACAGCCGCCGCCACAACCCCACGCGGCGACAATTGCACAAATCTCAACCACAAGACCCCACCCCACAGGGCCGGTGCGCCCACCACACAGGGGTAGGAAACAAAGCTTAAAAGTCGGGGTGCCCCGCTTGGGGGTGGGTGGTGGTGTACGGGACACCCCTAGTTGCACGCGGCCGGTGGGCGGGGGACGCCGCGACACAACCGGCATTTTTCGGGGGTGGCGTTCCTACATAACACGCCGCTCACCCTTAAAGATGACACGCGGCGTGCGCCGGGGCGCGGCATATATGGCCTGCCGTGCAACTTGGAAGAAAGTTTAACGAAAACCACGCCCCCAGGAGACAAAAACGCACAAAAAATTTCCCACCCCCCATAACCAGCACAAACACCCAAAAAAGGGGTTCGAACCCCACCCATCCCCTGCCGCCACAGCACACAAGTCCCCAAAATCACACCCCCAGAACCCAGCCCCGGAAACCAAACCCAGCCCAAACCCCACACCACCCACCCACTACGATGGACAAAGACGTGCGCGCCCTGCAGGCTTGCGTTGGCAACACCCACCCCACCAACCCCACACCAGGGGAAAAAGGGGTGCCTCTGCCCGGAACACACCCACCCACTACGGGGGCAACCAATCCCGGGACACTGCCAAAAGCCGCAACCGCACCCCCACCACGGGCACCCCAACACCCGCACCCACAGGCTTTGCACAAAGGAGCACCACGTGGAGTTTCTACTCATCACCATCGGCCTGCTCACAGCGACCGTCATCGTCGTCGCTATCGGCGACAGGCTCCGCCTCCCCTGGCCGGTCCTGCTCACCCTCCTGGCCGCCGGCACCATCGTCGTGCCCGGCATCCCGGACGTGCAAATCCCTGCCGACCTCATCTTGCCGATCTTCCTCCCGCCCCTGTTGTGGGCCATGGCGCGACGCACCAGCTGGTCGGTGATTAGGCAACAAAAATTCGTGATCCTCACCCTCAGTGTGCTGCTGGTGTTTGTCTCCGTCGCCGCCGGCGCCATCACCGCCCTCTGGCTGATGCCCGGCCTTTCCATTGCGGGAGCCGTCGTGCTGGCCAGCGCCCTGGCACCCCCAGACCCCGTCGCCGTCGACGCCGTCGCCGAACCCGCCGGCGTGCCCCGCCGACTCATCGCCACCCTGCAAACCGAAGGCCTGTTCAACGACGCCTCCTCCATCGTCTGCTTCCACGTCGCGCTGACCGCGCTCGTCATGAAAGAAGACCTCCACGTCAGCGAGCTCGTCCTCACCTTCGTCTACTCCGCAGTCATGGCGGTCATCGTCGGCCTGGTTTGCGGCTGGTGCGCCGCCAAACTCACCGACTGGATGGAACTCACCGTCGCCCGCAACGCCTTCTCCTGGGTTATCCCCTTCGCCGTCTACCTCATCGCCGAAGAACTCCACGCCTCCGGAGTCATCGCCATCGTCATTGCCGCCGTCGAAATGCACTCCCGCGCCACAGTCGAAGCCGCTGACCGGCTCACCGGCCACGCCTTCTGGGAAACCATCGAAATGCTCTTCACCGGCGTCGCTTTCGGACTCATCGGCCTCAATGTCCGCAACGCCGTCAACGAAGCCGAATACACCCTCACCCACGGAATCTGGGTCGGCATCGCCCTGTCCATCGTTTTGATCATCGTCCGCTTCGCCTGGCTGATGCTGCTCTACCGCCACAACGTCGCCAAGGGCAAGAAAAATAGCGCCCCCCTGCGCCTCCAAGAAGTCCTCGTCCTCACCTGGGGTGGCATGCGCGGAATGGTCACCCTGGCGCTGGTCCTCTCCATCCCCTACGGCTACGTCCCCTGGCAGCAGGAACTCACCGTCATCGCACTGGTCGTCCTCACCTGCACCATGGTCATCCCCGGTCTAACCCTGCCCTGGCTGATGACCAAACTCTCCCTCGACCAAGGCCCCGACGCCCAAGGCGACATCGCCCGCGAGCGCATCATTCGTCGCGCCCGCGAGGCCGCCAACACCGTCCTCCACGCCCACGCCGAAGACCTCCCCGCTAACGCCGTCTCCGGCATCCAACACTGGATCGCCGAAGAAACCGGCACCGAAGACCTCGACGACATGGAAGGCAACGAATTCGCCAACCGTGCGAAACTCCACCAAGTCCGCCTCCGCCTGGCGGCGCTGCGCGTCGAAGCCCTTGCCGCCGCCCAAGACGAAGTCCTCGCCGCCCGCCGCGAACCCGGCGTCGATCCCGCCATCGTCGACGAGGTCCTCCATGACCTTGACCGCATGATGGTCGCCGCCCGCAAAAACTAACCCTTACACGCAACAGGCCCGGCACCACGCACTAGGCGCGGTACCGGGCCTGACCCATACCCCAACCACCTATGCGATTGCCCGGAAACGCCGCAACCGCAAACTATTGGTCACCACAAAAACACTTGAACAGGCCATCGCCAAACCTGCCCACATGGGATTCAACAACCCAAAGGCAGCTACCGGCACCAACAGTACGTTGTAGCCAAAAGCCCACACCAGATTGCCCTTAATCGTCCGCAACGTGGCCCGCGACAAGCGGATAGCTGTCGCAGCTGCCCGCACATCACCACGCATCAAGGTGATATCGCTGGCAGCCATCGCCACATCCGTGCCCCCAGCCATCGCCAAACCCAAATCGGCCTCAGCCAACGCCGCCGCATCATTCATCCCATCACCCACCATCGCAACCACATGGCCCGCGTCTTGCAGCTGGCGGATATACGCCAACTTTTCCTCCGGGCGTACCCCAGCAACCACCTCATCGATGCCGACTTCCCGGGCTACCGCCTCCGCCGTGGCGGCATTATCGCCGGTCAACAAATGCGGAACCAGACCCAAGGCGCGCAACTCGGCCACTCCCGCAGCACTCGATGGTTTCACCTGGTCGGCGACAGCAATCCACCCCAAGGGCGCATCATCTGCACAAACCTCCACCACGGTCGAACCCGGGTACTCATCCAACGCGGCAACAGCAGCCGGCGACACCGGCCGACCAACACTGATCAAAACCTCCCCCTTTGCGGTGTTGACCTCGCACCCCAGGGCAGCCGCATCTGCGGCGGATAGGCGGGCGCGCACCCCCTCCCCCACAACAGCTTCAAACCCGGACACCGGGGGCAGCGCCACATCATTGTTGGCGCCGGCGTGCACAATCGCCCGGGCAATCGGGTGCTCACTCGCCGATTCAACGGCGGCGGCCGCCACCACCGCGGTATCCGAACTCGACGCCACCACGGCCATCTGGCCCGAGGTCACCGTGCCTGTCTTGTCCAACACCACCACATCAACTCGACGCGTCGACTCCAACACTTCCGGGCCTTTAATCAACAACCCCAACTGGGCGCCGCGACCAGTGCCCACCAGCAAGGCCGTTGGGGTGGCCAACCCCAGGGCGCACGGGCACGCCACAACGATCACCGCGACAGCGGCCGCAAACGCCGACGCCACATCCGCCCCCACCAGCAGGTGTGCCACCAGCGTTATTGCGGCGATGCCCAAAATCACCGGCACAAACACTTGGGAAATCCGGTCCACTAGGCGCTGGACCGGCGCTTTGCCCATTTGGGCTTGGCTGACCAACTCCCCCATCTGGGACAGCACGGTATCCCGCCCCACCTTTTCTGCGCGCACCACCAACGAACCGGTCGTATTCACCGTGCCGCCAGTGACTTCGTCACCGGGCTGCTTATCGACCGGCACGGACTCGCCAGTCAGCATTGATTCGTCGACACTCGACTCCCCGGACACGACGACCCCGTCGGTGGCGATATTGGCACCTGGGCGGACGATGAATTCCTGGCCGGGCATCAACAGCTTCGCGTCTATGGTGCGCCCGTCTGCCAGGGTGACTTCCTGTACCCGCACTTTTAGCAGTTCTTCCAACGCGGAGGAGGAGCGCCGCTTGGCGCGGTGCTCCAGCAGTCGGCCGATCAGCAAGAAGACGATGATCATGGCCACTGAGTCCAGATAAATCTCCCCCAGCCCGCCGTGGGATGCCCGGGCCGTAAAAGACATGTCCATTCGCATGCCCGCTTGCCCGGCGTGCCCGAAAAGCAGGGCAACCAGTGACCACGCCAGTGCCGCGGTGGTTCCTAAAGAGATCAGGGTGTCCATGGTGAAGGCGCCATGCCGCAGGTTGACGACAGCTGCCTTGTGGAAGGGCCACCCGGAGTAGAAATACACCGGCAGCGCCAGTGCGAGACACACCCACTGCCAGTAGTCGAACTGGGCGGCCGGCACCATCGACAGCACCATCACCGGTACCCCCAGCACCGCGGCGACGGCCAGGCGGCGCTTCAACCCATCGTCGGCGTGTTCATCTTCACCGCCGGTGGGATCTTCGCCTATTTCTTCGGCCGAGTAGCCTGCCTTTTCCACGGTGTCGATCAGTTGCGCGACGGAGATTTTCGCCGGATCGTAGACGACGTGGGCGGTGTTGGTCGCGAAGTTCACCGCGGCCTGCACATCATCCAACTTGCCTAATTTCCGCTGCACTCGGGAGGAACACGAAGTGCAGGTCATCCCCGACACTTTGAGGTCGATGGCGGTCAACTGCGACCCATCGGGGGTGGGAAGTGTTGTGGATGAAGCAGAATCAGGCTTTGGGGTACTCACGCTAGCTCTAACAAGAAGTGGGGCGGTTTCATTTCGTGAACTGCACCGAAGTCGGTGCAAGGCGGTGTCTTACACACGCACTGTCACTCCCTAGCCTGGCATAAGAAGCACCCGATGCCATCGAGGGGGACATGGTTTGTGTGGGCTGGTGGTTGTGGCGCATAGCGAAGCAGCCCGCAGCTCACGGGGTGGGTGTGAGTTGGGGCTATAGGACAAAAAGTGTGTCTGTAAGTACGTTTTTTTAGGTGCTGACCTGCGATAAAGGCGTTTTTCATCTCCTGACAAGGAGCTAAACCAGCCTCAGGTCAAATATCCCCGTTTTTCAAACAACATGTGGTATGCGGGGTAAATGCCAACATCACCTACTTGCCCCATCTGCCAATCACCCACAAAGAAAAACGGCTCAACCAGCAAAAACCGCCAACGATGGCGCTGCAAACACTGCGGACACTCCTTCACACAAACAAATACAGCCCACACACAACTCGTTCGCTTCACACTGTTTTTGTCCTGGGTCCAATCCACCCAATCACTGGCAGACTTCGCCCGCCACCACCAACTCAGCCGACGCACACTACAACGCTGGTTCGAACCTTTCTGGCTCATCCCCATCCCCACCCCCACAGGCGACAACAACTACGACGAACAAGTCTTTATCGACGCCACCTACTTCAACAAACAGCAATGCCTGCTCATCGCATCAACCACCAACAAAGTACTGACCTGGCACTGGTCGCACAGCGAAAACACCCGGGCATACCAACACCTCCTCCACCGAATCCAACGCCCCCGACTGATCACCACAGATGGGTGCAATGCCGCACTATCAGCAATCAACGACGTCTTCCCAAACGATCCAGCCACCCCACAAGCCCACACCCACATCCAACGCTGCCTGATCCACATCAAACGCAACGTCCAGCGATACGTCACAACACGCCCCCAATCCAACTGCGGCAAAGCCCTACGCGCCCTATCGCTAAAACTGCTGAAAGTCACCAACAACCAACAAGCAGCACAATGGGTCACTCTCTTTCACCAGGTCAGCAACCAATACCGCGACTGGCTGGATGAAAAAACCTACATCGACAGCTGCCCCAAAGTGCTTATCCCCAACAACAAAAGGAAAAACAAGCACTACTGGTACACCCACGACCGTGCACGCAGCGCCCACCGCATCCTGATGGAACAAACCCGGCGAAACCACCTGTTCGCCTTCATCGAACAATCCATCGCGGTCATCGGCACAGACACCGACAGCCCCGACACCATCTACGAGGCGATCTACCAATCCAGCACCAACAGCCTAGAAGGCGGCATCAACAGCCCCTTGAAAGCACTGCTGCACGCACACAGAGGACTACCCGCAGAACGCCAAAGAAAACTCTGCGAATGGTGGCTGCTAAGCAGAACGAAAAAGCCTGGCGACCTCATAGAAATCGCCAGGCAACACGACTTCGGGACTCACGAACTCGCCAAAGTTAAAACAGTCACCGAAGCACTAACCGACAGCAACCCCACTGGAGCTCCTGCCGAATACGACACCGGTATCGACACCGGCTAGACCCACTCTATAGGAATCCGAAAAGGCCAACCCCGCTAAAACCGGACACACTTTTTGTCCTATATCCACGACACGCCGTGCAGACACACATTTTGTCCTATAGCCCGTGAGTTGCGGGCTGCGGGGGTGAGTGCTGTTAGGACTCGTCGAGTTCGAAGCCGGCTTCCTTGATGGCGGCTGCGATGTCGATGTCGGAGACGTCCTCACCGGATACGGTGACCATGCCGGAGGGAACATCGATGTTGACGACCTGGGCGCCGACGATCTCTTCGATCTCTTCCGTCACGCTCATGGCGCAGTGGTCGCAGGTCATGCCGTTTACTTTGTAGTTCTTAACCATGTCACAGATGCCTATTCTCGTAGTGGATAGTGGGCTTCGCTGATGTGTAGATCTCTTCCCACAGGCTGTGGTCAGAGCGCCGAAGCGTTGAATACCGCTGCGGTATCGGCAAGGGAGGAAACCCATTGCGGCTGAAGAACTACGAACCTCACAACTTCACCCTTTTTAGGGGTGGATTGGGGGTTGTCGATTGTTCAGCGGCAACACGATATAACACCCAACCGTAGTTAGCTATTTCGCCCCTGTCTTTAGCCCCGCACCATAAATGCTGAATCTGTGATGTGATTTTCGCCCCTTTCCGCAAAAGTAGCCCTTTAACTGCAGCGATGCGTTTCATTTTCGGGTTGGATGGGGGTTGGCTTGGGCGGTTTTATTGGCGGTAAACCCTTTGTGGGGAATAGAAACTTTGCGTGTTCTGTTGACTGCTCATGAAGGCAGCACGCCTGATAAAAACCACATGTGCTTGTCGATCTTCGCCCGAAGTGGAGGCGTCGTCGGTAGGCTGTGGGCAATCCCGCGGGTGCTTAGGCGCCCCGGACTTAGACAAAGCGATACGCAAGGAGTTTGAGAAACCATGGCAACGATCAACGTCACTGAAGACACTTTCCAGGATCTTGTTACCAAGGAGGGCATTGTCCTCGTCGACGCGTGGGCTTCCTGGTGTGGCCCGTGCCGCCAGTTCGGCCCCATCTTTGAGAAGGTCTCTGACGCGCACCCGGAGGCAACTTTCGCCAAGCTGGATACCGAGGCGAACCAGGGTTTGGCTGCTGCTCTGCAGATCCAGTCCATTCCCACCTTGATGGTGTTCCGCGATGGCATCCTGGTGTACCGCGAGGCTGGCGCTCTTCCGGCTGCTGCACTGGAGGATTTGTACTCCCAGGTGGCGGCCCTTGATATGGAGGATGTGCGCGCTCAGATTGCTGCGCAGCAAGGCGATGAGCAGGCCTAAGTTTTGGCTGGCCGTGGGGCTGGAGCCTGAGCTTCGGTCGTGCGCGGTGTGCGGGTTTTAGTTTGCGCTTTCGCCGCTGTCGGGCTTTTCCCCGGTTGGGGTGGAGTTCTAAAGGTTTGTTCTTAGGCCCGCGATGAATGATGAATGAGGCCACAGCTGTTTGTGCTGTGGTGTTCGACTGGCTCCCCTCGGGTTTTCCCGGGGGGAGTTTTTTATCTGTACTGGATTTTTTGTGGCTTATGTCGCACTGGGGGGTGTGTTAGCCCTTTCACCCCATGCCATTAGTGGCTAAGGTTGTGATGTAGAAAGTGCTGCACAGTTTCAGCGCTGCCAACCATAGTTTTGTGGTTGGGGCGTTGCGGGCTGGGTGGCGTGACCGTGATCCGATGCACGACGCTTTTGAGGGAGTTTCCTGCTGAAGTTGTTTGTCGTGCACGAGCCGCTCCTGCCGCGTTTCGCGGAGGGGCAGAAGGCGAGCATCCTTATGCCGAACCCGTTCGTCAAGGGCTGGAAGTACCTGACTGCTGCTATGGAGCAGGCGATCGACGAGAACGCTTCTCCGGAGGTGCAGATTTCGCAGGCGGTTAGTGCTGCGAAGGCTCAGCATCAGAAGATTTTCGATCAGGCCGCCGTGATGGCGGGCAATCGTCATCAGCTGGAGATGAAGCTGGATCGTATGCGTGCTGATCGTGATCGGCTTGAGGATCAGGCTCGTCAGGCTTTGAATGCCGCTGATCAGGCTGCTGCCAGTGGGGATGAGTCGAAGTCTGTGGATTTGGCGCATACTGCGGAGATTTTTGCGTCTCAGTTGGTCTCTGTGGAGCAGCAGCTTGAGGAGACGGTGGCTGCGCATAAGGCTGCGGTCTCTGCTGCCGAGCAGGCGCAGAAGCAGGTGGCGGAGTCTGATGCCCGGTTGAAGGAGACTTTGGCTGAGGCGGAGAAGCTGCGTGGCCAGGTGACTCAGGCCAATATGCAGGAAGCGACGATGGCGGCTGATGATCGTATGCAGCAGCTCAGCGTCGATGATTCGGTTCCGACGTTGGATTCGGTGCGTGCGAAGATTGAGGCTCGTTACGCTAACGCTTTGGGTGCCCAGGAGCTGGTGGAGTCCACCATTGGTGATCAGATGGCGGGCATTGTGAAGTCGGGTAATGATTTGAAGGCTTCGGCTCGTTTGGAGGAGATTCGCGCTCAGCTGGGTGCGGCTAAGGCCGGCGAGTTGACTTCTGGTGCCGGCAAGGATGGTGCCGGGGTTGAGGACGCTGAGGTTGAGGAAGATTCCGAAAGCACCGATAAGAAGTAGTTTTTTGCCCGCTGGGTGTGACCGAGCGGTGTGGCCCCACACGTTTGTCGCGTGTGGGGCCACGTGTCTTTGGGGCTTATTCCGGGCTTGGGCTGCTGATAGGAGTTGGGGCCTGCCGACGTGGGTTGTCGGCAGGCCCCAGCTTGTGCGTTGGTTCGTGTGTTAGTTGCTGTCCCGGTGGAGGAGGACTGCTCGAATACCGGAGTGGAATCCGTCGCGTAGTGCGACGCGTTGGGATTCGTTGAGCGTGTATTCGTGGAGGGTTTCGCACGCGAATTGCAGTAGCGGGCGGTCTACTTCGGGGGGTAGGCCACCGCCGCAGAGGAGGTGTGCGTTGTCGCGTTGTTCGGCGGTGGCGGCGTTGGTGTACCACCAAGTCGCGTACTGTTGTCCCACGTCGTAGGGTGTTTGAAACCCGGCGGAGGCCCATACCTCATTGGGGAGGGGGACGTAGCGGGACCGCAGTTTGCGGCGGGGGGCCATCATGGAGGGGCTGGGGGCCGGCTTTTTGGGGGCCGGTTGGGTTTCGCGCTCGTCATCTGCCACGGCATCGGGTCGAGTGTTTTCGGAGTCGTTCATCGCGAGATGACGCTCTTGCTCGTGTTTGGTGTCTTGGGAGATGGAGTCTCGGGCGCTGGGGCTGTTGACCGGCTGGTCGGGTTTGCCCGGCATGGTGGGTTCGCCCCGGGAGACGGAGATCCGTTCGACGACGGTTTCTTCTTCGGCGCGGATGCCGTTGGAGTCGGCGCGCACCGAGAGGCGGGTTTGTTGCGCGGTGACGGACATGCTGCGGGAGGCGGCGGTTGCCGGTGTTGGCGCGGGTTTTGGTCGCGCGGCGGCAGCGTCTGCTGCCTGGGCCCCGGCGGCTGCGGGGCCGGTGGGCTGTTGCGCGGCCAGGGTGGCTGGGCTGGGCGGCGTCGGTGTTTGTGGCGCGGCGGGGCTGGCCGTGTTTTCGCCGTTGTCGCCCTCCTCCTTTTCGGATTCTCCTGCTACACCGGGGTCGGTAGCTGCGGCTGCTGCGGGGCCCTCGGAGGCGGCTGCCTGGTTGTTGGCATCACTGGTATCCGAAGGGTTTGCGCTGTTCTCGACCGCGTCGGGTGCGATGTCTTGCGCTTGCGATTGTTCGCCACTGCCGGAGTTGGAAAGTTCCTCGCTAGTGGTGTCGGCTTCGCAGCTATCAGCGTCGGACTGTTCGTCCTTTTTGTCCGGTTTGGGAACCAGGGAGGGAACGGAGGTAGGCCCGACCTCGTCAATGGGTTCTGCATCGCCGATCGGTTTTGTTGGGATGTTCGGCGGTAGCGGTCCTTCCAGGACCTGCAGCTGCATGCAGTCGCGGAAGTCTTCGCGCGGGTCGAGGATCATCGTGGAATCGCAGGCGTGGCGCAGTGCGGAGGACATGGAGTCCCAACCGAAGCCGTAAAGATGCACGCGAATGCCGGCTGCTGTTGCTTCCTGCACGCCGGGGATCATGTCGGCGTCGCCGCTGACCAGGACGATATCGCTGCATTGGCGGCGTAAACCTGCGACCACCATGTCGGCCACTAGGCGGGTGTCGACGGCTTTTTGGGTGCGTCGTTCGCCC
This sequence comes from Corynebacterium aquilae DSM 44791, assembly GCF_001941445.1. Classification (NCBI taxonomy): domain Bacteria; kingdom Bacillati; phylum Actinomycetota; class Actinomycetes; order Mycobacteriales; family Corynebacteriaceae; genus Corynebacterium; species Corynebacterium aquilae. The sequence continues at coordinate 2,856,087 of NZ_CP009245.1, read as the reverse complement.
CATTCGATGAGCTGCCCAGCGCGGAGTTGGACGCCATCACACGTGCGCAAGGCCCGCTGATAACGGTGCGGGCCAGAGTCGGGGATGCCGTCGTACCAGAGTTGGCGTTGGATTGGTTGTCCGAGTTGTTCTTCGATCATGCCGCCTAAGGTGGCGACGACCGCGGGTAAATCGATTTCTAGTTGGGCTCGTGCTCCTGTTGCCCATGAGTTGTAAAAGCTGGCAAGCAAATAAGAGGTATCGACGTAAACCTGTGTGCGTTCAAGCATGGCTCCTATGTATCCGTTTCAGTTAGGTTCTAAATAATCAGTTGTGTTCTACAGTGTGCCTGAAATCCGGCATCAGCGCACTGGGGTTGAGGGGTGCTGAAGAAACTTCACAGAAGATTGGGCGTCTTCTGGCAGGCGAGGGAAGTTTTTGGTCAGCCTTTTCAGCTTGTTGTTGTGGGCGTCGGCGGCAATAAGGGTTGGGAAACGTGGGAAAGTGGCCTTCTAGATGAGTGCGTGGGTCCGCGTGAATCAGCGTGGATTCCGCAATTCACAGCTCCCAAGGCGACTAAAACGGCTTGGCGGTTCCGGCAATAGATGCAGTGCTTTCAGATGCAATGTTTACGGCTTTGCGCCACTAGCTTCCTCCGAGGGGAGATCCTTGGAAGCGCGCGAGGTTCTCAGTCCTTCCAAGTCCTATGAGATCTATGTGTCTTTAGGTGCAGGCCCTGACACGCCCAGGTGGCCGCACAAGCACGGCGGGGGACTACAGCAGCACCAATAAGACTGCCTTCGGAAATTAGGAAGTTATGGGGTGCGGTACTCAGCTAGCGCGGGCAAGCACGGGCACAGGGGTGGGGATGATGCGGGTATCTAGGGGGATGACGAAGCATTGAAAGAGTGCTGTGAAACAGTGGCAGCGCATTAGGGGCTGGGGTGATTAGTGAAGGCGCCCGAAAGACAAGCAGCTTTAAGGGAAGAATCCTGCGTTGAGAGCCAAGGCATTCAACGAACTAGCGGGAGGGCGGCATGCAGGTCTGGGATATAGACGCGAAGCAGCCAGGGGAAAAGGCGGTTGAAGCGAAGTGCGCGTTAAAAACACGCAAACAACACTTAAACGAGGAGCTAAAAAATGCGCTTTGACCTGCAGAGTTGTGTAGTTGCCTGGAGGTGTGTAACTTATAACGAGTCAGCGCGACCGACAACGCCCCGGCCAAGAGCTTGAGTGGCGGTAAGAAAACAGCCTGACGAAATCACGCCAAAGAACAGCAAGTAGCTGATTAACACAAGCTACTAGTTGACTTTGTGCGCACGATGTTTGAGAACTCAATAGTGTACCAATGTACTTGTTTTTTACAGTTGGTCTTTTCATGTGTGTGCTGTCGGGGGCTGCTTGTCCCTTTAACACCACTGTTTTTGTGGTGACAGTTTTTTCATGTGAACGGATTGACAGGTTTTGTAGAAAATTTGTTGCCGGGCCCCGCTTATCCCCGTCGGGATGGGGTCTGGTTTTTGTTCATGTAATTTTTGGATTCAACAACATTAGAACATGATGCGCAGTTTTTTGTGTGTTGTGTGCTGGTTGTTTGTTTTGTTCAGGTTTTGGACTCTTGCACTTTGATTAGTGGATTTTATGTCTGATTTTTTGTGGAGAGTTTGATCCTGGCTCAGGACGAACGCTGGCGGCGTGCTTAACACATGCAAGTCGAACGGAAAGGCCCAAGCTTGCTTGGGTACTCGAGTGGCGAACGGGTGAGTAACACGTGGGTGATCTACCCTGAACTCTGGGATAAGCCTGGGAAACTGGGTCTAATACCGGATAGGACCGCACTTTAGTGTGTGTGGTGGAAAGTTTTTTCGGTTCAGGATGAGCCCGCGGCCTATCAGCTTGTTGGTGGGGTAATGGCCTACCAAGGCGTCGACGGGTAGCCGGCCTGAGAGGGTGTACGGCCACATTGGGACTGAGACACGGCCCAGACTCCTACGGGAGGCAGCAGTGGGGAATATTGCACAATGGGCGCAAGCCTGATGCAGCGACGCCGCGTGAGGGATGACGGCCTTCGGGTTGTAAACCTCTTTCGCGAGGGACGAAGCTAGCTTGCTAGTGACTGTACCTTGATAAGAAGCACCGGCTAACTACGTGCCAGCAGCCGCGGTAATACGTAGGGTGCGAGCGTTGTCCGGAATTACTGGGCGTAAAGAGCTCGTAGGTGGTTTGTCGCGTCGTCTGTGAAATTCCGGGGCTTAACTCCGGGCGTGCAGGCGATACGGGCATAACTTGAGTGCTGTAGGGGAGACTGGAACTCCTGGTGTAGCGGTGAAATGCGCAGATATCAGGAAGAACACCGATGGCGAAGGCAGGTCTCTGGGCAGTAACTGACGCTGAGGAGCGAAAGCATGGGTAGCGAACAGGATTAGATACCCTGGTAGTCCATGCCGTAAACGGTGGGCGCTAGGTGTAGGGACCTTCCACGGTTTCTGTGCCGTAGCTAACGCATTAAGCGCCCCGCCTGGGGAGTACGGCCGCAAGGCTAAAACTCAAAGGAATTGACGGGGGCCCGCACAAGCGGCGGAGCATGTGGATTAATTCGATGCAACGCGAAGAACCTTACCTGGGCTTGACATATACAGGATCGCTGCAGAGATGTAGTTTCCCTTGTGGCTTGTATACAGGTGGTGCATGGTTGTCGTCAGCTCGTGTCGTGAGATGTTGGGTTAAGTCCCGCAACGAGCGCAACCCTTGTCTTATGTTGCCAGCACGTTATGGTGGGGACTCATGAGAGACTGCCGGGGTCAACTCGGAGGAAGGTGGGGATGACGTCAAATCATCATGCCCCTTATGTCCAGGGCTTCACACATGCTACAATGGTCGGTACAACGCGTCGCGAGCCTGTGAGGGTGAGCTAATCGCTGAAAGCCGGCCTCAGTTCGGATTGGGGTCTGCAACTCGACCCCATGAAGTCGGAGTCGCTAGTAATCGCAGATCAGCAACGCTGCGGTGAATACGTTCCCGGGCCTTGTACACACCGCCCGTCACGTCATGAAAGTTGGTAACACCCGAAGCCAGTGGCCCAACCCTTGTGGGGGGAGCTGTCGAAGGTGGGATCGGCGATTGGGACGAAGTCGTAACAAGGTAGCCGTACCGGAAGGTGCGGCTGGATCACCTCCTTTCTAAGGAGCATTATTATTTTGCTGGTTGCACACCGGCCGGCACTGTTTTGTTGGTGTTTGGTTTGTTTGTTGTGTGTGACTGTTTGATTTTTTTGACGTGGAAGCACACGTTTATTGCATGGTGAAGACGCTGTAGAAAACCTTTGATTTGTATGTTGGTGCACTGTTGGGTGTCTCGGGCATTTGTGCTCGTGTGTGACGCCTTGCTGGTGGCTGTTGTGGCGCAACTGTGTTGTGCTGTGGTGGTTGGTGGTGGGGTGTGTGTTGTTTGTGAACTGTATAGTGGACGCGAGCATCAAACGGTTGATGCGCATGGCCTTGTAATGGTTGTGTGTGTTGGTTGTTTTGTATGTAATTTCTTATATTCTTTTTGTTTGCTGCCAGCACGCACTACTTGTTGGTGTGTGTTGGTGATTGTCAAGTATCTAGTGACCATTTTTTGTGTTGTGTGTTGTAAGGGCACACGGTGGATGCCTTGGCACACTAAGCCGATGAAGGACGTGGAAGGCTGCGTTAAGCCTCGGGGAGTTGTCAATCAAGCGTTGATCCGAGGATGTCCGAATGGGGAAACCCGGCCGTCGTTATGGGCGGTCACCTGCATCTGAATACATAGGGTGTGTGGAGGTTACGCGGGGAAGTGAAACATCTCAGTACCCGTAGGAAGAGAAAACAATAGTGATTCCGTTAGTAGTGGCGAGCGAACGCGGATGTTGGCTAAACCATGTGCGTGTGATACCCGGCAGGGGTTGCGTGCGTGGGGTTGTGGGAGCAATGTTTCTAAGGTCTGCCGGTCTTAGCTTCTGTGTGCGCGTGTTAGTGGAAGTGGTGTGGAGTCGCCTACCGGAGAGGGTGAGAGTCCCGTACATGAAAGCATGTCGCGATAGTTGTTGTTGTTTCCCGAGTAGCAGCGGGCCCGTGAAATCTGCTGTGAATCTGCCGGGACCACCCGGTAAGCCTGAATACTTAGTGTGACCGATAGCGGATTAGTACCGTGAGGGAATGGTGAAAAGTACCCCGGGAGGGGAGTGAAATAGTACCTGAAACCGTGTGCTTACAATCCGTCAGAGCCTCTTTTTGGGGGTGATGGCGTGCCTTTTGAAGAATGAGCCTGCGAGTCAGCGGCATGTGGCGAGGTTAACACGTTGTGTGGTAGCCGTAGCGAAAGCGAATCCTAACGAGGGTGATGTTTTAGTTGCATGTCCTGGACCCGAAGCGGGGTGATCTACCCATGGCCAGTGTGAAGCAGAGGTAAGACTCTGTGGAGGCGCGAACCCACTTAGGTTGAAAACTGAGGGGATGAGTTGTGGGTAGGGGTGAAAGGCCAATCAAACTCCGTGATAGCTGGTTCTCCCCGAAATGCATTTAGGTGCAGCGTCGTGTGTTTCTTGCCGGAGGTAGAGCTACTGGATGGTTTAGCGGGACCAACATCTTAGCGACATCAGCCAAACTCCGAATGCCGGTAAGTGAGAGCACGGCAGTGAGACTGCGGGGGATAAGCTTCGTAGTCGAGAGGGAAACAGCCCAGATCGCCGGCTAAGGCCCCTAAGCGTGTACTAAGTGGAAAAGGATGTGGGATCGCGAAGACAACCAGGAGGTTGGCTTAGAAGCAGCCACCCTTGAAAGAGTGCGTAATAGCTCACTGGTCGAGTGGTTCTGCGCCGACAATGTAGTGGGGCTCAAGTACACCGCCGAAGCCGCGGCACTCCAACACTTGTTGGGGTGGGTAGGGGAGCGTCGTGCAGCGTGTGAAGTCGCCGGGTGACCGAGTGGTGGACGCTGTGCGAGTGAGAATGCAGGCATGAGTAGCGAATGATGAGTGAAAAACTCATCCGCCGGATGACCAAGGGTTCCTGGGTTAAGCTAATCTTCCCAGGGTGAGTCGGGACCTAAGGCGAGGCCGACAGGCGTAGTCGATGGACAACGGGTTGATATTCCCGTACCCGTGCACATGCGCCCATGGTGAATCATTGATACTAACCGCCCATAATCATGATGATGCTTTCTTTGATTGTGTTGTTGTGTGCGTGCGTGGGACCTGATGTGGTAGTAGCCAAGCGATGGTGTGACGCAGAAAGGTAGTTGAGCCACTTATTGGATTGTGGTGTAAGCGTGTAGCCCGCAGACTAGGTAAATCCGGTCCTGCATTGTGGGTGAGGCGTGATGCGTAGCCCTTTTGGGTGAAGTTGATGATCCTCTGCTGCCGAGAAAAGCATCTAGCGATGTGTGTGTATGGCCCGTACCCCAAACCGACACAGGTGGTCAGGTAGAGAATACTAAGGCGATCGGGTGAACTGTGGTTAAGGAACTCGGCAAAATGCCCCCGTAACTTCGGGAGAAGGGGGGCCACGGCGGGTGCCGTCCTTTTGCGGGATGGTTGCGTGTTGTGGCCGCAGAGAATAGAGGGAAGCGACTGTTTACTAAAAACACAGGTCCGTGCGAAGACGATAAGTCGATGTATACGGACTGACGCCTGCCCGGTGCTGGAAGGTTAAGAGGACCTGTTAGACCCCTTTTGTGGGTCGAAGCGGAGAATTTAAGCCCCAGTAAACGGCGGTGGTAACTATAACCATCCTAAGGTAGCGAAATTCCTTGTCGGGTAAGTTCCGACCTGCACGAATGGCGTAACGACTTCCCTGCTGTCTCAACCACAGGCCCGGCGAAATTGCAGTACGAGTAAAGATGCTCGTTACGCGCGGCAGGACGAAAAGACCCCGGGACCTTCACTATAGCTTGGTATTGGTGTCTGCTACGGTTTGTGTAGGATAGGTGGGAGACTGTGATCGCATCACGCCAGTGGTGTGGGAGTCGTTGTTGAAATACCACTCTGATCGTAGTGGGCATCTAACCTCGGCCCATGATCTGGGTTAGGGACAGTGCCTGGTGGGTAGTTTAACTGGGGCGGTTGCCTCCCAAAGAGTAACGGAGGCGCCCAAAGGTTTCCTCAGCCTGGTTGGCAATCAGGTGTTGAGTGTAAGTGCACAAGGGAGCTTGACTGTGAGACTGACAGGTCGAGCAGGTACGAAAGTAGGGACTAGTGATCCGGCACCGGCTTGTGGAAGCGGTGTCGCTCAACGGATAAAAGGTACCCCGGGGATAACAGGCTGATCTTCCCCAAGAGTCCATATCGACGGGATGGTTTGGCACCTCGATGTCGGCTCGTCGCATCCTGGGGCTGGAGTAGGTCCCAAGGGTTGGGCTGTTCGCCCATTAAAGCGGCACGCGAGCTGGGTTTAGAACGTCGTGAGACAGTTCGGTCTCTATCCGCCGTGCGCGTTGAAACTTGAGAAAGGCTGTCCCTAGTACGAGAGGACCGGGACGGACGTACCTCTAGTGTGCCAGTTGTCACGCCAGTGGCATGGCTGGTTGGCTACGTACGGAAGGGATAACCGCTGAAAGCATCTAAGCGGGAAGCCCGTTTCAAGATAAGGTTTCGTTATTAGGTGCCCTAGAGACTATGGGGTTGATAGGCCAGATCTGGAAGCACAGTAATGTGTGGAGGTGACTGGTACTAATTCACCGAACACACCACACAAAACACCCTGATTGTTGGGTGTGTGGTGGTTGTCTAGAACTGCTTGATAATCAGCTTAAAAAGCGTAACAACAAAGAGAACATATAGGTTCGCGTCCACTATGCAGTGTTAGAAACAGCACACGTGTCACACAGTGTTGATTGTGTCGGTGGTTTTAGCGGTGGGGGAACGCCCGGTCCCATTCCGAACCCGGAAGCTAAGCTCACCTGCGCCGATGGTACTGCACACGGGAGTGTGTGGGAGAGTAGGACACTGCCGACCTAAACTTGAATAATGATGATGAAGCCCCCCAGGCTTGTCACCCAACAGTGGTGATAGCGTGGGGGGCTTCACCCATACCCAAAGGGGATCGGGGGAAGGCTCCAAGGATCGTTGCAGCTGCCAGGGGGTTATCGGGGACTATCGGTTGCCCGGTGCAACCAAGCAACGGCGGGGCGTCTTAGCTGTGGGGGTTTCGGTTCGTCGTTTATTGCCTATCTCGGGTGCTGCCAGGCTGTGTACTGGCTTGGGCGTGGGGCAGTAGTAGCTGGCAGGCGGTGCAAGCTTGCGTCGGTTTCGCCTCACACGTTCGTCCGAAGCGTTAGGATAGGCCCAGGGAGGCGCGGCCGGCTGTAACAACGGATGTAAGCTCTCTATCCTCATCATGAGGACTGGGTGCTTGACAGAAAAAATGCCGCGCCTCCCCCTTTTTGATCTCTGCCCTTTTGCTTTAATTACCGTTTGCCAAAGGAGTTCGCTGGGAAATTGTGTTGTTTCACTGCTGCCGAGTCTTGCGAAGCCATTGGGTCCTAGTGCCTCGGGCAGCTAGCTGTGGGGGATAAAAAGCTTCCCCGTGCACGCGCCGTGTGGCAGGGCGTGACGGGGATGAATACTTAGATCTTGGGCGGGCAGCGTGCCTAGCTGAGAAATGCTCCCAGGCTGGCGACCACCGATGCTGCCAATGCGATAACTCCCATGGGAATGTTGCGCACCCGCACCGCCACGATCACCGAAATCAACGCGCACATCAATGCGACCAACCCCCAGGTGCTCATCCCGGTGAACCCTTCATGGGTAGTGTTTAACGCAGGAATGAACTGGGCGATGGTAAACGCCACTGTAAGGATAGTGAAAAACCATCCGGTCCGCGGGTTGGAAAGCTGTTCGTCTTCCTTGGAGAAGTCGATCTTCATGACGATTCGTGCCGCCCTTATCACTACGTTGAATTCCTGTGCGCCTCATGCGGGTCTGTGCCGCAGCCCAAGGGTGTGATGGGCTGTGCGGCTGCTCAGCACACCGCCAAGGAGCCTATTGGTTTTCAGTCTATTGCCAGCTGCCTGGTTTCCTGCTATTCGCGACTGGCTATAGATAGCTTTTGGGGGTCCCGATGCACAGCGGGGTGGGGCTACAGTTGCTTGCTCCCGGGGTGGGGCGGAGCTTGCTTTCATATCCGGGCCAGGTGTGGGACGCACAAGCCTTGCTCCTTGGCGCGTGCTGGCAGGTGGGGCTAAAGGGAAAATTATGAGACTTTAAAGTCTTGGGGCACGCGGGGGTCCAGCTTCTTGGCGGTTCGGGGTGGGGCCATAGAAGACGATCTAAAAAGCACCGGCCCTTAACCCACAGTGGTGTGTGGGTTAAGGGCCGGTGCGGTTGCCTGCCTGCGGCGCCCCTGGGCTACTCGGTGATCGCCTCCAGGGGGCGGGTGCGGGCGGCACGCCCGGCGGGGAACACCGCAGCCAACACCCCAATGAATGCAGAAGCCACCAGCATGCCAGCCACCTGAGACCACGGAATAACAATCTGATTCAGGCCGCTTTGCGCCAAGGTGGACACGAAGGCGTAACCCACACCCAAACCAACGGCCGCACCGGTCAACGCGCCGAAGACCGCGATCACCGCGGACTCGATGTAGATCATGGTGCGGATCTGGCGGCGCTGCATACCAACTGCGCGCAACATACCGATCTCCTGGCGGCGCTCAACGACGCTGAGAGCCAAGGTGTTGATGATGCCCAAGATCGCCACAACGACCGCCAGTCCCAACAGGCCATAGAGGATGCCGAGCATCTGATTAATGCTGGCGGTCTGCTCCCCCTTGGCTTCCTCCTTGTTTTTCACGCTGACCACCAGGTCTTCCGCGACGGCGTTTTCCAGCTCCTCGCGCAAGGCCTGCTTATTGCGGCCACCATTGACCAAAATGGTGGCTGTGGTGATCTCCCCGGGGTTGGCGACCATGGTGGCCGCCGCCCGGTTGAGCATGCCCCAACCCAACACCGGGTTGTCCTGATAAATACCGGTCACAGGGGCTTTCGCGGTGCGATTACCGTTAGCTAGGGTGACTTCCTCGCCGACCTTCACACCCAAACGGTTGGCCAAACCCGAAGACATGACCACCGCAGGCGCGCCCCCATCAGCGGCATCAGCCGCGGGGATGGGGCTGTCTGCTGCACCAGGCTGAGCGTCTTGCTCACCCTCGGCAGCATCGGCTTGGCCGCTGTCTGCTGTGCTGCCGGCATCATCGGTGGTGCTCGGCAGGCCGCCGCTGGTGAAATCAATATCGACCAGCTGGGAAATATTGCCCTCATAAACGGTCGACATTTTCGGGCCGAAAGACTCCACCATGGTGGAACCATTAACGGTGATGGGGGCCAGGCCTAAGGAGGCGGTCTCTGTGACATCGGGCAGTTCCTCAACCCGCTGGGCCACGCCCGCGGGAATCGAAATGCCCATCTCCTGGCGGCCAGTCAACACATAGTCGCTTCTCATGGAGCTATCGAGCATCTCAGAGAGGCTGGCGCGCATCGTCGCCCCCAACATACCGATGCTGGAGACCATCATCAGACCCAACGTCAACGCGAACGCAGTCGCCGCGGTGCGGCGCGGGTTGCGGTCCGAGTTCGTGGCCGCCAGGCGACCCACCGCCCTAAACGGCGCACCCGCAACCCGGCCCAAGAAACCCACCACCGGGATGGACAAAGCAGGGCCGGCCAACCACAGGCCCAACACCAGCAGCACCGCGCCCACGCCCACCCCAATAGCGCGCGGCTTCACACCACCATCCATCGAGCCGGCCAACACACACGCCATCGCGCCGGCAAACAGCATCACCGTGCCGGCAATCGTGCGCCCAGCCAAACCCTCCCAGCCGGAAGACTGGGACTGGCGCATCGCCTGCACCGGGCGGATCGCGCCCGCCCGCTTCGCCGGCGCCCACGCAGACCACACCGTCACCGCCGTGCCGATGAGCAACGGGGCCACCACACTGGTCGTGTTCAACGCCAAGCCCTCATCGGGCAGGCCAATCCCGCCCAACTTCATTGCCCCAGTCAACAACTTCACCAAGCCCATACCGGCAACGATGCCGATAGCGGAACCAATCACACCGACCACCACGGACTCAAACACCACAGAGCGGGTGATCTGCTTGCTGGAGGTACCAATCGCCCGCAGCAGCGCAAACTCCCGGTTGCGCTGCGCCACGATCATCGAGAAGGTATTGGAAATGATGAACGTGCCCACCAGCAGCGCAATACCGGCAAACGCCCACAAGAAATAATTAATAAAGCTCAACAGCTGCTTAATCGTCTTGGAGAACTCCTCGGCCAACACCTTCCCGGACTCAATATTCATCCCCGGGTACTGCTGGCGCAGCCGATCACGCACCTCATTGACGTGCTCCTCGCCGTGATCTATCAAACTGACCTGGGCGGTAGACACATTCGAGCCATCGGTGAACAACTTCAGGTAATCGTCCTCCGGGAACGCCACCCCAATCCAGCCGCCCGTACTGGTGGCGGCCTGGAAAGTGCCACTCAAGGTGCGGGTGATGCGCTCCGTGGGGGTGACAATCGTCAGCTCATCACCGACCTGCAACCCACCTTTTTTAGCGGCCTCACTGTTAATAGCCACCTCACCATCGGCGGTTGGCAAATGGCCCGAGACCACCTTGCCCTGGGTGGACAATTCCTGTTGGCCGGGGGCCATCGCCAAGGCCATGCTGGGCGCACCGCCGGAAGAAATCACCTTCTTATCCGGGCCGGCCACAATCACATTCGCGCCCTGCGCGCTGACCTCCACCGAATCAACATCGGCGTCCTGTCGCAGGCGCTGGACCTCCGTGATGGGCACCTGGCCCATCACAGCCACATCCACCTTGTCGAACTGGGTGGCAACGATGCCCTCAAAACTATTGGACAAGCTATTGGTGAACATTGCGGAACCCGCAATGAAGGCCGTCCCCAGCACCACCGACAAAATCGTCAACAACAGGCGCACCTTGTGCGCCACAATCGTGCGCACACTAATCGTGCGCATTGCATTTTTCGCCATCGTTTCCTACAGGTCCTCAATCCGGGCCATCAGGTTCAAAATGTCCTCAGCCTTGGGGTGATACAACTCGTCGACCAACCGGCCGTCCGCCAAAAACACCACCCGATCCGCGAAACTTGCCGCCTTGGCATCATGAGTCACGATCACCACCGTCTGGCCCAACTCATCAACGGAAGTGCGCAAAATGTTGAGCACCTCGGCCGAAGAATTCGAGTCCAAATTGCCGGTGGGCTCATCGCCGAAAATGATCTCCGGGCGCGAAATCAACGCCCGCGCCACCGCCACACGCTGCTGCTGGCCACCAGAAAGCTCACTGGGGCGGTGCGACAAACGCTGGGTAAGCCCCAAGCGGCGGGCGACCTCATCAAACCACTGCTGATCGACGGTGCCCCCCGCAATATCGACCGGCAAAGTGATATTTTCCCGCGCCGTCAGCGTCGGCACCAGGTTGAAAGACTGGAACACAAACCCCAAACGGTCGCGCCGCAGGGTGGTCATCTGCTTATCGTTCAACTTCGACAAGTCCGTGTCCCCAATAAACGTCTGCCCCGCGGTGGCGGTATCCAAACCCGCCATCGTGTGCATCAGCGTCGACTTGCCCGAACCACTCGGGCCCATGATCGCGGTGAATTCGCCGCGGCGGAAATCGATCGACACGTGGTCCAGCGCCAGCACCTGCGTATCACCCTGCCCGTAGGCCTTCACCAATCCGATAGCGCGGGCCGCAACGGGGCCGGGCACAGCGTCCTGTGCCACAGCAGTTGGCGTGTCGGTCATAAATCCTCCAAAAAGCGTAAACAGACAAAAATGCGTCACACGGTGCATCAACACCTACCCGGCGACGGTGGGCGACACCGCCCACCCGATGGTCGCGAAAGTAGAGACGCCCTATGGGTGATAACGGCCCGATAGTGGGCAACGTTCCATCACCTCCACGTTATCCCCCGCCATCGACACAACACAGTCGACCACACACCCCCACCCCCTTGGCACCCCGCGCCACTCACCCCCACACTTCCCCGCAGCACCCCACGCGCCCCACTGTCCGAGGCGCGCCTGGGGCCCACCCCCCGGGCCCTGGCGGCCGAAGCTAGCAGGCGTTATCCGGAACCACGCAATCAGTGCAGGTGTGCTGGGAGACAAACCGACGGTTCTGCCCGCTCAACGGGTCACAAAACTCCAGGGTGCGGGCCACCAAATGCAGCGGTTTGCCGAAGTCGTTGTGGGCCTGCCGGTCAAAGACCGGGTAAACCGGATCGCCCAGGATGGGGGCGCCCGCCAACCACATGTGGACCCGCAGCTGGTGGGTGCGGCCCGTCGCCGGGTGCAGCACATACCTAGCCAACGGCGGCTGAGGCCCGTGGGCGGCCTCTAGGTGGGCTTGCTCAGCGGCATCCAGGGGAGTGATGCTGCCCAGCCGGGTGATCGCATTCGGCTCGCCCTCAACCACGCGGGCGCGCACATCCCCATGAGTCTTATCCATCCGGTGCCGCCACACCATGCCCTCCTGCAGGTCGGGCAGATACGCCCCGATGGCCTCATAGGTCTTGCTGGCCTGCCTGCGGGCAAACAACTCCTGGTAGGCGCCGCGCACCTCGCGGCGGGCGGTAAGTAGCAGCACGCCCGCCGTCATCCGGTCCAGCCGGTGGGCGGGGGAAAGCTCATCGTTGCCGAGCTGGCGGCGCAAACGCACCAGCACCGTCTCCGTGATGTGGCTGGCCCGCGGAAACGTCGCCAAAAAGTGCGGCTTATCCACCACCACGATGTCCTCATCCTGGTACAGGATCTTCACCTCGAAGGGGACGGGATCTTCCGGGGCGGGCATGCGGTGAAACCACACATCCTGATCCACGCGGAGCACATCCGTCGGCGCGAGCACCACCCCGTGCCCATCAACAACCTCCCCGCTATCAAAGCGGCGCTGCAGCGCCGCCTCATCATCTTCTGGGGCGCGGTAGCGTTGCGTATCAATCAAGTGCCGCAACAGTGCTTCCACCGTCTGTCCAGCCCATTGTTCGGGCACCCGAACGCGGGATGGGTTGAGCCCATTTTTAATGGGAAGCATTCCTCCACGCTTGCGCGCGCGATGTACTATCCTCTGCTCCATGGATCTCAACGCTATCGCTAACTCTCTGACCGAATTTTTCTCCACCACCTTTGGCCAGATCGTCGGCCAGGTGCTGAAGGTAATGTACTCCATTTCCTACCCGGCCAACGCCCCGGCAGCCCACCTGCCCACTGACCTGCCCACCGAATAACCCACCGCCTCTTCGGTGTGATGGTTTCGCATCACACCGAAAGGAATCCAACGAATCGCCCCCACCGGGCGTGAAGTTTGGGGGACAATGGTGGTGCAACCACACAAACCACCGTGTTTTTTAGGAGAAGATCCCATGGCCCGTGAAAATAGTGTCGTCGTCGCCGTCGACGGATCCAAAGCTTCCACCGCGGCCGTGGAATGGGCGGCCCGCACCGCCGAGGCCCGCGGCCTCGACCTGCGGCTCGCCGCCTCCTACACCATGCCGCAATTCCTCTACGCGGAAGGCATGGTGCCGCCCCAGGAACTCTTCGACGAGCTGCTCGCCGAAACGATGGAAACCATCAACGCCGCTGAGGCACACGCCCGCAGCATCGCCACCGACATCAAAATCGGCCACACCGTCGCCGAAGGATCCCCCATCGACATGCTGCTGGAGCTATCCAAAGACGCAGCCATGATCGCCATGGGCTCCCGCGGCCTGGGCGGCCTGTCCGGCATGGTGATGGGCTCCGTGTCCGCGGCCGTGGTCTCCCACGCCTCCTGCCCCGTCGTGGTGGTCCGTGAAGACACCGCCACCGCCGATAGCACCACCGCCCCCATCGTCGTCGGTGTGGACGGCTCCGAGGTGTCCGACAAAGCCGTCGAGTTCGCTTTCGCCGAAGCCCAAGCCCGCAACGTGCCGCTGCGCGCCGTCCACACCTGGATGGACATGCAAGTCCAGGCATCCCTGGCCGGCCTATCGGCCGCCCAGGAAGAATGGGACGTGGTGGAAGAAGAACAACACAAACTCCTCGCCGAACGCCTCGCCGGCTACCAATCCGAATACCCCGGCGTAGAGGTAGAAAAAGTCATCACCCGCGACCGCCCCGTCAGGGCGCTGGCCGACGCCGCCCAAGGCGCCCAGCTGCTCGTCGTCGGCTCCCACGGCCGCGGCGGCTTCCGCGGCATGCTGCTGGGCTCCACCTCCCGCGCCCTGCTGCAATCCGCCCCCTGCCCGCTGGTCGTGGTGCGACCCAACAGCTAAACCCACTAGTCGCGCACACACAGCGCAGATAAGACACACAGCCACCGCCTTTGGCGGTGGCTTTAGTCATGCGCGCACTGCACCCGGCTGCCGGGGCGCGCCGGGCTTTCCACCGTCCGCCATGCATAACCCGCCATCGCTGGGGCGGGGGATCTTTTCGCCCTAGGACTGTTTTCTTCCCCCCGGGGTGAGCTCCCAGTGCTACCCCGCTGTGGCTGTAAGGGTGCGGGGAGGCGAGTTCACCCCAGTGGGCTAAATCCTCAAGGGGTGTTAACAGCGGAAACTAACACCTTGGGGTGCGCAATGAACTGGAAGAAAGGTTCACCCACCCGGGTAGCCCAGGTGAAAAGCTTTTTTAAAAAACCTTTGAAAATGCCTGTGGGGCTTTCTTAGCATGAGCCTACGCCAGCACAACATGTCGCTCATCACATTTTTTAGGGGTGGGGCGCACCGCCGCAAGGCGCTTTCTCTTCCGGCTGGCGGCTCGAAAACACGAAAGGTGTGTCATGAAGAAAATCTCCACCGTCGCCGCAGCCTTCGTGCTGGCTGGCGCCACGATGTTCTCCGCGAACTCGGTCGCCCAAGCGCAGCTTCCCGAAGCCCAGCAGCAGATGCTGGTCGAGCAGATGCGCAATGTCACCGCTGCGTCGAAGGCCGCAATGCTGAACCGCGACTGCGCTGAGGTGCGCAAGGATATGGGCGCCGGCAAGGTGACCGAGGCGCAGGTCCGCGCAGAGTTTAAGCGGAACAACGCCAATCTGAGCCTGGTGGCCCACACCCAGCAGCAGCTGTCGCCGGCAAACTACGCCAAGGTCGTCAAGATGAACGAGGACGTCTTCGAGGCCATGTTCGTGCGCGCCCGCCAGTGTGGTGTTTTCGTGGGCTCCGCACCGACCAAGCCCACCAAGCCCACCACGCCGACCAAGCCGGCAAAGCCGGCAAAGCCCGCAAAGCCCGCCAAGCCCGCGCAGCCCGGCAAGCCTGATACCCCGGGTAAGGCCCCGCAGGGACTTGCCCCCGCCGGCAGCTTCGGCGGTTCCTCCCTGTCCTCCTAACCCAGCGCCTGAGACCGGAACAAGCTTTTCTTCCGGCCAGATCAGCTGGATCTAGCGCCAAGCCCCCATCGTCGATTCCTGTGCGGCGGTGGGGGCTCGTGGTCTTTTCTGCGCGGCCAACAGTGACGGCGGTGGTGGGTTTGGGGCGTTGCGCTAGGCATGCTGCTGCAGGCCCCTGTGGGCAGCGCGGCGGGTGCTGGCACAACCGCTATGAGCTGAACGGGTAGCCCACCTGGAGGTATTTTTCAAAAAACCATTGAACCTCCATGTCAGTTTTTCTAGCGTGAGGTTAGACAGGCAAAAACAGCCAAGCCTGTGGCCTATCGGCATGCGCCTGCGGGCCGCGTCGCGTGGCTTTGGCTGTTGATCTCCTGGTGAACGCATCGGGTAGAGAAAGGACCCCCATGAAGAACATCTCGACTGTTGCCCTTGTGTGCGCACTTTCCGGCGCCTCGCTGCTTGCGGCCAACCTGCCGGCTCACGCCGACCAGGCCCAGCAAGCCCCGATCGTGGAGCAGGTGCGAAAGCTTTCCGAAAAACAAAAAGCCGCCGAGCTCAAGCGCGACTGTGAGCAGGTGCGGGCCCAGTTCGGAGACGGCACCAAGACCGAAGCGCAGTGGCGGGCAATCCTTAAGGACAAGGGTTTGGACCTGGCCCTGGTTGCTGGGCTGCGCTCCCAACTGGATGCGGATAACTACGCGGCCGTGGTTGCGATGAACGCCGAGGTTTTTGAAGCCACCCTCACCCGTGGCGTGCAGTGCAATGCCTTCCGCAAGCCCGACCCAGAACCCGCACCCGCACCCGCGCCGGCACCTGCGCCAGCAGTCCCGAGTGAGCCTGAGTGGACGGGTAACGCCCCCGAAGGACTGACTCCGATGGGTAGCGCTGCCTTGTCCTCCCTGTCGTCCTAACGGGCGAAAGGAGGGAGTCATTGGCTGGGTGCTAGCGCCCAAAAACTTAACCCTCATCACACTCTGCGGGGGTGTGATGAGGGTTTATGCATGATTTTTGTGTGTTTGCTTAAAAAGCGGTTAGCCCTGTGGGGAATAAATAGATAACGTGGATGTTGCAATAAATGCATACGCTCGCACGGGTTGTTGTTGTCGCACCTGGCGACAGCGCCGGCGAGCGACGGGCTACCAAAACGTGGAGCCCGCGAACCTTCACCGCATCCCCGCGGGCCGCAACGTCTCGTTGCGAGGTTCACAGACCCACAAAGGAGCTAAACATGACCCCCACTCTCGGATTTTTCGCTTGGATCATCATCGGCGGCCTCGCCGGCTGGATCGCCTCCAAGATCAAGGGCACTGACGCACAGCAGGGCCTGCTCGCCAACATCATCGTCGGTATCATCGGCGGTTTCCTCGGTGGCTGGATTCTCAGCCTCATCGGCTTCGACGTTGCCGGCGGCGGCCTCATCTTCAGCCTGGTGACCTGTGTCATCGGTGCGGTCATCCTGCTAACCATCCTGCAGGCAATCCGCAGCAAGAAATAACCCATAGCTGTCCGGCCCGCGCACAAAAAGCGCGTGGGCCTGCAGACAAGAAGTTTCCCCCGGGTGGTGTGCCCGGGGGAATTTTTTTATGCCACCCCGGCGCGGATTCACGTCGCCGGCGCAAGCGGCATAAGAACCGGTAGCGAAGTTGAGGAGTCTGTGACGCTCCGCCGGTCGGGCTGTGGGGCATGCGGGGGATGTTGAGTGCCGCTTTTCATCCCCCGTGCGGCCGAGGAAAGTGGGCTGCATGCGTCAACCCCTTTTACTTACCGGCCCGGTGGAGGTTTTGGGGGTAGGAAAAAATCATTTGAGCGTGGTTGTTCTAAAAAGTATGAACCGGTTTGTCTAGAATGAGAGTGCATGTGTGCCACCGCCCGGTGGCACCTGGTGTCTTGACCCCACCGGCGCCACCTGCCCCTACCTGGGCTTCAAGGTGTCGCGCATTGGGGTTGTGGGCAGAGTTTTCAAGCGAAGGTAAAGGGGTTGTTGTGGCAGCTGATGCTTCCAAAGCGAAGGGGAAAAAACCCAGCCGCCGGCGGGACCGCCCCAGTCCCCGCGAACGCCTTTTAGCCTCCGCCACCAACCTGTTCACCACGGAAGGCATCCGCGTCATCGGCATCGACCGGGTGCTGCGCGAAGCAGACGTCGCCAAAGCCTCCCTGTACTCCCTGTTCGGCAGCAAAGACGCCCTGGTCATCGCCTACCTGCAAGAACTCGACGAAAAATGGCGGGCCGACTACTACGCCCGCACCAAAGACTTGAGCAGCGCGGAAGACAAAATCCTGGCCTTTTTCGACCAGTGCATCGAAGAAGAACCCGCCAAAGACTACCGGGGCTCCCACTTCCAAAACGCCGCCAACGAATACCCGCGCCCCGAAACCGACTCTGAGCGCGGCATCGTCGCCGCCGTGCGCGAACACCGCCGCTGGTGCCACCAAACCATGACCGATCTGCTCACCGAGAAAAACGGCTACCCCGGCACCACCCAAGCCAACCAACTCCTCGTCTTCCTCGACGGCGGGCTAGCAGGCTCCCGACTCAGCCGCTCCCTCGAGCCACTCCACACCGCCCGGGATCTCGCCAAACAACTCCTGTCCGCACCCCCAGCCGACTACTCCATCTAACCCCACCCCGCCCCGCACGAAGGCGCACCCCCACCCCGCCCCGCTCCGCCGCAGGCGAGCCAGCGGGATGCGAACAAAAGCCCCCACCGCACAAGCGGCCACACGCACCAACACACAGTGCGCGTGGCCGCTGGTCAGCTACAAACACCCCGCCCCGAACGTTATTCCCGCCCCAAGCAGCTAACTATCCGCGGCCGAACGCTGCTCATCGGTGCCCCCATCGGCACCATCAAAGCCCTGGGCAGGATCCAGCTCAGCTGACCCACCCTCAGGATCCGCTTTAGCGGCGTCATCCGCACGATGCGCCCCCTTAGCGGATTTGGCCTCCCGCTCCGCCTTCTGCAACTCCGTGAGCTCCTTACGGGCCTTCTTCCGGGCCTCCTGGAAACGCTGCCGCTCCTGCCGCTTCTCATCCAGCCGCTCCTGCCACACAGCCACCGCCTGCGCGGAATGCTCCCGCAAATCCTTCACCCGGTGCGGCATCACCAGCATCTTCACCCGATTAAGCCGCAGCGTGCGCTTATACCGCCGCTTCGCGCGCACATCCTCCTTAAACTCCTCATGCTCCCGATCCCGCACCTGCTTAAACTCCGCACTAATCGGCATCCGGCGATCCAACACCACATTCAGAACCACCATCTGCGCCATCGTCCAAAACGAGTTCGCAAACCAATAAAACGCAATCGCCACCGGCGCCGGACCCGTCAAACCAAACGACAACGGAAACAACGGGGTCACAATCGCCATCGCAATAAACGTGCGGTACAAGATCCGCGAATTACGCGACGCGAAATCCATCGTCAACCACGACCGGTACAAGGAATACAACATATTCAGCGTCGAAAACACCGCCGCCGCCACAAAATACGGCGCCACAAAACGCAACACCTCATCGTGGCTCACCCCCAACTCCGCATACTGCTGCGCCGTCATCCGCACATGCGCCGGCAACGGCATGCCACCCACACGCACCGCCAAAAAACTCTGCACATCCTGACTAGTCAAAAAACCAATCGGCGGATGCACCGCCGCATCAATCCCCTCATCAGGGCGCGCCATCCGCAACAACACCTGATACAAACCAATAAACACCGGAATCTGAATCAACGCCGGCACACACCCCGCCGCCGGACGATGCCCCGCATCCTTCTGCGCCTGCTTCTTCGCCTGCTCATACTCCCGCAACGCCACGCCCGTATCCACATAGCGGGCATCCTCATCCAGCTTGCGCATCACCGGCCGCAAATTCACCATGATGCGGCCCGCCCGATACTGAATATAGGAAAACGGCAACACCACACTGCGCACCGTGACAATCAACCCAAACAGGCTCACCACCCACGCCACCCCAGTGGAAAGCCCCAACCCATGATGCAGCGCCAAAAACCACAGCTTCATGACCCCGGACACCGGGTAAATCATCCACTCCATGACGCCAAACAACCCTTTCGCAACGACACAGCACACAAAACCGCATGCCCGCACAGGCGCACACACCGCAAAAACACTCACCAGCGGCGCCTGCGCGACAACGCCATCCAGCTTAAACCCTGCCCCCACCAACCCCCACCTCAACCGAACAACCCCCAAACAACCCCCGAACAACCCCAAACAACCACACACAAGCCCCACAGCAGCTTCGACTACACTTTCCCACCATGACCCAACCCGCACGCCCTGCGCCGAAGAAACGCCCCAAGACGAAAGCCACCTTCGTGTCCGTCCTCGGCGAAATCTTCCTCACCGCAGGAGCCCTATTGCTCCTGTTCGCGTTCTACGAATCCTTCTGGACCAACATCGAAGCCGGAAGAGAACAAGACCGCGTCGCAGCCAGCATGGAAGACCGCTGGAACAAAGACGAAGCCACCGGCGACCTGAGCAACGCCCGCGTCAACCGCACCCCCGCCCTCGGGGAAGCATTCGCCCGCATGTACATCCCCGCCTTCGGCCCCGACTTCCAATTCGCCATCGTCGAAGGCACCAGCGACGAAGACCTCCTCGCCGGACCCGGCCGCTACGTCGACACCCAAATGCCCGGCAAACCCGGCAACTTCGCCGTCGCCGGCCACCGCGTCGGCAAAGGCGCCCCCTTCAACGACCTCGGCAACCTCAAATCCTGCGACGCCGTCATCGTCGAAACCGAAACCAGCTGGGACATCTACCGCATGCTCCCCGTCGACACCGACGACCGCGCAGCAGCCGCCGCCAAATGCCTCAAACCCGAACAAGTCGAACGCGTCACCAGCGGCGACTACTCCCACGTCCCCGGCCGCGAAATCACCCTCCCCGGCGACGTCACCACCATCGACCCCATCCCCGGCCTCGACGTCGCACAAGCCGACACCCAAGAAGGCCTAATGACCATGACCACCTGCCACCCCCAGTTCTCCAACAAAGAACGCATGATCCTCCACGCCATGCTCGTCCGCACCGACGAGAAAAAACCGGGCTACACCCCCGCCGAACTCAACGAGAAATAACATGTACGCATTCATCTGGAACCACCTCCCCGGCCCCGTCATCGTCAAAGCCATCCTCGCACTCGCCATCCTCGCCGCCATCTTCTACCTCCTCATGGCCTACGTCTTCCCCTACGTCTCCACCCTCATGCCCTACAACGACGTCGCCGTCTAAACCCACCCCACCCACGGCGCGCCGGGTATAAAAAGCGCCGTGAAAAACCACAAGCACCCCCGGTGGCCTGCCCGCACACACGCACAGGCCACCAGGGGTGCTTGTCGCATCCCAGCTATCCCCACGAGCAAACCCGCAGGGGGAACACAAAGCCCTAAAGACCCAGGTTCTCAATCGCCTTTTCCGCCACCAACTGCGGCTTAATCGACTGCTGCTGATTAGAAAACACCACCACCGCGACCGTGTCCTTAAACACCGCATACACGGAAGACTCCGGGCCCAACGAACCCCGGCCACCATCCCAGCCCTGCGGCTCAGAAGCAGGACTAGTCGCATCAACCGGCGCCGCCCAGTCCACCACCTCCTTAGCCTGCTGCGGGGTGTGCATATGGCGCACCAACACCGTCAACTGAGGCTCCTCCGGATAAGACCAAAACACGCACGCCGGGGTATCAAAGCGAGTATCGATACCCTGCCCGGTCACCTTCTGGCCATTGGTATCCGCCACGAACGTGGTGTCCAAATACGGGCAGTCAGTGAAATCCTCCCGGCCTGCCGGAATCATCGGCAAAGTATCAAAAGGCAAACCCTCATCCGCGGCCGGCTGCTCAGCCGCAGGCGGGGTGGTGCTGGCCAACTCTGGGCCAGTCGGAGACGCCGCCGTGTCATCCGGCTGGGCACTACACGCACCAAGCGCGCATCCGGCGACAACGAGGCTCGCGGCGGTAGCGCGGCGGACAGTGGGGGAGAAAACTCGGCCAACATTCATGACCCCAAGCCTAGCGGGCACAGCCCCATGAGGCTGCCGCCCACCCCGGCGCCCACCCTGGCGCTCGCGCCGGGTGAGGTGGTCTGCGACCGCTAGGCTGGTGCGCATGGACACCAGTGCAACTTTTCCGGCCACCCCACCGCGGGCTGCGGAGGAAGGACAGCAGGAATCTGTCTCCCTGCGCGCCCGCCGCCGGCCGGCCCCCAGCGAAAACGCTATTCGCCAGGGCATTCACATCTTGACGACGATCCTGCTGTTGGTGGTCATCGCCGCCAGCTTGCGTGGCGATGTGATCGGCATGCTGGTCACCACCGGGCTGTGTGGCCTGTATGCCGGAATCTATGTGCTGGGCGACCGGGCCAAGCACCCGGTGGGTTCCTTTGCCGCACAGGGGTGGCTGGTGGCGTTGACGGCGGTCTGGGTGGCGATGCTGCCGATCAGCCCCACCGCCATCTACATGCTGTTTCCCCTGTTCTTCTTGTACTTGCATGTGTTGCCGGACTACCGGGGCATCGTCGCGATCGTAGTGACCACCACCATCGGTATCGGATCGCTGTACCCCAACATCACCGCCGGTGGTGTGCTGGGACCAACGGTGGCGGCCCTGGTCACCATCGGCATCGACTACGCCTTCAAGGCCTTGATTGCGGTCAACAATGAGCGCCAGGCGCTCATTGAAGAACTCTTGGCGACCCGCCACCAGTTGGCGAAAAGTGAACGCGCCGCCGGCGTGGCCGCGGAAAGGCAGCGCATCGCCCACGAAATTCACGACACTTTGGCCCAGGGCTTGTCGAGCATCCAGATGCTGTTGCGCGTCACCGAGCAAGACATCGCAGCCCTGCCGGTCGATGATGAGCAGCTGGAGGGCATCCTCAAACGCCTGGAGTTGGCCCGCACCACCGCCGGCGATAACTTGCAGGAAGCCCGCGCCATGATCGCGGCACTGCAACCGGCGGCCCTGTCGAAAACCTCCCTGGAAGGCGCATTACAGCGCGTGGCCGGCCAGATCGTAGGACCAAAGGTGCACATCCATGTGGAAGGTGAGGAACGGCAGCTGCCGATGCGGACTGAGGCCGCGTTGCTGCGCATCGCCCAGGGGGCGATGGGCAATGTTGCCAAGCACGCCCACGCCGAGGCCTGCCATGTGACGTTGACCTATGGCGAAGACGAGGTGCGGATCGATGTGGTCGATAACGGGGTGGGCTTTGATCCGGCGACGGTGGCGGCCCGCCCGGCGGGCTTGGGGCATATTGGGTTGGATGCGATGAAGCAGCGCGCCGCTGAACAGCACGGTGAGGTCACCGTGGAGTCCACCCCGGGCCGGGGTACCGCGGTGTCGATTGCGATCCCGATTGAGGAGCAATCACCCACGGGCACCATTGCGAGCTTGAAGACGTTGGAACAGTTAGCGCACCGTACGGAGCTTGACCTCTAGGCCTTATGGCCACCGGCGTTGGTGGCTTTTGCTCTACTCTTAGGGGATAGGCAACTTAGTGTGTCCTTTTCGCGGGCGCCCGCTGGGCGCCTGCGACATTGCTGGCGCACTGCTAGTGCAATAGATTTAGTTGAAACCTCTTTTATTTTTCACCGATGGGAAACCCACACATGATCCGCGTTCTTCTCGCTGACGACCATGAGATTGTTCGCCTTGGTTTGCGTGCCGTTTTGGAGCACGCCGAAGACATTGAGGTAGTCGGTGAGGTCTCCACCGCTGAGGGGGCGATTGCCGCGGCGCAGGCCGGTGGCATCGATGTGATCCTGATGGATTTGCGTTTCGGCCCCGGCGCAGAAGGCACCCGGGTGTCTACCGGTGCGGATGCGACCGCCGCGATTAAGGCCACCGCCGCAAACCCCCCGAACGTGTTGATGGTGACGAACTACGACACCGACGCCGATATCTTGGGTGCCATTGAGGCCGGTGCGGTGGGTTACCTGTTGAAGGATGCCCCGCCGGCAGAGCTGATCGCTGCGGTGCGTTCGGCCGCCGAGGGTGACTCGACGCTGTCGCCGGTGGTGGCTAATCGCCTCATGGAGCGCGTGCGCACCCCCCGTACCTCTTTGACTCCCCGCGAGTTGGAGGTGTTGAAGCTGGTGGCTTCGGGTAAGTCCAACCGGGATATTGGGGAGATCCTATTCCTGTCGGAGGCCACCGTGAAGTCTCACCTGGTGCACATTTATGACAAGTTGGGTGTGCGCTCGCGTACCTCTGCGGTGGCGGCAGCCCGCGATCAGGGTGTGCTCTAGGTTTTTGCAGGCATAAAAAAATTGCCCTGTTCTTTATCTCCACGGTGTGGGCTTAAAGGGCAGGGCTTTTGGGGTTTTTAGGCCGCGTGAGCTGGGGCGCTGCGGCGGAATTAGGTGGGGTTTGTCGTCGGGTGGATGTCGCCGCTTTTTAGGCAGCAGGTGGGCCAGAAGGCGACGAGGACGAAAACGGTGGCGATGGTCAAAATGGCGGCACCGATGGGAAAGGATCCGTGGGAGACCAAAAATCCTGCGGTGGGTAGAGCTAAGGCTATGACGAAGATAGCTAACTCTTGGAGGACGTCCATTCCTTTCCTTTCATCAGTGCGGTGGGGTGTTTTGTGCCGTTGGTTTTTTAGCCCCGTGGGGCGACGCCAGATTTACTGTACATAAGAGATTCGTAATATGCGACTTTTTGGGGACATTTTTTCTTCCATTCTGGCGCAAACATTTAGTTGTGAAACAATTGCGTGTGGCTGTGCTGCGGGGGCTTTTTGTTGGGTGAGCGGCGCCGTTATTGAAAGAGCTATGCCGGTGGGGGTATGGCGCATTTGTGCTGCTCATCCGCTATAAGGTGTTACCTTTAAGCGGGGAGGGGGTGGGGGAAGTTTCACTAAGAAAACCGTATGGGAAAAGAGAAAGTCTCACTATTTGAAAAGATTTCAGCTCAATATATGAACATCCCAGCTGGCCCATTGCTGGCGTAATTCTATGGCGGGTGCGGAATACTTTTATGCACTATTTACTATCATTTTTTTGTGGGGGCCGCCGGCAGCCGACCGCCCTGCCTTTTGTGCCCATGGTGTGAACATGAGAAAACCCGCCCCTGTTAAGGGGCGGGTGTGGTGCGGGAAAGCCTTTAGAAGGTTCCGCCGGCTTCGCGGTATGCGTCGACGACTTCCTGGGGCAGGCGGCCGCGATCGTTGACCTCAATGTTGTTTTGTTGCGCCCATTCGCGGATCCGCTTGGCGGGGATGCCGGTGGAGTTGGTGCTGCCACTGCCGGACCGCTTGGAGCGGGTGCTGGTGGTGGTGCGGGTGGTGTCGGGCTGGGCGTGCTCGACGAAGCGGGCGATGGCGTCGTGGAAGGCCTGCGCGTTGGCCTCGGACACCTCGAGAACATAGTTGGTGCCGTCGACGCCGAAACGGACGACGTGGACTTCGTCCTGGGAAAGGGGAGTGTGGTCAATATCGTCGAAATATTGAGTGACCTGCTTTTGGGCCATCGCTTATGCTCCTTTAATCATTTCGTGCAAAAGTCGTTGCCTGGATTCAATACGAGAGTGTAGCGCAATAAAGGAAAAATAAACAAACAAATTTTTGCCTTTTACCTCTGTTCTACCCCCGGGGTGTTTTCCAGCTTTCTGTCAGCGCTTTTTAAACAATCCAATCCCGGTGAAACTCAACACCCCAACGCGGGCTTTCTTTTTTGCTTTTACGCTGCGATAAACCCCAAACTTGCGCCCTGAATGGCGGGGTAAAAGCCACGAAAACCCCGGGGGGTTTACAGCATCTAGCTGTGTGTTTGCCCCGGGGCTTAGTGAAAATGCGGCCTTGTGGTGGCCGGTGTTTGTGTGCGCGGTTTTGCGCTTGCGTGCCTGTTTTAGGCGGGGGAGTGGCCGGCTGGGTCGAGGGCAAAATTGACGGGGAAAATGCCGTGGCCTTTGGTGGTGCGCATCGATTTTGCTACATACATGGAGCTGTCTGGGATGTCCTTGTTGTGGGTAAACAGCCAGTCGCAGTGAATGTATTCGGGCGCAATTTCCAGCACGCAGTAGCCGTGGTGGTCGAGGTCGCAGTATTTCAGGTGGCGGTTTACTCCGGTTAGTGCCATTGCTGCGGCTGCTGCCAGGGGGGAATTGTCCGGCAGGTTGTACATTTCATCAATGTTGGCGCTGGTGATGGAGGGGCCGACGAATTCGACGGCGGCGTAGTCGCCGGGGGTGTAGCGGGCCGGGACGAGGGGGAGCTCGCCGGCCCAGGAGGTGTGAATATCGCCGGTGAGGAAGCACACGTTGTTGATGTTGTTGCTCTTGAGCAGGTTGAGCAGGCGCCAGCGTTCGGCGGTGAAGCCGTCCCAGGTGTCGGTGGTGTAGGGGTAGCCGTCGCGGGCCAGCCCGGTGAGCTCGGTGATGCCGCGGGCGATGGCGGGGTCGAGCGGCGGCAGCAGGATGGGGGAGATCATCACGGAGTTGCCGACGAGCTGCCAGGTGGTGTTGCCGCTGGTGAGTTTCCCGGCCAGCCAGCTGTATTGCTCGGATCCGAGCATGGTGCGGTCGGGGTTATCGGCGGCGGCTTTTTCGACGTATTCGCTGCGGTAGGAGCGCAGGTCCAGCATGTTCAGCTCGAAGAGCTCCCCGAACCCGAGGGTGCGGTAGATGCGCCCGCCGTTGGCGAAGGGCAGGGCCCTGATGGGCAGCCATTCCAGGTAGGCCTGCATGGCGGCGTCCCGGCGGCTAAGGTAGTCGCCTTCGGTGGCGGGGTCGTGGTTTTCCGCCCCGGTGTCCCAGGCGTCGTTGGCGATTTCGTGGTCGTCCCAGGTGACCACCCAGGGGCAGGCGGCGTGCGCGGCCTGCAGGTCCGGGTCGGTGCGGTATTGCCCGTAGCGGGCCCGATAGTCAGATAGGGTGACGATTTCGTGCAGCGGGTGGTGTTGGCGGATGACCCGGCCGCCTTTGGCGGCGTATTCCCCGGTGGGGTACTCGTAGATGTAGTCGCCGACGTGCAGGGCGATGTCGATGTCGCCGCGGGTCGCTAGATCCCGGTAGGGCTGGAAAAAGCCTGCCTCCCAGTTGGAGCACGACAGCAAAGCGATGCGGTAGGAGTCCACTTTCGCGCCCGGGCTGGGGGCGGTTTGGGTGCGCCCAGTCGGGGAGGTCTGTCCCGCGTACGCGCCACCGGTGACGGTGAAGCGGTAGTAGTAGCTGGTGTGGGGCTCAAGGCCTTGGGCTTCGACTTTGATGCAGCCGTCGCTTTCCGGTTGGGCCAGGGCCTGCCCGGAGGCGACGATGTGGCGGAATTCGGGGTCGCGGGAAAGCTGCCAGGCCAGCGGGGTGGCCACCCCGGCGCCTGCGCCGGGGGCGTCGTTGGGGGTGGTGGTGGCGCGGGTCCACAGGATGACGCTGCGGGGGTAGGGGTCGCCGGAGGCGACGCCGTGTTGGAACACTGCGTGCCCGGCCGGGGTGGGGGCCGGTTGGGCCTGTGCCTGGCCGAGCTGGGTGGCGACGACTCCGGCACCGGCGGCGCAGCTGGCTTTGAGCATGGTGCGCCGGGTGAGGTTGGTGCCGGTGCGGGAACTCGCGGTGGTGCTCATGGGGTAACTGGTGCCTTCCTGCACAAGTGGTGGGTGGGTTGATGGGGTTGGTGCGGGGTGTGCGCACCAACCATCGGGGGGTGCGCCTTAGGGTGTGGGCGTTGCCACACCTTTGTGTGGGACGCTACCGAAAATTATGGTGCTGCGCTTGTGCTTATGCCCCCCGCAGCACCCCCCAAAACTTCTTTCGACCCCCGCCATGGGTGGCCGGCACGATGGGTGCTCACGATGGGCGCTGCACCTGGGTGGTGTGTGGGGGACTAGGGCGCTGGGGAAAGCGGCACAGGAGAAGACGGCACAGGGGAGAGCGACAAGGGGGAAAGCGGAAAAAGGCGGAAGAAGAAAAGCGGAAAAGACTGGGGCGTGTGACCCGCACCGGCAGCATTTGGGTGCGGGGCACACGCCCCAAGGTGGCGCTACGGCGCCGGCGCGGCGAAAAGGGGCCGCACCAAAAAGGTGGTGTTTAGGCCTTGTGGTGGCGATCCTGGATCTCACCGACAACACCATCGATGTCGCCGTTGATGCTGCGGTAGGCGCGGCGGCGCTGATCCGGGGTGAGGAACTCGGCGTTATCCACGGCCTCAACCAGCTTGTCTAGACGATTGTTGGCGTCCCGGACGAAACCGGCCGGCAGGGAGGATTCCTTCAGGGTGTTTTTCACCCCATCGATGCGGGCCTTCAGCGGGGCGCCGTGACCGGAGTGCTCCCCGAGTGCCTGTGCGGACACACCCAGGCGCTGCGCCTGGGCGGACACGCCCACGGAGCGGGCCTTGGTGATGGCCTGGTACAGCAGCGGCAGCACCACCGGGGCGGCCAGGCGGGCGACGCCTAGGAAGCGGCTAACGGTGGCCTTGTTCAGGCGGCCGGCCTCCAGCTGCTTGAGCTTGGTCTCTGCGAGCTTGCGCTCGTGCTTGCGCTTGGCTTTGAGTCCCTTCGACTCGGCCTTGCGCAGCTTCTTTTCCTGCCGCTCCAAAAGCTTCGCCTGGCTCTTGGTCAGCTGGGCGCGGGCCTTGACCTGGGCGCGTGCGCGCGCCTGGGCGGCCTTGACCTCAGTCTTGGCGGCCTGCTTTGCGGCGCGACGCTTC
Organism: Corynebacterium aquilae DSM 44791; assembly: GCF_001941445.1. Taxonomy (NCBI): domain Bacteria; kingdom Bacillati; phylum Actinomycetota; class Actinomycetes; order Mycobacteriales; family Corynebacteriaceae; genus Corynebacterium; species Corynebacterium aquilae. Next base: position 2,828,090 of record NZ_CP009245.1, on the reverse strand, counting down.
TTCAGGATCTTCTTCAGCACAGACACTTTTCGTTTTCCTAACCACCTCGAGCCTCACTACCGGCCACAGAGGGCGGGCAGATGGGCATAGAAGTGTTTGTTCGGCGTAGACACAATTGTTTTCGGCCGCAGGTGATAGGAGGTGAGCCCTTCACCCGCGGTAATGCCCCCAACATTACCTTCCGGCAGCAAAGCCGTTGCGCTAAACCACCGTTGTCCCCCTCGATGAAAGCATAAAAGGCCCGCCCACCGCTTTGACTGCAGCGCCCACCATCACCACTACCGGTGCTGCTCTATCCGCCCGCACCCACAGCGTGCCCGCCACGCAACACCATCAAATAACCAGCACCCACCACCACCATCATCATCACCCCTCACACATCACCAACCGCCAGCATCACCCAACATCGCTAACCACCACCAGCACCCTCCAGCACCCGCCATCATGGGCCATCACCGTCACCCACCAACACCGACCATCACCGTCACCTGCCGACACCCACCCACCACTATTGCCCAACATCCCCCAGCATCACCCAATAACCCCCAGCATCCTCCAACATCCCCCAGCGCCAACCAACGCCAACCAACAAACACCAACCAACACCAACCCCACAGCACCCTCGTGCCCGATCGGCACTGGTTGCCCGCCTCTAAGAAAAAGATGTGTGCTGCCGTGCAGACAAGCGGCCGGGACTTACGCCCTGCGGGTGGTTCGGAGATAGCAAAACGGCCATCGGGAGCCTCACCCGGGAGGGTGAATCGCAGGCGTTGTGAACTGCACTTTTGTAGGAAGTGATAGGAGCATAATTATATATGCAGATTTTGTTAAAACTTTGCTGAAAACCACAACCAACACAGCGTGTGCTCGGTAGCTTGAAACACACCCACGCCACACCCAACCGCTAAACAACCGAGCCGAAAAAATCACCATGCACCATCTGCGCACTGTCTCCGCTGTGCTTGCCGTGTCCGCTATCCCCGCCGCGGGATACGCCATCGCGCACTCCTCCTACATCACCGGCGTGTCCATCCTGCTCGTAGTCGCGGCCATCGTCTTAGTCACTCATTGGCCCCACAACCCGCCGCCCCAACCCATCCGTCACACCAGCCGCCACACCGCAACCGGCCCCAGTGACCACCGCGCTCCCTGAGGCGCGCTCTCTAAAAAGCACTGGCCCAAAGCCACGCTGCCCCTCAAACTGCACTGCCTGAACAATCACACAGACTCAGCCACGCCTACGGCTTTCACACCGCACCGCCTCAGCCGTGGGGATGGCCCTCGCGCGCCTTATCCCATCGCCCCCAAGCGATCATGGCTCAACACCCCAAGCCCTGACACGCGACCGCCTTTCGCACTGCTCTGGGTCATCTAGGTCACCCGCACCTGCCGCCCAGTGGAAAACACCCCCGCCCCGGCGCTACTGTTAAACGCTAGTGACCAGCCCACACCCACCCTCACAGGAGGACACGAGCCCGCACACCACCACAGCTGTCGGTGCTGCGGCACACACCCAACCCCACACCAGCCCAGCTGGCGTGTGGCAACCCATCACCGCCCCCATCCTGCAGCGCATCGCCGACGGGGAAACCATCACCGTCGAAGAACTCATCACCACTGCCGCCGCCGAGGGGCTCACCCACGCCGCCACCCAAGACGCCGTCCCCGGGGAAGATTCCGCCCGCCACACCGGTTGTGTTGCCGAACCCCACGATCTGGTGGGCTGCCGCTACCGGCTGGTTCAAAAACTCACCTACCCGCATGTCCCCAGCACCCCCACCAGTGCGGGCCGCGCCGAACGCCACGCCGCCCAAGTCGCCACCATCACCGCGACCTTGCCCACCCGGCCCAGTATTGGCGACAACAAAAACTTCTCCCGCATTACCTGCACCAACGAATTCGACACCCTCGAAGCTTTGGCCGCCGGCCATACCCTTATCGAAAACGCCCAGGTGACCGCGGGGCCGTTGTGTGCCACCATTGACCTGCTGGCCCGCCAAGCAGACGGCACCTACTTGCCGATCATCTATTCCACCCACCGCGTCGCCCGGCCCAGCCACCACCACACCACCCCCATGATCGCCACCAGCCGCCTGGGGCTGGGCAGCATCGTGGAAGCGCCCTATAAACTGCGCCACCACGCCGCCGACGGCTACCGGCTGGCCATCGGCGCACACTTCCTCAACCACGTTGGGCTCGCCGCCACCGACCATCACACCCCCATCGGTGGCGCCATCGGACAAGACACCGACCGCTGCTTCATCGTGGACACCACCGCCTTAAGTGAGGCCCTCGAACGCGCCCTGAACCAGCCGGTCGCCACCGGGCCGCGCCGCACCAAAGAATGCCGCACCTGCCGGTTTAGCCCCGACTGCGAACAACAACTGACCCGCACCGACGATATTTCCCTCTACCTGCCCGGGGATACCGCCAACCGTTTCCGCGAGGCCGGCATCACCACCGTCCAAGGACTCATCGACTCCAGCTTCTTTCCCGACAACAAACTCGCCGATGCCTGGCGCAACAACATTCCCCTGCTTATAGCCCCCAATACGACGCCCACCATCGACCGCTTCGATATCGAAATCGACATCGACATGGAAGCCTTCCTCGACCACGGCGCCTACCTGTGGGGCGGATTCGACGGCACCACCTACACCCCCTTTGCCACCTTCACGGAGCTCGGCGGGGAAGAGGAAGCCAACAACTTCACCCGCTTCTGGCACTGGCTTAAAAACCACCGCGAACACGCCGAAGAAACCGGCCGCTCAATCGGCATCTACTGCTACTCCAACCACGGCGAAAACCACTGGCTGACCACCAGCGCCCGCCGCTTCAACGGGCACATCACCCCCGACGGGCTTGCCTGCCCCACCCCACTGGAGATTCGCGAATTCATCTCCAGCCCCACCTGGATCGATGTGTTCAAACACGTCCGCCAACACCTCGTCAGCCCCTACGGGCTCGGGCTTAAAGACGTCGCCCCCCACGCCGGATTCACCTTCCACGAAACCGAACTCGCCGGCGAAGGAAGTGTTGACGCCTTCCTCACCGCCCGGCAAGACCCACACCTTGCCGGCCGCATCCTCACCTACAACGAGGAAGACTGCCGCGCCACCCGCGCCGTGCGCGAATGGCTCGCCGCCGGCGCACCCGGCATCCCGCAGCTTTAACACCCCGCACCCGCAGTCCAGTAATACCGCCCACAAAGCGCAGCGAAAAAAGGCCTACGCCTATAAGATGAAACCACCTGCAGGCCACCTGGCCCCACTGCGAGCACAACACCTTGCACAGGGCCACGTACAGCCACCCAGGTACCGCCACGTCACCCACGCGAACCGGCACACCAGTCAACCCATGACCCGGATGGGGCACCACACCCATCCTTGGCGCGCCGACACGCACCGCGGTGACAACGCATCATAAAAACAGCGGGCAAACCCTTAAGCCACCGTTTCATCCGCGCCCACCTTTTAAGTCCCACAGCAACTGCTATGAGGACACCGGGCGCACACACAAAGGAGTTCACCCCATGGGAGCCATCCCCGTACACCACATCGTTGCCGCATTGGGCGCACTGATCATGCTTTTTGCCGGACTGTTCGGTGTGTCCTCGTCCTCCGATGCGCCTCAGGTGGGTTCTTCCCACGGCGCGTTCGGCCACCAGCACACCCCCCTGGAAACCGCCTCTTTCACTCATGACGGCTACACCCTGGTCACCGACCCCGCAGAAGTCAAAAACATCCTGAGCAAAGGCCTGAAGGCCCACAACAGGTTCCCGCTGGAGATCTCCGCCGACTTCAACGACACTGAGGACGGAATCGGCCGGTGGTACGAAACAATCGACACCAATAGCGGCAGCGCCCCCATTGTGAAGATGAGTGATAAAGGCGCATTCGAAATCGGAAGTGTTGTTCAGACGCTGGTGGGCATCAACGACCACGAAAACCTAAAAACTGCTAACAAGCTGCTCGACGGCGGGCCGATGGTGATTGCAGTGTCCAAGGACGGCAAGAAGTACCTCATCGGTCGCGAAGGCGCCAGTGAGGGCATCGTGGTGTTCCCCCGCGCCTAAACCAGCGCGAATCCCCCGCCTTTGACGGGTAAACACCTTCGCCGCCGCCACACCACAAGTGGCGGCGGCTTTTCTCTGTCTGCACCCGTGTCTGCCCCCGGGATCAACGACCATGAATTTAGCGGTGAGTGCCTCAACGCGAGGGCGGAAAAAATAGTGCACCGCATCACCGCCGGGGCGGACGGCCACAGCAGACCCCACAAAAAGACACACCCGACTGTTAGCCACCGGGGCGGGCAGGCCAGGGGACGGCAAGCCAGTGGGATACCTACCAAAACTCAAGGCATCCTCGGCCACCGGCGCGGCAAAAATGCTAGCGGGGTTGGTGCGCGCCGTGGCGTTTACGGCCGAAAAACCACAACAGGAACGCAATCAAAATTCCGACACCGACCAACAGTGAAAGCGCTGCCACCAAAAGCCCCCACCGGTCATCGCCGAACACAAACCCTGCCAGCCACCCCACCACCGCAGAACCGGTGTAGTAACACAACAAATACATCGAGGAAGCTTCCGCCCGGTCCTTGGTCGCCACCTGCCCCAGCCATCCACTGGCGGTGGAATGGGTGGCGAAAAAACTAGCGGTGTAAATCAGCAGCCCCACAATGACGACGCTTAAATGACCGGACAAGGTCAAAAGCAAACCGACAAGCATCAACGAGACAGAAAACAACAACACCACCGACGGGCCGAAGCGGCCCGAAAGGTTTCCCGCCCGCGCCGAACTGATAGTGCCCGACAGGTACAACACAAACACCGAACCGACGACACCTTCGGACAAACCAAAAGTGGTGGACAGCTCGTAGCCCAAGTAGTTATACATCGACACGAACGCCCCCATAGACACAAACCCCATGGCGAATATCGCGGCGGTCTTCGGGTGGCGCCAATGACCCAACATGGCGGCCGCCTCACCGGCGAAACTCAGCTTCTTCGGGGTAAAACGGCGCTGCTGGGGAAGCATCTTCCACATCGCCGCCGCGCAAGCAAAGGCGGTAAAACACCCCGCAAACAAAGCGACCCGCCAGCTGAAAAACTCCGCCACCACCGCCGGAATAATACGCCCCGACAAACCACCGATGGAGGTGCCGGCAATATACAAACCCATGGCGCGGGGTGCTGCCTTCTGGCTGAGCTCCTCACTCAGCCACGTCATCGCCACCGCCGGAACCCCAGACAACATCGCGCCCTGCAGGCCACGCAACACGATCAACGTTTCAATATTGGGCGCCAGCGGCACCAACAGCCCCACCACGGTGGACGCCACAGTGGAGACCATCATGACCCGGTTGCGGCCGAAACGCTCCGACAGGATGGAGGCAGGCACAATGCACAGCGCCAGCGCGCCGGTCGCTGCGGACACGGTGCCAGCGGCCGTGGTCGCACTCGCACCCAGCGCCTGACTCAACGTCGGTAGGATCGCCTGGGTGGTGTACAACGCGTTGAAGGTGGCGAGTCCTGCCGCGAGTAACGCCAACACTGCCCGCTTGTAATCGGGGTGCCCCGGTTCAAGGCCTTGGTAAGTGTTGGCGTCCGTTGTCATGAGTGACAGCCTACAAAACTGTTTTCAATCCGTCCTGTGTTAATGGTGCTATAAGGAGCAGTTGTGTTGTTTTCAGGACGCGTTGAAGGGTTAACAGGGGTCCAGAGTTGGTGTTTGGGTGGTTGCGTCAACCCGGGATCGGTTCGTGGGAGAACCTGAAGAAACCGATGAACGCTGAATCGTCTGCAAACCCATCTTTAGCTGGGCGACGTCATTTTTGTTCACATGCGCCAGCTTTTCGATGTCTTCAGGCAGAGGAATATGCGAAAGGGACAGCAGCTCAACGCCCACTGCTTGGTCGAATTTATCGACGTCAACAATCAGGGTCTGGCCGATTTCGCGCGACTGGGCGATGGGATTCGAATTGAGCTGAATGTAGGCAACGTCCAGCTCAGTGTTCTGGGTCACGTGAAAAGACATTGTTCCTCACAGAGATTCTTTGCAGTACACAGTGACGACTATCGAAGGGTTTGAATTATCCACTGCAACAACGCAGATAGCCTTTTCTAGCTTCCTTTAATGGACAGTCCTATTACTATTCGGCTTACTTGGGTAGCTGATATCGGGCTTTTCGAACACCTTTTCAACATCAGTTGTGGAAATATTTCGCTGTCGCATCCGCTGTTGTGCGTGGGGCGAATACGTTAATGGGATTCCAGTTATGGCAGAGGGCTTCGAATGCGAGACGACGCACAAAAGTGCCGTTGACATAGATTTTTAGGGTGTAGAGTCCAGGTTCTTGGAGAAAGACTGGGCCCCTAAACGCGAAGACGGCGCCTACTTTTTCGTCGTATTGCACTGCGTCTTCCGAGCCATCTTCTGAGTCTTCGAGCCTGAAAGTAAAATCCACCTGCGGATCCTCGGCGTTGTCAGGGCCGTGGATAGAGATTCGGATATCCGGCGCTTCGCTATCGGCGGGACGACGTAGCCGCCCAGCGACGGATAGATCTAAGGCTGCGAGGAATGTCGAAGACTTTACTTCGCTAAAGCTGCCGCCGATGATCGAAAGTTTTTCCGCTTTCGGCTTTCGCCTACTCAGCAAGGAAAGCGTCATCGAGTTCTGCATTCATACGCTTCAGTGAACCACAATCCAACGTGTGGAGGGTTTGTCTTCTCAAGGGGATGTGGGTGAAGACCTAAAAGTCCTTCAAAACCCCGGATTGTGAATGAGGGGTACGGAATACAAGAAAGAGTCGCCCGGGGAAAACTCACCCGGGCGACTCTTAAGCCATCACTTACCTGCCACAATACAGCACGCAAGCAAAAGCGCGGAGGTTACTTAGACGCAGCCTCAAAACGAGCGGCAACGTCATCCCAGTTGAAGACGTTCCAGACGGCGGTGACGTAGTCAGCCTTGACGTTCTTGTACTGCAGGTAGAAAGCGTGCTCCCACATGTCCAGCATCAGCAGCGGGGTCAGGTTGATCGACAGGTTGCCCTGCTGGTCAGTCATCTGCTCAACCACGAGACGATCAGCAACGTGGTCGTAGCCCAGCACAGCCCAACCGGAGCCCTGCAGGCCCAGCGCAGCAGCAGAGAAGTGAGACTTGAAAGCCTCAAAGGAACCAAAGTCGCGGTTAATGGCCTCAGCCAGAGCGCCGGTCGGCTCGCCGCCACCATTGGGGGAGAGGTTCTTCCAGAAGATGGAGTGGTTGGTGTGGCCACCCAGGTTGAACGCAAGGTTCTTCGACAGTGCAGTCACCTCAGCACCAATCTTGCCCTCCTGGCGAGCCTTCTCCAGGGCCTCCAGGGCAGCGTTAGCGCCAGCAACGTAGTTAGCGTGGTGCTTGGAGTGGTGCAGCTCCATGATCTCAGCAGAGATGTGCGGCTCCAGCGCGTCGTATGCGTAGTCGAGCTCGGGAAGTTCGTAGACAGCCATGTTGTATTCAAGTCCTTTCACTTGGCTTCACGTGTCCCCCGGCGCCGACCCACTGCCTAAAACACATTGGGCTCAACACGCTTGTCAGCGCGTCACAAACGCAACCAAGGGGCATGTGACAGACCACTATAGGTGAACTTGGGGCTTTCGTGCAGGAAAAGCCATGATGATTACCGTTTCCACCCCACCCACAAGCCCCTTGTGGCACACCCACACCGCCGCCGCACTCGGCGCGCCGGGCACCCGGCATCTTCTCTACCGGCCACACCACTTATCCCCCCACACCGCCAGCACAACCAACACACCCCACACGCCCTGGCCGTCCCCCATCCCACACACCCCCGGGCTTTACGGCCGTAGACACCCGCCCCACCCCGGGTAGCGTGCACCCCGCAACCACACCCCACACCCGCCATCGCCACATATTTCTTCCCACACCCCAACCGCAAGCCCCAACCACCCCGGCACAAAACCGCGCCACACGACGTTAAATAGTCACTACAGCTAAAACACAACCAAAAAGATACCCACAGCACACCCTTAAGAAAGGACCCCCCACCATGGGATGGATGTTCGGACGCACCCCAGAACCAGTCACCAAAAACACCGCACTCAAAGGCGGCCGACACCCCGTGCTGGAAAACCCCCAACCGCACACGGTCCTCGGCACCGCAATCGACACCCCCGCCGACGAGACGATGGGGGAAGTATTCATCGGGATCGGCTGCTACTGGGGTGCCGAAAAACTCATGTGGAACCACCCCGGGGTCATCACCACCTCCGTCGGATTCGCCGGCGGCTACACCCCCAACCCCACCTACCGGGAAGTCTGCACCGGCCGCACCGGACACACCGAAATTGTGCGAGTACTTTTCGACAAAAACACCACCACCCTCGAGTCGATCCTCACCGCCGCCCTGGAAGCCCACGACCCCACCCAAGAAAACCGCCAAGGCAACGACGTGGGTACCCAGTACCGCTCCGCCATCTATGTGACCAACCCCCAGGACCTCGACACCGCCAACACCCTGGTGCAACGCTACGGCCAACAACTAGCCAACGCCGGATTCGGGCCAATTCGCACAGAAGTCAAACAACTAGCCGACACCCCCGCCGGCGCCTACTACCTGGCCGAGGACTACCACCAGCAATACCTCGACAAAAACCCCGACGGCTACTGCCCCCACCACGGCACCGGCGTGTGCATGCCACCCGCCTAACAACCCACCCCCGACCCGCCACCACAACCTGCGGCCCCACAAAAAAGGGGGCCCACACATCAACAGGTCCCCGCCACACCAGTGACGGGGACCTGTTGGCATGTACAGCGGAACCAAAACCCAGTTCAGAAACCGCCTACAGCAGCACGCCAAATGCGCGCACCGCACAGAACGCGCCAGAATTAAGCGTCGATAGCGCCGAACTTCACCACCACAAAGACATAGTCCTTGCTGGTAGCAATGCCCAAACCGAACTTCTGATTGTTCTCATCGTTGAACTCATCCGATGCGGTGATCTTGTCGACAATCTTCGACTTCGACACATCAGCCTTCTTGATGGCGAAAGCAACAGTGTTATCCCGGGTGCCATCCACACGGTTGTTCTTCGCATCGCGATCAGCCTGCTTCTGCGCATCATCAGCCAAAGAAGAATTCTCCAGCATCAACACCGGGCGGGTCGCCGAAGCCAAAGACTTATTCACCTGGCTCTTCAACGCCGGATCGTAGCCATCAACAGGGGCCACAACCACATAACCATCATCGCCCTCATCGGTCGGGCCGGAGCTACCCAAAGGCCCATCAGACATGCCAAACACAATGATCAGCACCGGCAGCAGGCTGAAAACACCACGGAGAATATCCACGGTCTGAATCGGAGGAAGGCCAGGAATACGAATCTCGGGGGGCATAAAAAACTCTCTTGTCCAAATAGATGCAACGGCGACCTCTCGCACACCCCACAACACCACGCGGTGTTTAGGTAATGCGCCAAACAAGCGCACAATGCGAGAAAGCGACAACACAAACACAGACCTTCCCCCTCCCGCGCAGTAAACACACGCCAGGAAAGCAAAGGGCCATTTCCTACAAAACTAGCCGGAAACAGACAGCTCCGGGGCAGCTTTGCGGGTGACTTCAACCTATCTCACCCCACACCGCTTCCGCTAGTCCTACTTTCAGAAAAGGCTCGCTGCGGAACAAGAGAAAGCAACCAAAAGCGTTACACAGGGTTCGGAAGAGGGAGGATGGGTGGTCAGAGACAAAAACCAGCAGCTCCGAATTTCACTACCCCCGAATAAGCGTGCTGACTAGATTTCTCCCAGCCACGCACTATTGTTGCTTCCAACAGCACCCCCAACGCCTCTCAGCCATCTTGGCTGATGCGCCTCTTGGGGGCCCATTCTTTTTAGCGGTCATGATGTCGCCCAAGCCTCATCGTGACGTGGAGAAGCAGGCGGACAATCCCGTCCCAAAGGCATGCCGCACGAGACCTGGCGCACCTTCCGAAGAAAACCAGCGGCTCCAGAAAGCCAACTTCCACCACCTATCTGGATACCCCCGCAACAATCGAGCCTCGCACAGGCAAGGCGCCCCGAGCGCCCACCATCAATGGCGCCAATAGAAGTACCTGACGGCACAAAATCCTCGGCAGCCTAAAAAACAAGCAGCGCTCATCGCGATGGAAAACAAGCACGCTAAACAGCCGGTGGGCTCCCACAAGGTGGAAAAGTGGAAGCCCACCCAACAGGCGGCTAGCCGCGCAACCCCACCGGCAACGCATCAACCACCTGCTGCGGCACCAAACCCAAACGCACAGCCTGCCCCAACAACCAGCCAGCAACCCCCACCAGGCCCGCAAGCGCCAACACCACACCAACAAAACCCCCAGCCGAACCAGCCGAAGAACCCGGCTTACTCGACACATCCGACGCAGAACCCTCCGAACCCGGATCGACATCAACACGCTCAAAAGGCGTGCCCTCCACATCAACCCGATCAACCAACAAACGAACCGTCGGGAACGGCGCAGAGTCATCCGGCAAACCCTGCCAATCAAACGTCGTCACATACTGATTCAACGTGAACGTCCACGGGCGAGCCAACACATTACGAAACAGTGCAGGATCAACACTGTCACGCCCCAAAGAACCCATCGAATCCGGGCCAGCATCCGCAATCGCATCAGCCTTCCGCTTACCCGAAGGACGATCAACCTTAAACGTCGAACCCGACGGCGTCGTCACCGAATACGCCACAGAATCCTCCGACGTCTTCACCGTGTACGTCACATCCTGACCCAAAGCAGTATTCGGGAAAAACAAATCCCGCTCCGCACGATGATTCCGCCGATCCCCACACCCCACATGCGTATTCGCCGGAATATACGCCCACCGCGGCATCCCGTCATACCCAATGCTGGCCGTGTAATGCTCCAACAAATCCAACTCCCCATACTCCGTCACCCCAGGAGTCGAACACGACTTCTCATCATTTTGCATCCACAGAGCAGTACGCACACCAGAAACCGGACGACCAGTCGGAGAACCCTTCAAATTCAAATCCAACCGCGCCTTCACATTCGCCGTAAACGCACCAGCAGCAACCTGCGGCGAACGCACCCGACCCGAAGAATACTTCGTCACCATCCCCGCCGGACACGGATCCGGATGCACATTGTCATCACTCGGCAACTCATCCGCACCAGACACACAATGCCGCTGCGTCGTCACCACCAAATGACCACCCTCCACCGACACATTCCGCGGCATCCACCGAATCCGACCATCCGGCGAGTTGTAATCAGGCGCATCAAAAACAGTCCACCCCTCCAACGCCGAAGGAGAATCAAACTCCTCCACAAAAGAAAACGGCTTCGACAAATCCGGACCCACAGCCGACGCCGGAGAAGGAAGAACAGAAACACAAACCGCCACAGCAGTGGCGCAAGCGGCGACGGCGCGCCGGGAAGTCGTCATAGCAAACATGCAGGTGATGTTATCCGCAACACCAGCGCACTACTAATCCAAACGTGTGAAAAACAGTGCCGTTAGTCGCCATGGTCGAGTGGGGTCGCGCCGTAGAGCTTGCCAATGCGGCAACCGGGTGGTCTGCCGTGGGGGATGCCGCCCTAAAGGCCACATGCCCGGTTGATTGTGAATGATCTTTGGGAGGTGGCGGAAAAGGCCGTGGTGGTGCATGAACGCATTGAGAAATCCCACACAATTCGGGCATAAATAGGAACATTCGGGCATACTGGTGGTTGAAACGGGCATACGAGGTACTCTTGCCGCCCACGCCCCGGCGCCCGCGACGAAACCACCAGCATCCTCACTGCACCGAACCATCCGTGAACAACAGATGGCTAGACGTCTGCACAGCCCACCGGGCTCGTAAAAGACACCACCATTCAGTGGGGAGATGTCTTGAACAAAGGATCGGTACCACCGTGTACAACCCCACCGGAAACAAAGTAGTCCTCATCGGTGCTGGCGACGTCGGGGTCGCCTACGCATACGCCCTCATTAACCAGTCCACCTGCGATCACCTCGCCATCATCGACATCGATGAGAAGAAGCTCGAGGGCAATGTCATGGACCTCAACCACGGTGTCGTGTGGGCGCCGTCGCGCACCAAGGTCACCAAGGGTACCTACGAGGACTGCAAAGACGCCGCCATGGTTGTTATTTGTGCCGGCGCCGCCCAAAAGCCCGGTGAAACCCGCCTGCAGCTGGTCGACAAAAACATGAAGATCATGAAGTCCATCGTCGACCAGGTTATGGCCAATGGCTTCGACGGTATCTTCCTGGTGGCCTCCAATCCGGTTGACGTGCTCACCTACGCCGTGTGGAAGTACTCCGGCCTGCCCCACGAGCGGGTCATCGGTTCCGGTACCGTCCTCGACTCCGCCCGCTTCCGCTACATGCTCGGCGAACTCTACGACGTCGCACCGACCTCCATTCACGCCTACATCATCGGCGAGCACGGCGACACCGAACTTCCCGTGCTGTCCTCCGCTACCGTCGCCGGTGTCTCCATGCGCAAGAAGCTGGAAAAGGATCCGGAGCTCGAAGGCCGACTCGAGCGCATCTTCGAAGAAACCCGCGACGCCGCGTACACCATCATCGACGCCAAGGGTTCCACCTCCTACGGCATCGGAATGGGTCTGGCGCGCATCACCCGCGCCATCCTGCACAACCAGGACGTCGCACTCCCGGTTTCCACCCTCTTGCAGGGCGAATACGGTGAAGAAGACATCTACATCGGCACCCCGGCCATCATTTGTCGCAAGGGCATCCGCCGCGCTGTTGAGCTCGAACTGACCGAGCACGAAATGGATCGCTTCAAGCACTCCGTCAAGACGCTGCGTGCAGTCCAGGAAGAGTTCTTCCCTGCCAAGTAGGTCATAATAAAAGCATGCCCGGAGTGCGTTGACCACACATGCGTTATTCCGTGCGCTAAAGCGTGAACCCTTCTGTTCGAATTCGAGTCTTCGAACAGAAGGGTTCACGTGTGTTTGCGAAATGATCCACAGTCGTCGGTAAAGCGTGGAGATAAAAATGTAAAGATTACATTTTCAACCACACAAGAATGTAAAGATGACAATGTTGTTCGGCGTCGTCGTTGTTCGGCGTCGTCGCTGGCTAGTCCGGTTGGTCGCAACACACGAGAGAAACAACCAGCTCGTGGAGAGCATTAGAAGCTTTTGGAGGATGAGGGACCGCGCTCGTGTGCCTGTGTGCCAATCAGAAAACTGCAAGGTAACAAAAGTTCTTCACAAACCCTCCAGAACTTTGTAAAAGTGACAAATCTTCCGACCTGACACGGCGATTGGGTTGAGCACAGCGCGTTCAATAAAACCTCTTGCTTGGTGGAATTGGTCTCATTAAGCGCGGCTGCAATCCTTCGGCATAATCTGTACTTATGTTGATCATTGGGCATCGGGGCGCCAGCGGGGAATATCCCGAACACACCAGCCGGGCGATGCGCGCTGCGCTCGCACAGGGTGCAGACGGCATCGAATGCGATATTCGACTCACTAAAGATGGGCATCTTGTCTGCATCCACGACCCCATCGTGGATCGCGTAAGCAATGGCAAGGGGCGAGTCAGCACGATGACGCTGGCAGAACTTGAACAACTCGACTTCGGTGACGGCTGGCCGGTCCTAACCTTCGAAGAACTGCTCGACATTCATCAAGAACACGAAGGCACCCACCTGTTTGTCGAGACCAAACACCCCAACCGCTACGGCGCCAAGGTTGAACAGCATCTTGCGAAAGCACTGAGCCGCCGCGGATTGCAATCAAGCGAACTCATTCACATCATCAGTTTCTCGATTGTCTCCCTATACCGGGCGCAAAAGCTTCTGCCCAATATCGAAACCACGTGGCTGCACCGCGATTGGTATGCCCCCGCCAGCGAGAAGCTCCACAGGGTCAACGCGCACAATTACGGCGCCAACATCGATGTCATGATGAAAAACGGCGAGTGCGCGCAAATCGCTGAAAGCCCGGTCTACACCTATACCGCAAACACAAAAGAACAAATCGAGGCAGCTCGCGATATCGGAGTGTCCTATCTGGCCACCGACTATCCGCAACAAGCCAGGGCTATTTTGCGCCTGGCCTAAAAGCGGATGGGCAAAATGCGCAATGCTCTGCTTTCCCGGCTACGTGAAAGCTAGCCGGGAAAGCAGAGCATTGTTGCGGCGCGAGGACTAACCTGCACCGGATTACAGAAGTCTCAACGGATGGGTTGGGTTAGATTTTGCAGTTGGGGGCGCCCAAAGGTGCAGCAGTATCAGACGGCCACATGCAGATCTTGGGATTCACGGTGATCGTCACATGCTCACCGTTTCGCCCGAGGTAGGCGCTTTTCAACTTGCCACCGGAAGATCGACCAAGGCGAATCATCGTGGTGGTATCAGTCCGGTACTTTCCAAGATTGCCGGATTGATCGGCGGTGATGCTGCTCGGCTTATCCAACTCGAGGAACAGCACTCGCTGCCCAGCGTAAGGCGGGTTTGCCATCTTCTTCGGGTAGGCCTTGGCGAATTGGTAGCCACTCATGTCGCGGATGGTGCCGGAAAACTTCTGCGAGCCCTTGTTTGGAGTAGAAATTCCGCCCGCGTTCTCGGAGGAGCCACCACCCTTGTTCAGTCCGACCATTGCGAGAATAACAACGATGATCGCGCCCACAGCACCAATGACAGGCATTAGCTGCGGGGGAACGGGCAGGTTGCCCAGTCCGGGAATGGCTTGGTTGATCGGAGCGTAGCCCTCCAACACATCGGAAATAGGCGACGCCAAAGGCAGGCTGTCTGCCTCGTCAGCGCCTTCAAACTGTGCAATTGCGGTGTCAGGTGCTGGTACTTGTTGTGCTTGTGCCTCTGGGGCGCGCACAAACATTAGTGCACAGCTCACCGCGACGACCAAGCACAACAGGATCTTCACCAGCCGCTGCTGCTGCTGCTGGGTAGTTGTTGTGTTCATAAGCAATCCTTGAAACTCGAAAACAAAGGCAAAGCGATCCGGATTTTCCGGGGCAACCTAAGGGAAGATCGAGGGGTAGGGGTTTCGACTGACGGCTAGCCAGTCGGCGGCGACGTTCAGTCAAAACTTTCCTCTGGTAAAGGACGCTATCAGCAACGTTGCTTTGATGAAACAACTTTTCTTATCTTTTAAGGCCATTGCAAATCTTCGCGTAAAAGCGACATGTGAAAGTGAGAAGTTTCTCCTCTCAGGGGAGAGCTGAACGAGCGTTGCTTGAGTGGGGTGATTGTTACTAGTTGGTGTGCCAAGGGCGCGCTCACGCAGCATGTGCAGCGCCATAATTCTCACAGGGGTGCTACCTGCAGATAGTCGCCTGCCCGGCATAATTCAATCCAGGTTTGGTGAATCTATCGTCCACGCCATTCGGTACTTACCTGTATATGGGGTGTCGTTGCGCAGAAGTGCCCAGCCGGCCAGTCGGAGCAATTCTTTCTAGAAACCTGGTAGAGGAAGATGGTTTGGAGGCTTGGGGGTCAACATCCCGCGTTTTCTGGCCCGGACCTTCAACCTATATATGCGAATAAATTTTCAAGAGGTATCCGCGGGATTGGAAAGTTTTTCGATGCCTTGAATTTTCAACCCGTCACCGAGGCAAACTAGCTTTCCGCGATACTTATAAGCGCTTAAGAAACGAACACGGGTGACTGCCGGACAGGAGTTGAAATTAGCTTTCGCCTTCGGCGCTCGTGCAGTCATTCTCCGGCTTAACAGCGCTCATGTTGATGTATTCGGGGATTGGGGCAGAGAGAAGGTGCTGAAGAAGTAGTTGCCTGAGGTTAGATTTCGCCAGGCGGCGCTTGTGGAATCGTAAAGAAGGTGAGCTGCCCAATAGCCGATTGCTAACGCTTGGCGCTCTGTGACCTGAGCTCTCGGATCTATTTCGATGGTGCTTGACATGCTGACACCGGCAAGAAGATCCCGGTATACAGCGACGATTTCTCCAACAACAAGGGTGTTCTCGGGTGATTCGGGATCATAGAAAACCGAAATGGAAAAATCCGGGTCGATGGTTTCGGGTAGTCCTTCTGCTTCGTTAACCGTGTCGATGTTCGAAATTGAGGAACGGACGGTCTGTAGACCAATCATCCGTGGTTTAAGACTTGAGACTTCTTCAGCCATCTCCGGGGAGAACCACTCGGGACTTTGAACATTTTCGAAAAATGGAGCCTTCCGTAACGCTATGAGGTGGGATTTGGGAACTCTTTGAGAAGTTGCCTGAACAAGATTGCATCCTTGGTCTCTGGGTAGGTCAAGGTTTTTCCCCGCATAGGGAAAGTTGTGAATCCTGCTGATTTGGTAGTAGTCACAGATTTAGTTGGACCACCTTTGGTGGCATGCAGTGACCAAACGTTATTGGCCCCACGGGCCCAGTCGCGGTCCCAGAGTTCGTTGCATTGACGTTTGGAAATGGGCGAAACATGGTGAGCGATCTCCGCTTCAACCCCGAGGGCGTAGACGCGAACGAAATGAAGACTGAAGTCAACCGGTTCGTTTTCGAATGATTCGATGCTGTCCTCAGTCAGGCCTGTGTGAGTGGCGAAATCACTGATTTCCGCGAACTTTTCTTTGCGCAGTTTGATCAGTGTTTGAAGCATCTTGGAGTCATTGGACACTTGCTTGATGCTCAACTTGGTCAAGTCGTCATTTGGGTCGATGTTAAATATTTTCGCGAGCTTTTCTAAGTTGCTCATGTCACTCACCCATCATCTGTTCCAATATCTGAAACGCCTCACGGGCGTCTTGTGTCTGCAGGTCGGGAGAACCGACCTTCTTTAGCCTAAGGGTAAGACCTAGGAGTATTCCCTTGTGGGCCTCGGGCTCGGAAAAGTAGAGCCTGACCCATTGTCCCTGTTTTTCGCATTCAATTGGGAGATCCCGGTACTTAATTTCGAGTATGTCTTTGTGTGTCACCATCTCGTCTACGTCGAATCGATGACCGCGTCCGAAAGTCAGCTCTCCTTTGCTGGCCCTTTCAGTTTTCCTAAGAAACTTAGCGAACAACTCTTGAGTAGATGCGTTGGGGGAAGACGAAAACAAAATATCTTTGGAGAACTCTTCAGGGAAGTTCCAATGAGAGTGTCAGATGGTTTGTGTGTGACGTGTTAAATCACCAGCCATCGAGGAGGATGCTCCACAATGACCACCATGACCACCCGCGACCCGCAAGACAAAGCCCGGCTTAAACAACTAGAGAAGCGACTGATGTCCAGCCCTGAACTCGCCGAGATCCTCAAAGAGTTCGCCACATCATCAACCGACATCAACGACATGGTGCGTTCGATGATCCAGACCGGGATCAACACCGCACTGCAAGCCGAAATGGACGCCCACCTCGGTTACCAAGCAGGAGACCGCACAGGCAAAGCCCGCCACGGCACGGCCGACAATCACCGCAACGGCTCCTACAACAAAACCGTCCAGTCCCAGTACGGGCCTATCGACATCACCGTGCCCAGGGATCGCAGCGGCAGCTTCACCCCACGGATGGTGCCCAAAGGAGCCCGCAGGATCACCGATGTCGACGACCTGATCATCTCTCTGTATGCCGCAGGCACCAGCCTTCGTGACATCCAGCACCACCTGGCCACCACGTTGGGTGTGGATTTGTCGCATGAGACGATCTCCCAGATCACCGACCAGGTCCTAGATGAGGTACTTGCCTGGCAGCACCGGGACTTAGAGGAGTTCTACCCGGTGATCTACCTGGATGCTTTGCGCATCAAAATCCGTGATGGTGCCCGGGTCGTCAACAAGGCCTGCTATATGGCGGTCGGCATCACCATGGAGGGTACCCGGCAGATCTTGGGGCTGTGGATCGCAAACAATGAGGGCGCGGCGTTTTGGGCCCAGGTCTGTGCGGAGTTGGCTAACCGTGGGGTCAAAGATGTGTTCATCGTCTGCTGTGATGGGCTGAAAGGTTTCGAACAGGCGGTGCAGGCCACCTGGCCTGATGCGATGGTGCAGACCTGTGTGGTGCACCTGATCCGCACCGCACTGCGGTGGGTGGCGGCAAAGGACCGTAGCGCGGTCGCGGCTGCTTTGAAGAAGATCTACACCGCTGCAACGGCAGAGCAGGCGCTTGCGTTTTTGGACGAGTTTGATGCCAGCGACATGGGGCTGAAGTATCCGCAGGCGGTGAAGGCTTGGCGGGATGCGTGGGAGCGTTTCATACCGTTTTTGCAGTTCCCGCCGCAGGCGAGGAAGGTTGTCTACACCACGAATGCGATCGAGTCGATGAATGCGCAGTTGCGTAAAGCGACAAGGAATCGGGGGCAGTTTCCTAATGATGCTGCCGCGGTCAAGGCGTTGTGGTTGATGATCTGCCACATCGAGGACCGGCAGGCGGAGAAAACGAAAAAGAAGGCCGGGCGTGCCCGTGCGGGAACGAGCCGGTTTGTTGAGGGGGTGCGTGTGACTGGGTGGGTTGCGGCCATCAATCAGCTGTCAGCACATTACCCGGATCGGTTCGAGCCTTACCTGTAAGCCGAAGTTCACACACAAAAAACTTGACACACTCGTTCCAATCGTATGGTGGGGCTTCGGAAGCTTGGCTCAAGATCCCCTGCTCAACGTACATGTTATGGCAACTTCTCGCACCGGGAACTGATAAACGATAATGAAGTCTTCCGGCCACAGTTTCCTTCCAGTTGACTAGTTGCCTTTGGCTTGGGGACACGAATCTAATGGAAGAGACTATCAGTCTGGTTGCCCTAAAAACTTCATAAAACTGAATTGGTGTGGATAAAACCTGGCGGCTGAAGCGTATTCCGGGCGATGTAACTCTACTTACAGAGTTTTGTTCGGTGGTGATGTGTAGTGGTCCTTACTCGTGCAGGTAACAGGGTACGATGTTCGCCATGGGTAAAAAGAAGAAAAAGGACGAAAACCTCCCCGAGGGTATGAGCCGCCGTCAGGCAAAGCTTGCCGCACGCGCCGCTGAGCGCGCAGCCCTCGAGCGTGACCCCCGCCCCTATGGTGGTTTCACCGCTGAGGCTGATCTGGTTGCACTGCAGGAGTTCGTGCCGAGCGCACGTGCCAAGGTCAACGTGAAGGGTGTCGACCGCGATGTCTACATCTGCACCGTTTTGCCGGGCGCCGCAGCCGCAGTTGTTCGCGATGAAGAGTTTGGCGGCGACGCACTGGTTGGTTTGCAGGTGGCTTCGCACTCCCACAACCCGGGTCGCGATCTCGCCTACGCACTCAACTGGGTTAAGGGTGCCAAGCCAGGCGAGTCCTTGACCAGCACTACCGCTGATGGTTCTGAGCCAAAGCTGGATGAGTTGCTGGATCCCAAGGCCGAGCTTGAGGTTGAGGTTTACCAGAACTTCGATTGGTGGGTTCCGGAAGGCTCCGCCATCGACCCGATGTACGCCCAGGCTATGCAGGCTGCGAATGATTCTGTGATGCCGTCTGTTCCGGTTGAGGGTGACTTCACTGGGGTTGCTTGGTGGATTGATGCCGGCGGCAAGGCTCACATCCGTTGGATTCGTACCGACGATGAAGACAAGTTGCTGAAGGCTCTCGCTCGTGTGGCGGCCAAGGATGCGTTGAACCTGGGTGAGGACACCAAGTTTGCTGGTGTGTTCCGTACCCACGGCATCATCGTTCCGGTTTTCGATCTGGATCCGACTGTCGACCCGGCCACCTATGGTCCGCTGCTGGTTGAGCTGGACAAGGTTGTTGCCGCTGAGATTGATAACGATGCTGAGTTGACCAGCGAGGAGCGTCGTCGCCTGGAGAACATCAAGTCCCGCCAGGTGACTATTCGTTAGGCGATACTCGTCGCCTGAGAGCTCGCCCGTCTGAGGAAAAGACTGGCGAGCTTTTGCATTGTTCGGTCAGTCCTGAAGCCTTGTGGTCGCGCAATTGCAGGCGGGGGATAAAGAAACAAGGAACAATAGATAGTTATGGCCCCTTCGATTCGTTCCATCACCACACTGCTGTCTTACGCTGCTGTGTCTAGTTTTTTGGATCCCTTTTCCTTGGCCACAAATGTTGCTCGAAAAACGCCGTCCGGTTTGCGAGACAGACTAACGGCGCCACTGATCAAAAGTAGCAATGACGTAGTGGCTGTAACGGGACTTGTCCTGGCCGATCGTTCTAGTGAGGCCCGAGAAAAGCTCTCCGTCTGCCGGGGGGGATTTCTTACACCGCTGCGGGATAGCGTTGCCCTGGCAGCTCGGCTGGATGACGAGTTGAGGTTTGCGCCTGCTCGTAAGCGGCTGCAGTGGGCGACTGGATCTTTTGCGCCGGCGCGCGGGCGGGGATTGTTGGCTGCAATCTATCGGGATGAAATGGAGGTGCTAAAAGGTAATAGATGGCCAGATACAACGCCGACTAACGGAAATAGATGGTCTCAAAATCACAATGGATCTGAGACTGGCAATCGGTATTGCCCATTGTTCGTTCTGACTAATTCTTTTCCGTATTCCACGGCCGGATACGCCCAGCGTTCGCAGCATCTGCTTGACGCTGTTGCTCGCGTGGGGGCTCAAGATCAAGGCGTTAGGGCGTCGGTGCCGGTTAATGCACTTACGCGTTATGGCTATCCGGCGATCATCGGAACCCTGGATAGCCAGGAGAAACGCATTGATAATGTGGTCTACCATCGTTGTATTCCAGAGTTGTATCATCCGCTTTTGAGTAAACGGCTTGAGGCGTATACGGATGCGATCGTCGCGAAAGCTTTAGAAATCGGGGCAACAGTTATCCACTCGACGACCGATTTTGAAAATGGAATCGCGGCGCGAGCAGCAGCTAGGCGCCTAGGGATTCCTTGGGTCTACGAAATGCGCGGCGAGAGGGAGAAAACGTGGGTGGCTTCCCTGCCGCCTTCTTGGCGTGCAAGAGCTCTAAAATCTGAGCGGTTTGAAGCATTGATGCAATTGGAAGCGCAGCTTGCCGAGGATGCTTGTCGTGTGGTTGTGCTGTCCGAAACTCAAAAGGCTTCGTTGCAGGCAAGAGGGGTGAGCTCCCCCGTTGACGTGGCTTTTAACGGTGTGAATGAAAGACTTCTGCAGGAAACGGTGGGAAAGGAAGAGTCTCGGATTGGGTTAGGGTGGGATCAGGGGAAATTCATTGTCGGGACGATTACATCCGTTGTTGATTATGAAGGCTTGTCTGTTTTGGTTGAGGTAGCCAGAAGGCTTAAGGAATCGAATCCTGATATTCATTTTGTTGTCGTTGGGGATGGGCCAGCTTTACCCGAACTGCAAGCTGAAGCGCAGAGACTAGGGCTGAAGAATATTCGTTTTCTTGGAAGAGTTCCTGTGGCAGAGGTTGATGCGTATTACGAGGCAATGGACCTTTTCTGTATTCCCCGGATTGACACAGAAGTGACTCGGGTTGTAACGCCTTTGAAAGGAATCCCGGCTTTGGCAAAGGGAGTTCCTGTTTTGGTTAGTGATTTGCCTGCTTTGGTGGAGACCGTTCCGCCTGATATGGGGCTTGTTGTAGGGCAGGGGGCGGATGCCTGGGCTGAGGCGATTGTGAATCAAAGTAAGAAGTCTGGGCATGTAAGGGAGCATCAGGCAGTTATTTATCGGAAATTTGCGAACGGTCGCACCTGGGAAGCGGCTGGGGAACTCGTTCTTAAGATCCACGGTTGCTTGTGATCGTTGAGGTGGTTTCAGTAAAGGGGTGGTGGGTAATGGCCGCGGGCTTGTATAGGCGATTTGGATCTATCATGAGATCCAGCGCTGCTGCTTGAAGCAGGTTTGAGCGATCTCGAGCTTTTTTGCGCATTTTAAATCGGTTGACATTCGTCAATGTGGGGTTCTCAAGTTGTGAACTCTTGCTGGAGCTAGGATGATGAAAAGATGACTATTTCTAAACGCTTCGTGCGGCTGAAAGAGCAATCCAGTTCTAGTGAATTTTGGGAGCCCACTGAGAGGCACTTAGAGCTTTCGGACGGTACTCTCGAGCAGAAGCGCTATGGGTTTACTTTGGATTCCAATCGGTTCATTGAAACCGGTGTTCCTATCAAGGAAGATCTTCAGAGTATTTTCGTCCTGGGGGATTCTTTTGTGGAATCCACCTTTGCCGATCCGGAAGTCAGGTTTGTTGCTCAGGCTGCTAGGTTGATTCCCGAAGCTAACGTTTTCAACGCGGGCTACTCTGGAACGACTACCCTCCAGCTTCTTACTGTTTTGATCAACAAAATTGCCGGGTTGGCCAAGTCGGGCGACGTTGTTGTTATTTGTTTGCCTATGTCTGATGGGTCGGCTTTGCTTGAGTCGGGACACTATTGGAACGCAAGTGAGCGTTATGCGCCACTGGTTCCCGGAGTGCAGGGGCAACCGAGTTCATGGGCGGAAGATGTGGTTCCGCTGCTAAGTACCGCGTTCCACTTTTGCCGTGCCCTGGGGCTTGAAGTTCTCTTGGTGGTATCGCCCTTCCGAAAGGCAGATTTCAGTACGGAGGGCTGGTTCCGGGCCATGTACAAGCGGAACCGTGCCAACTATGAGCGTAAGAAAGAAATCATGGAGCGTTTGCAGGAAGATGCGCGCGCAGTGGCGGCGCGTGAGGGGGTTCCTGTACTAGATCTTGAGAAGCTCGTGGCTTCCGAAGCCGAAAACTTTTATGACGAACTGCACCTCAATGTGCGTGGGCAAAATAAAGTTAGCGAGATGCTAGCTGGCTTCATTCGAGAGTCGGAAGTTCTGGCAGCTAGTTAGGCTCGAGTGCGGATCTTGAACGGTGGTGCCGAATCTTTAGATCGGCACCACCGTCTGCTTAGCTTGCGCTGAAGTCGGGGCTTCTTTGGCCAACGCCAAACATTTCAGCGAGTGCGTTTAGGATACGGTCTGTTGCCTTGCCGTCTCCGTAGGGATTGACGGCGTTCGCCATTTTGTCGTAAGCGTTCTTGTCACTGAGCAAGAGGGTTGCTTCTTCAACGATTTTGTCTTGGCTAGTGCCAACCAGGCGGACGGTACCCGCGTTAATTGCTTCGGGGCGCTCTGTGTTCTCGCGCATAACCAAAACCGGTTTGCCAAGGCTGGGGGCTTCTTCTTGGACGCCGCCCGAATCCGTGAGCACTAAGGTGCTCATTCCCATGAGTTTGGTGAACTGGTCGTAGGGAAGAGGTTCGGTGACGATGACATTGTCTAATCCTTGAATCTCTGGGAAAACAGCTGCTCTAACTTTGGGGTTGAGGTGAGCTGGAAGCACCAACGTCACATCGGGGAAATGCATGGCAAGGGCTCGCATAGCCCGGCCGATTGCAGCCATGGCTTTGATGTTCTCCCTGCGATGGGTCGTGACCATGACAATTTTTTGATCGGCGGTGAGTCCTTGCAGCTTTGAGTCGCTGAATTCTACTTGCCATTTTTGGGCTTCTACTAACGCATCGATGACAGTGTTTCCAGTGACAACTACGTCGCATTCGGGGATAGCTTCGCGCAGCAAGTTTTCTTTAGCCTCGGGCGTTGGGGCTAGGTGAAGCGAAGATACTTGGCAGATCAGTCGACGGTTTGCCTCCTCTGGGAAGGGTGAGAAAATGTCGCCGGTTCGAAGTCCGGCTTCCAGATGGGCAACTCGTGCGCCGTGGTTGAATGCGGCGATTGCTGCAGCCATTGCTGTGGTCGTGTCGCCTTGTGCGATGACGACGTCGGGCTTTTCTTTGATGAGGATCTCGTCTAGCCCCTTAATAACGCGACCAAGAACTTGGTTTAGGGATTGGTCAGGCTCCATGATTGCGAGATCGTAATCAGGTGAAATGCCGAACATTGTGTTTACTTGCTCGAGCATTTCCCGATGTTGCCCTGTTGAAACCGTTACGGTTTTAAATCTTTCGTCGTTTACTGCTGCTCGAATAAAAGGTGCAACCTTAATGGCTTCGGGCCGTGTTCCGTAAACGGTCATTAACTTTGGGCTGGACATTGATTCCTTCCGAACCGAGGTGTTGGGGTTAAGGGTGAGGGGGTGCTGCCTTCCTGGGTTCTAGCTTAGGGCTAGGGGTGAAATTTCGCTGTCCCCATTTTGATGGGCTCTTTCGGTCCGGAAAATCCCCAGGGCAATCCATTGCTGGAATGTAATCTAATTTCATGAGCATGCACTTGGGGGCCAAGCCTGTGTCCTTCGTTTAGCTTATGAATTTGCTGCACTTTTAGGTGTAAAGCCGGTGAGTGAAGTTGTTTGAATCTGCACGTGGTTCCTAATAGTGATAGGATTTTCAGGAAATATTCAGGAATTTTGAGCCCCCTTTGCCCATGTCAGAACTTATGGTCTGCGCGCTTCGGCCAATGATGGGTAGATTGAAGCTAGATTCCCAGGATTGCCTTGCACGGCAGTCCTCCTCAGGTTAGGAAGTTTGCATGGAACCACGCATTCAGCCGTCAGCGGATCTCGATGAAGGCGTCGAGATTGGAGACGGAAGCTCAATTTGGCACCTGTCGCAGGTGCGTGGCGGGGCATCCCTCGGGGAAAACGTTGTCGTTGGCCGTGGTGCGTATGTTGGCACCGGCGTGAAGATCGGCGACAACGTCAAGATTCAGAACTACGCGCTGGTGTACGAGCCTGCGGAGCTTGAAGATGGTGTTTTTATCGGTCCGGCAGTGGTCCTGACCAATGACACTTTCCCGCGTGCGATCAATCCGGATGGCACCCAGAAGTCCGGTGATGACTGGGAAGCCGTCGGCGTGCATGTGTGCAAGGGTGCCTCTATTGGTGCTCGTTCTGTGTGCGTTGCCCCCGTAACGATTGGTGAGTGGGCAACCGTCGCTGCAGGCTCTGTCGTAACTCGTGATGTTCCCGCATTTGCGCTTGTCGCAGGTGTTCCGGCGCGTCGTATCAAGTGGGTCGGAAAGAGTGGTTTCCCGCTCGAGGCTGTCGAAGACGGCAAGTTCCGTGACCCCAAAACCGGTGATCTTTTCGAAGAAATCGAAGATGGCCAGAAACTCGTAGAGGTAGAAAAATAATGTCTAATCACTTCATTCCCCCAGCATCCCCGATTATTGGCCAGCCTGAACGTGACGCAGTCGATCGTGTTCTTCAGTCCGGCATGATTGCACAGGGCCCTGAGGTTGCAAAATTTGAAGAAGAGTTCGCAGCCTTGATGTCGCCTGGAGCCGTTGCTGTTGCAGTGAACTCCGGTACTTCTGCACTTCACCTCGGTCTCCTCGCCGCTGGAATCGGGCCGGGTGATGAAGTGATCGTTCCTTCCTTTACCTTCGCGGCTACCGCAAACTCCGTTGCTCTGACCGGTGCTACCCCCGTCTTCGCGGATATTGATCTGGATACCTTTAACCTCAGCCCGGCTGCTGTTGAGGCTGCTATCACCGATAAGACCAAGGCTGTCATGCCGGTGCACCTCTACGGCCTGCCTGCAAATATGCCGGCGCTTCGTGAGATCTGCGATAAGCGTGGTCTGATGCTGTTCGAGGATTCTGCGCAGGCTCACCTGGCAGAGATCGACGGCAACAAGGTCGGTACTTTCGGCACCTTCGCTGCGTTCTCTCTGTACCCGACGAAGAACATGACTGCAGGCGAAGGTGGCATGGTCACCACTGGTGACGAGAAGGTCGCTCGTAACGTGCGTCTGCTGCGCAATCAGGGCATGGAAGTGCGCTACCAAAATGAACTAGTCGGCTTCAACAACCGCATGACCGACGTTCACGCAGCTATCGGCCGTGCCCAGCTCGAGCAGGTTTCCGGCTGGACCGAACAGCGTCAGGCCAACGCATCCCGCCTCTCTGCTGAGTTGCAGGGCGTCGTGGTACCTCACGTTCCCGAAGGTTACGTGCACGTATACCACCAGTACACCATCCGATTCGACGGCGCCTCCCCCGAAGAACGCGACCGCATGGCTGAAGCCTTGAAGACTGAATACGGTGTCGGCACTGGCGTTTACTACCCGGTTCCGAACCACCGTCTGCCTTCTCTGGAGCACTTTGCTCCGGATCTGCACCTTCCGGTCACCGAGAAGGCTGCTGCTGAGTGTCTGTCTCTTCCGGTTCACCCGGTTCTGACCGACCAGGATCTTGACCGCATCATCACTGCTGTTAACGCTGTCGCCAAGGCCGGTGCTTAAAAATGGCTAATTTGCGAGCTGGCCTCATTGGCCTGGGTATGATGGGTCGCCACCATGCACGAAACCTCCATGCCCTAGATGGCGTCGATCTCGTTGCCGTTGCCGACGCGCAGGGAGATCCGCACGGCGTGGCCGGCGATGCTCCTCTGTTCAGCTCCGTTGAGGAACTGATCGAGCAGAAGCTGGATTACTGTGTCGTGGCAGTGCCGACGCACTTGCACCACGAGATCGGTACAAAGCTGGCTGCCGCCGGAGTCCATGCACTCATCGAGAAGCCTCTCGCCGAGACCACAAAATCCGCAGAAGATTTGGCTCGGGTGTTCTCTGACGCCGGTTTGATCGCAGCAGTCGGTCACATCGAGCGTTACAACGCATCCCTGCAGCAGCTGCGTCGCCGCATCGACGATGGCGAACTTGGCGACGTCTACCAAATTTCCACGTTCCGCCAGGGGCCCTTCCCCGCCCGCATCGCGGACGTCGGAGTCGTCAAGGACTTGGCATCCCATGACATCGACCTGACCTCTTGGGTCATGCGCTCCGGTTACAAGGACGTCAGCGCCCGTACCGCGCACAAGTCCGGCCGTCCTCACGAGGACATGGTTATCGCAACCGCAACTCTTGAAAACGGCGTCATTGCTAACCACACCGTGAACTGGCTGTCTCCTGTTAAGCAGCGTCAGACCGTCGTTATCGGCGAGCGTGGCATGTTTATAGCTGACACGCTTACCGCGGATCTGACCTTCTACGCTAATGCTTCAGTACCCAGCGACTGGGGTGAGATGTCACACTTCCGAGGCGTTGCCGAAGGTGATGTGACGCGTTTCGCCATTCCGAAGCCCGAGCCGCTTCGTCTGGAGCATGAACAGTTCCGCGATGCCGTTCTCGGAAAAGCAGATGCTGACATCGTGACTGCCGAACAGGGCGCAAGCGTACTGCGCGTTTGTGAAGCAATGATTGAGTCGGCCAAGACAGCAAAAACCATCTCTATCGGCGCCTAACGCCAACTTTTTTGGGAGAAATATGAAGATCACCGTTATCGCCCTCGGCAAGATTGGCCTGCCCCTGGCGGTGCAGTTCGCTTCGAAGGGTCACCAGGTTACTGGCGTCGACGTACAACAGTCTGTTGTTGACTCGGTCAACGCAGGAAAAGAACCATTCCCCGGCGAATATCGCCTCGAAGAACTGCTTCAGGAAGCACGCGAAGCTGGCAACATTACCGCGACCACTGACTACGCCGAGGCCATCCCCGGCGCAGACGCCATCGTGCTGGTCGTTCCGCTATTCGTCAACGATGACACTTGGGAGCCGGACTTCGGTTGGATGGATGCCGCCACCCGTTCGTTGGCCGAGCACCTCACCCCGGGAACGCTGATTTCTTACGAAACCACCCTCCCCGTAGGAACCACGCGCAACCGATGGAAGCCGATGATCGAGGAGATCTCGGGTCTCAAGGAAGGCGAAGACTTCCACCTCGTATTCTCCCCGGAGCGCGTGCTCACGGGCCGCGTTTTCGAGGACCTTCGCCGCTACCCGAAGCTCGTTGGTGGCTTGAGCGAAGAAGGCACCAAGAAGGCCATCGAATTCTATGAAGCTGTACTTGACTTCGATGACCGCCCTGACCTCGCACCGGAAAAGAACGGTGTCTGGGACATGGGATCTGCTGAAGCCGCTGAAATGGCAAAGCTCGCGGAAACCACCTACCGAGACGTGAACATCGGTCTGGCTAACCAGTTCGCCAAGTTCGCTGAGTCCAAGGGCATCGATGTCTTCAAGGTCATCGCTGCTTCCAACTCACAGCCCTACAGCCACATCCACCTGCCGGGTATTGCCGTTGGTGGACACTGCATTCCAGTTTACCCGCGCCTATACCTGCACACGGATCCCGATGCCACTATCGTCCGTACCGCACGTGAAGCCAACATGACCATGCCTGCTCACGCAGTTGCTCTCGCCAAGGACGCCATCGGTGGATCCCTGTCCGGTAAGAAGGTCATCGTTCTCGGTGCCTCCTACCGAGGCAAGGTGAAGGAAACTGCCTTCTCTGGCGTGTTCCCGACGGTCTCGCTTCTCGAAGCTGAAGGCGCAGAAGTCTTCGTTCACGATCCGATGTTCACCGCGGACGAGTTGAAGAAATTCGGTTTTACTGCGGCCGAAGAAGGACAGTCTGCTGATGTCCTGATCATTCAGGCTGATCACCCGGAGTACAAGGAATTCGGCCCCGACACCTTCGCTGGCGTTAAGGCCATCGTGGACGGCCGCAACGTGACCGACGCCAACAAGTGGCCCGGTGTCGAGCGACGAGTCATCGGCGCCGCCGGCTAGATCGGCAAGTGTAAATGTTGGATGGCTGTGCTGTTCCGATCGAACTGATCGGGTCGACATATACCCAAGAAGAATTGATTTCGGCTCTATATCTGGAAAATCAAATCCTGCGGGAACAAAGACGCCCTACCCAGTTCGCCGAGGCAGTGCAGCCTCCGTCATTTTCTGAGATTCGGGAAGAGTCTCATTTCTCAGCAGCGCTGAGATTCCATACGCTCTTTCCGGTTAAAAGCGGGACTAAACCCCGTCACCTAGTAATCGCTAACACCTACCCGAATTACGGCGCGGAATACGGAAATGGTTTCGTTCACCGACGCGTAAAGGCCTACCAAAGTTTGGGTATCGAGGTTGACGTACTTGCGATGCCCCGACGCACGGACAGCTACTCGTACGAATACGACGGCGTCCAAGTTCATGTTGGCAATGCTTATGACTTAGCAGCACTGCTACAGCTCAGGAACTATGACTCGGTTTCAGCACATTTTTTGAATCCGATTCAATTCGAGACGCTGCGTGCCGCGAGGCAGTATAAAAAACTGCCCCTCACGACTTTTGTACACGGATACGAAGCATCCAGGTGGATTCGTCGTGTACAGACACAGCCTGAATCGCATGAACTGCGAGCTGCGATTGAGCGGACAGTGATTTTGCAACAATTCTGGTCAACCGTGGTTGAGCAAGCGGAAGAGTTCGACAGCTTCGTCTTCGTTTCGAAATACTTCCACCGCGCGGTGGAAGAAGATATGGACGTGGTCTTTCCTGCGAATTCCACACACATCATCCATAACGTAGTCGACGAAAAGGTCTTCAAGTACCACTCAAAGGTCGCTGATGATCGGTTCCGGATCTTGTGGGTTCGCTCTGCTGCTGCTCGATGGTACGGCGCTGACCTGGCAACGGAAACTCTGAAAAGGCTTCTAGCGGGGCCCTATGGGCCCAGAATTACCGCCACCATCATTGGAGATGGACAGCACTTTGACCTATTTGAAAAGGAATTCGTGAACGACGGCCGCGTACGCGTTGAAAGAAGATTCGCGTCCCAAGAAGAAATCGCGGAGCTTCACAAAAATCATGGTTTCTTTCTAGTTCCGACGCGGCTTGATTCTCAGGGTGTTTCTCGGGATGAGGCAATGAGTTCTGGATTGGTACCAATCACCAACAATGTGGCTGCAGTACCAGAGTTCGTTGATGATGACTGCGCGATACTTGCAGGGCATGAGAATGTCGACGAGATGGTTTCTAAGACCGAGGCGCTTATGGCAAACCCGGAGGCCTTTTTGAAGATGTCTCAACGTGCTGCTGCACGCGTGAGGTCTCAGTGCGGATTTCTGCAGACTATTTCCCGTGAAGTCAGCGTTATCGCGCCGAGCTTTTCAGAGGGGGTGAGGAGTTGATAAAGCCGCTAGTTGTAATCGATCGTTATGGCCCTGTGGCTGGTAACTTTGCCACCTTGGCCAGAGAAACATGGAATGGTGCCATAGTTTTGGCAGTGACGCCCGATTTTCGAGCGCTCAACGCAGATATCCAGTTACCGTCGTGGGCAGCTAACCAGGAAAACGGATTCCCTACTCTTCAAAAGCGTTTTTTCAAACAGCTCATTGCTGAAAACGAGTTGGACAGCGTAATTGCAGTAGGTTTGTCTGCTGCAGATGCCGCAACTAATTTGGGGCTAGGTCTTGAGATCGATGTAGTTCTCTCTCGAGGTGAATGCGACTTTAGCCCACGGCGTAAAAATTTAGCGGATCGTTTTCATCGCGTCGTCGACGGAGCTGATCGTCTATGGTTTGACGACACCTATGAAATGGATAAAGCGGTCGCGCAAGGGTCCACGAAACCCCATTTGCTCACCCCCATAGCAGTGCTCAAGAGCCGAGTGCTTAAAGGTGCAGACTCCCCTAGCGTAGTAGCTTTTTTCCCAGATGATTGGACACCGGATGCCGTCGAGCATCGCGTTCAAAAACTCCGAAACCACCTGCTCGAGTTGTCAGATATTTCCGTTGACGTAACAGCCCTTCGTATGAACGTCGGTTATACCCGCGGAGATTTATCCCTTGGAAGGGGGTTTCCAGGAGCCTTGCAGTACCGGGTGCCAAAAGAGTGCACCCACGCGATTTTTTACGGCGACGCGCCCGCTTCGGCTACCATGCTGGCGGCTTTCCATGTGGCGCATCCCCACCGAGTTTTCGTTGAGGAAACCCTTGGCAACGCAGACGTCGCAAACCGCTTAGGTATTCCAGAAGAACAAAGGGGTAGAGGCGCTGCTCTAGATCAACGGCTTGCTATCAAGATTGCGGAATATTCCTACGGGCTAGAAGATGCGTGCGATGTTTCAGAAACCCCTGCGCCAACATCGCTGTTGCAGGCTATCGAGAAAGCGAAAGAAAACAACCTGCCTTGGTGGTACGAGCAGACGCAGTGTGAACCATCCTTTGAGCAGATCAACGTCTTTTTCTCCGCAGCGCCGATCGAAAACCGTACAAACGGGGCGCGCCCGATGCGAATCCGTTCAATGGCCGAAGCAGCTACTCAGAAGTGGTCAGCAGTCAGGCTGACTTCGAACGAGCGCATCCTAGAGCGCCGTGGGCGAGCAATAAACGCCATGTTGCTGTCAGGTGCGCAACTGGGGATGGCCTATTTAGAGAACTCCACTTCGCCTATGTTGGAGCAACAAAGTCGACTGGTTTCCTCGTTGTTCCGGTCCTGGAAGGCGCAAGGACTCAAGATTGCATGGTTCGTCCGTGACCTGCATTGGCTGTCTAAGGAAGCTCCCATCGACGAGGAGATTCGCGGTGCGTTAATTGGGCGAGGGATTTCAGAGCTTCAGTTAATAAAAGATGTTGCTGATGTTGTCTATGCTCCATCGCGGGAATCTGCGCAGATTTTTGATGAGCTTCTAGATTCCAGTTCATTCCAATCCGCGTTTGAGTGGCGATTCTTGCCACCAGCAGTTGCCGCAGCGAATGCGTTGAATACGGCTGCCCTGCCTAAAGAGGGGGGCGTGGAATTGGTCTACTCAGGTGGCTATGGCGGGATCTACACGATGCCCAAGTTATTTGAGGAACTACGCGGAGATTCAGGTAACTGGTCTCTGACGATGATTATCCGGCCCGAAGATGAAGAAAAGGTACGACAAGATACGTCGGATTTGCCCCCGGGGCGAGTTTCTATCAGGACTGGAAACTTCGGTGACTTTATTCCGCTGAAGGAACACACCGTGGGTCTGGTTCTTCTAGAGTCCGACTACGCCAGGAACAGTTTTCCGTTCAAGGTAATGAGTTACATCGAGAAGGGCATAACTCCCTTGTGTTATTCCGGAACAGCAGTTTCCTCGTTCGTGACAGCCAGCGATGTGGGTGTCGCTGTTGAGGATAAGTCAGGTGAATTAGCCCAGTTGATTAAAAATTGGTCGGCGAATCAGGATTCGGTTCCTCTGCAGTGGGATCAGATCCATCAGTCGATGAGTTGGGAAGCGAGGCTGGACTCAGTGGCACATGACCTTAAGAGCCGTTAGTAAGTTTTTCAAAAACTAAAACCAAATACAGAGCAAGGAGTGTTTTAGATGAAATATCGTCCGCATATGGTAATGGCAGTTGGAAATCACGTTGTGGGTGATTCCCGCGTGGAAAAGGCTGCGATGACCGCAAGAGATCTCGGCTACCGCGTCACGGTTGTTGGTGTATCTCACCGCACCGTTTTCCCGGTTTCTTTTATTGATGGAAATATCCCAGTTGTACGTATTGCGCTGGGTTCGGCAAACCACAGCAAAATCGCGGAAACCGTTAAAGCAGAGATTGCAGAGCTACGGGAAAATGACACAAAACTCAGCGAACTTAAAAGCGACGTTGCTGAGTACGAGGGCATCGTTGAACGAGCCGGAAATGGCGTTTCATCCAAACCCTTGCCGCAAGATCGTTTTGGTGCCGTACTCCTCAAAGGCAGGAAGCTGAAGTACACCGCCTTCGAAAAGAAGAGCGCTGTTTTGACTGAAGTCGAAAAGAGACGGCACAACTTCACTGCCATGTTGCCCGAGGGATGGCGAAAACTATGGCCGCAGATCGAGGATTACGAAAAGCTCTTTTTTGATGCTTTCACCCTGTTGCAGCCGGATTTGATTCACGTTCATGATCGCCACCCCATGGCCGGTGCACAGAAATATGTCACCCAGCACAACGCCCTCAATCCCAATAAGCCTCCGGTTAAATGGGTTTACGATGCTCACGAATGGTTGCCTGGGCAGGTGTTCAGTCCCCCGTCTCGACACACAGCGGGATGGGTGAATTCTGAGCGAGACTTGCTCCGTGGTGCTGATTCCATCATCACAGTGTCGCCTGAACTTGCGGATAATTTCCAAAAAACACACAACTTGAAGACTCTTCCGGGTGTGGTCGTAAATGCTCCTCGAAAGGGAGCGTGGGGTACTCGAGATGCGGGCCGTTTGGATATTCGTACGGACTGTGGGATTGAAAACGGGGAGCCTCTGGCCGTCTACGTCGGTGCTATCGCTGAGCGTCGTGGCGTTCTGACCATGGTGGAAGCCCTTGAGTATTTACCGAAAATGCACGTGGCTTACCTTGCCGCTAAGGATCCGCGTTCTCGTGAGATGATCCGAAACAAGGCTCTCGAGCTCGGCGTCTCTGATCGCGTTCATATTTTGGACTATGTTTCTGCGGAGGCAGTGTCCACGTACATTTCTACTGCGGATATTGGCGTTTCTCCTCTGCTGCCGACACCCGCACACCATCAGGCTGCACCGACCAAGGTGCGTGAATACGTCCATGCAAAGCTTCCTTGTGTCGTCAGTGATATGCGGGTGCAGTCTCAGTTCGTGCGAGATTTGGGCATTGGACAGGTGTATAAGGCTGGAGACGCAGAGGCTCTCGCAGATGCGTTCCAGTACTGCCTTGATAACCATGACGAAATCGTTGCCCGTTACACGGATCAGGTCATTTACGAAAACTCGTGGGAATTTTTCGAGAATGTCATGAAGGAGCACTGGGAAGCGCTGCTTCCCGAAGGCATGGAGCCGCCTGAGCCACAGAAGATTCCAATGTCGGATCGGATAATCTTCGTGGCGGACCACTCTCGAGATACTCCTGAGCGTCCGGGCATGTTTGCTGATCCAGGCGAACTCGTAGCCATAGAAGAAGAGTTGGCCCGTCGTGGTTGGAAGGTCAGCAATGAGCTGCCCCAAATGCCCAAGATGGCTGGGTCCCTAGGAAACGGTCGTTTTATTGAGACCCCTGATGGTCGTGCTTTCCAAGGCTTCTTCGAAGCCAACTATGCAGACGTTGCGGGTGTGGTGTACACCGGTGAACTGCAAATTGTCGAACGCTGGCCGAACATTCACTCCTCAGGGCTATTGACTGGTGCCGGGATCCAGACCCAACGCATTTTCCGAGATCGCAACTTGCGCGATGTAGATGCTCTTGCAGCGCGCTACCCGGATCACTGGGTTAATTCCCTGGGTAAGGAGGCATACGATCGTTTTAACCGACAGTGTCGCCGTAGCCGCAACCTGATTACTAAAGGACATCAGTCGCTTCTGACTCGTGATCCGATTACCGCCATCAGTTTCGGAGAGAACACCGCCTACCTGCCGTATCTCGTCCAGGACTTTGTCGATTCCGTTCCGAACCATGATGGCGACATCACCATCGGACTTATTGGAGACGTTCGGAGAGGTGCACCGGAGCAGAGCGTTGTTGAAGAACTCGCTATCGATAGCCTGCAGGGCAATTTCAACGCTGTCGAATTAAACAAGGATTCGACCCTGGAAGACCTTGCAGCGTGCGACGTCGTGGTGGATGCACTCAGCGAGGATTTTCCGACTGAGACTGGTTTGCGCGCGATGGCCGCTGGCGCAGTGGTCATTGTGGGGTCTGCCGGTAACGATATGACTGGAAAAGCTGAACCGCTCGCGTCGATGGATGACATCCACGGCCCCTGGGTCAACTCTTCCGTTTCAAGGTTGCGAGAGGATTTGGAAAGCTTGCAATCCGATTCCCA
The DNA here is from genome assembly GCF_001941445.1 of Corynebacterium aquilae DSM 44791. Lineage (NCBI taxonomy): Bacteria > Bacillati > Actinomycetota > Actinomycetes > Mycobacteriales > Corynebacteriaceae > Corynebacterium > Corynebacterium aquilae. Next base: position 2,793,689 of record NZ_CP009245.1, on the reverse strand, counting down.
GATGCTATCTTCTGGACGTCAGGCCAGCTTGGACTATGCGCGTCAGAACCACAGCGTTGAAAAAGTTACGGACTTGTTGGTCTCTGCTCTAAAGTTGGACTTGCGATAGTTCAACACAGAGGAGTTACTCGGGATGCATGATGCTGAACCCGAAATGGATAGGGCCTTCCGCCGAGAACCCGTCTTCTTGGTGGCAAGGCTTTCCTCTGCAGAACATGCAGAGGTAATTCGTAAAAGACTAGCGTCTTTCTTCGAAGTCCAGCTCGGTTCGGTTCAGCATTGGAGAGGGCAAAGTCTTTCCTCTTTTTACATTGAGCCGGCCCAACCACCAGCTGGGGCAACTTGGATCTCCACAACCAGTGAGAAAGTGGCTGTCAGCGCGCATACAATCTTTTCCTCGACGACGCTGAACAAGCGTGATGTCAATGGTCTTCTAAGATTTGCTCCTGCTGTTAGTGACAGCAACACGACGATCCAAGAGCTCTCGGGCCCTTTGAGCTATATCTTGCACAAAATACCTCAAGACATCGCGTACGCAGTGAACGATGTCTTCGGGTTTGGTTCCCTCTACATATCCACTGCTCCGGATTTCGTCGCGTTCGGAACCTCAATTGAAGCGATAGCTGTAGCCCAAGACATTCCTACTCAGATTTCGGACGATTACTGGTCGGCTTATTACGTCGCTGGTTGTGGTATCGGAAATATCACTTCCATGAAAGGCGTAGAGAAGGTCCCTCCAGGAAGTCGGGTGTCCTTAGGTGAAAAAACCTTTGTTGTTTCGGATGTGCGATCGTATGATCGCCTTCTGGAGGAAAAGGTTGATGAACCCGCTGATATTGAGGGAGTCATAGAGGCGGCGGTCGGCGTCCTTGGCGATTGCAAGGCTCACCTTGATGGAAAGACAGATATCGGGCTTTCGGGCGGAATGGATTCCCGCTTCGTTGTCGCCTGCGCATTAGCCGCGGGCCTTGATTTTGAGACTTTTACTCGGGTCCCACCTCAATTAGAGGCAACCATTGCTCAAGATTTGATGGCGACCATCGGTAAAGAAGATTCTCACAGTGTGATCCCGTTGGGAGCTCGTGATGCAGAATCCCCCTTCTACCGTGGTGTTCCGAGTATGCCGGATACGCCGATTCTTGCCCGCGCGGAGGAATGGTTTCGATACACGGGCGGTGATTGCTGGTCGACATCGTTGCGGTTTGAGTCACCCCATCTCCAACCGAAACCTACCGATAATTTCTTTATCACTGGTATCGGAGGCGGTTTAGATCGTCAGGTGGCTATCATTGCTTCCGATATGGAGGCGGGGACACCTGAATTTGCATTGCGCCGTTATGTGTCGACGCGAATGGAGAAGCGTGCCTACTTGCCTCGAGCGGTGAGGGAGCGAGGTACTTCGCTGTACGAAAAAGTTTTGTTAGATGCTTTTTTTAAGGGATTCGACGGCTATCAAGCATTGGGTATTGCATGGCTTAACTCCCGTTTTCGGAGGGGTTTTCCAGTCCCCGATGCAGATACAATGGCCTTAAAGGTGCTTCCCAAGCTGTTCGTGGAAACATTTAAAGGATCAGCGCAAGACAAATATCAGGCAGCGGTTCTCAAGGAGGCCACTGCCCGCCTGGTTCCTGAGTGGCGCAATGTACCTTATTACGCAGAGGCTGCAAAAAATCACGCTCGAGAAGAAACTAACAAGGTGACCATTCAGCCAACCTATTGGGAAGTTAATAGGGAGGAATTTCTCGAAGCCGCAACTTGCGCGATGCAAAAGGATACGTTCCTTAACTTGTCGAATAAAGAGCTTGAAGCGACTATCGACACAGTTCCTGACGGTCGTGCTGCGACGAACTACAGTTTCGAATTCCTTTTCTGGCAATATTCTTGCATTCGGACGGTAGAGCGCCTTAATGCTATTAAAAAGTCGCACCCATTAAAGTAAAGTGCGATCCTTCAGTTAAAATTATTTAGAGAAAAGAGCCCCTCATGGACGATGTTAAAAAAGTTCAAGCTGCGAAAGCTGACGTGTGTGTAGTTGGCCTGGGGTACATCGGTTTGCCAACGGCCGCATTTTTCGCGAATGCAGGACTACAAACAATTGGGGTTGACATTAATCCCAGCTACGTGGAACAAATTAATAAGGCTATTGTTCCTTTCCATGAGCCGAATTTTGAACAATTCCTTTCTGATGCGGTGAATAGTGGCAGGCTAGCAGCGCAAACGAATGTGACCTCGGCGAAAGCTTTCATTTTAGCTGTGCCTACACCTTTTAAGGGTGATTACGAAGCGGACCTGTCTTACATTGATGCTGCCACGAGGTCGGTGGCTCCCTTTTTGGAAGGTGGGGAGCTAATTGTGCTGGAGTCTACTTCTCCTCCGGGCACAACCAAGCATGTTGCGGAACTCGTTTCGAAACTGCGCCCCGATCTGTCCGCAGAAGACTCTATTTTCTATGCACACTGTCCTGAGCGGGTCTTGCCTGGAAAAATCATGGAAGAAATGCGCAACAATGCGCGTGTCATTGGTGGTTTAACACCCGCATCCACCAAGTTGGCAGTGACCCTTTATGGAAGTTTCTGTGAGGGTGAAATGCTCGAAACGGATGCCACTACCGCGGAGATGGCGAAACTCACTGAAAATTCCTTCCGAGACGTCAATATTGCCTTTGCAAATGAGCTTTCCATCATTTGTGAGGACTTAGGCATTGATGTTTGGGAGTTGATCGAGCTCGCTAACCATCATCCCCGCGTCAATATTCTGCAGCCGGGGCCGGGCGTAGGTGGACACTGCATTGCTGTAGATCCATGGTTTATCGTGTCAGCGGCCCCAGCAAAATCCCGGTTGATTCGTACTGCGCGTGAAGTGAACAATTCGAAACCCGAATTTGTCGAATCGCAAGTCGTAGCAGCAATCGGAGAGGTTGAAAACCCCAAGATTGCAGCTCTGGGCGTCGCTTTTAAGGCAGACATCGACGATCTTCGTGAGTCTCCTGCTGTTGACATCGTGGTGAATCTGGCAGAAAAGCTACCCTGTGCCGATATCCGTGTCGTCGAACCGCATGTCGAAGAACTGCCCGAGTCTATGAATTGGGCCAACATACGTAAGGCCACTATGGAAGACGCACTTCGTGACGCCGATGTGGTGTTGCTCTTGGTTGATCACAATGATTTCAAGTCAGTCACTCTGGGTCAGCTTGAGGGGAAGAAAGTCATCGACACGAAGGGCCTGTGGCGCTGATGAGTAAAATGCGTGGTCTTCTCTATAGCAAAGCTTTTGTCTTCGCCTGCAATGGATTTGCGTTGCTGGTGCTATCAGTATTCTTACTCGCTGAGTATGGAGTTCTCCACGCAGTTGTCGGTGGAATTTTTGCCGTTGCGGTATTGATTTTTCAATGGCATGTTCTGTCCGAATTGCATCGTCTAGAAAATCAAACCGAGAGGTTTGCTCGCTCCACGGCCGGGAGGCTTTCCCACCTGCAGTCGGTAGAAGAACTTCCTAGGAAATTTGAGCAAGTCAAGTTGGAAATAAATCGGCTCATCGAGACTGTTGAAGAAGCTGATTCTGACTATCGTGGTGAGAACGGGAGGTTGAGGCCCGCTAATGATCCTTCGGTGCTGCGGGCAGATCGGATACGGGGGAGGCGCGACGCCCATCTTCCTGGACGAGGTGCAGCTGATATCGGCTCGGGGTTGAAAGCTAGGAATCAACTTGTGGGATTCCTAAAGGCAGAAGCTGCACCACCACTGGTTGCAGTTCTACGAGGTGACAACCTGAAAAGTGACCTCGCTGGAATTGCAGACTGCGTGGAGGTAGATCCCTTTGAGAGTATTGAGACGGTGCCTCGAGGAGTCGGTCTTTTGATGATCTCACAGGAAGCCTTCGAACAGGCGCCATGGAACGTGGTCGTTGATGCGAGCGGTACTGCTGCTCTTCTCAGTCTGTGCGATTTGTTGAAGCGGGCGTCCGAGAGGGGGATTCTGACGGTGTTCGTTGGCCCAATCAAAGCAGGACACCATGCTGGAGCAATTCGGGAAGCGGTTTCCCTTCACTATCAAGGTTCTGAGTGGCATGAAAAATTCGGTGACGCATTGCCCGAGCTAGTTCACTCAGCTTCGAGTAACCGCAACAAGAGGCTTGGAAGTCAGAAAGAAAGCTAATGCGAGTACTGCTTTATGGTGACGTAAACCTGAACATCATTGACGGATCGTCAGTGTGGTTAGTATCGATCGCACAAACGCTTGCAAAGGCTGGTTGTGATGTGACAGTGCAGCTAAAAGCGCCGGTGGAAAACGACGTACTTGTCGAATCTCTCCGTAAAGATATTGATAGCGTGACGCTGCTGGAACCTGCTGATGGGATGCCACTTACTACCGATCAAGCCGCTTATGCATTAGATAAGTACGCTTCCACAAATCAAATTGACTTGCTGATCGTCAGGGGCCGGCGAGCTTGTCTTTCTGTGGTCAGACATTCCAGTTTGGCTGAGAAACTATGGGCGTACATCACCGATCTACCGCACCCGGTGACAGCAGTTCGAGACGAAGATCTTGTGGAACTGGGAGAGGTTGCGCAGTCTGCTCGTCGGATGTTTGCGCAAACCGAAGCTGCGCGTAGCTACTTGGAAGCATTAGTGCCCGAAGCTTGTGGCAAGACGATTCTCTTGCCACCAATGATTGCTGACGATTTCTATGAAGGAAATAGAGGCAAAGCATCAGGGGAGAAGCCTGTTGTTTTGTATTCGGGAAAATTTGCGCGGATGTGGCGCACCCTTGAAATGCTCGAACTTCCTGCGAATGCCCGGGAGATCGGGTTGGATCTTGAGCTGAAGGTTCTGGGTTCAAAGTTTCAGGATGATAAGAAATGTCCCGGCTGGGCGACAGATATGGAGCGAAATCTCCACACCCTATCTCAAGATTCAGGCTCTGGTGTTGAGTGGTTGGGAGGGGTGACTCGGGAACGGGCGCTGCAAGAGGCGCTGGCTGCCGACATTGGAATCGGCTGGAGGTCGGAGGAGCTCGACGACAGCTTGGAAGTTTCCACAAAGGCTTTGGAGTACGCGGCGGCAGGAACATTGCCGGTTGTTAATGATACGGCAGACCATCGCGTGATTTTTGGGGATGATTACCCTGGATTTGTTTCTGCTACATCGGATATCCGAGAACTGGCAGAGGTTATCAAGCGATTGCTTGAACGCAGAAACGAGTTAGTCCCTCGAGTGAGGGCTGCGGTAGCAGACTATTCCATGGATGCGGCGGCCCGACGTTTTCGCAGGTATTTCGCTAGAGCGTTTGATGAGGACGGAAACCTTCCTAAGAAGAAAGTCTTGATTGTCACACACGATGCAAAATTCCTCGGAGAAGTCGTCGACTGGCTCAGGGGGCGTGACGACGTCGAATTGAAATTTGACGCATGGGAATCACTCCACGATCACGATATTGATAAGAGTGAAGAATTATTAGAATGGGCAGATGTTGTTTTTTGCGAATGGGCAGGACCGGCTCTGGCCTACTGCTCAAAAAACAAGAAACAGAACACTGTACTTGTGACACGTCTACATGGTTTCGAGCTTAGGGCCCCTTGGCTTAGCAGCATAAAGCTTCGCGAAATTGATCGATGCATCGTTGTGTCGGATTTCTATGCCGAGGAGGTGAAAAAGAAGCTTCCTGAGCTCGAAGACCGGATTACCGTTATAAGTAACGTCATTGATGCAAGCGATCTGCAACGGCCTAAAGTTGGGGACTTTAGATTCGTTCTAGGCATGGCAGGAATTGTGGGCTTTGGAAAGCGTCTTGATCGTGCCCTCGACTTGCTCAAGCGTCTTCGGCAATACGATTCGCGCTACCAATTGGTGGTCCGTGGCAGGCTGCCCTGGGAGTATCCCTGGGAGTGGAAAGATCCATTGCAGAGGCAGCTTTATCTGGATACGTTTGCAAGGCTGCGCGAAGATTCGGATCTAGCCGAAGCAGTTCATTTCGAACCATTCGGTGCGGATATGGGCAGTTGGATGCGCCGAATAGGCTTCATCCTATCGCCGAGTGTTGCAGAGACTTTTCACCTCAGTTGTGCTGAAGGAATCGCTTCTGGAGCTATTCCCATTGTTTGGGATCGTCCGGGCGCGAAAGAAATTTTTGGTGAAAAAGCTGTCGTGAATACCCTGGATGAGGCGGTGGAAAAAGTACTCTCGGTGCGATCCCGTGAAAGCTTTGATGCAGAAAGCGAATCTTGGCGTCGATATGGGCTTCGGTGGGATTATTGTTCGCACTGGAAAGAATGGTCGTGGGCGCTTACACTGAATAGCTGAGATGAGTCTCGCTTGGAGGCTACCTGGAGACTATTCGTTCCAATTGCGAAGCTACATATTCGTAGACGCTAGCTTCGTAATGAAAAGGTGCTAAACCCCATTTGTGATTGGCGTCTGCAAAGACGCGCACTCCCTTTGGTTCTACAACATCGATATCGATGGTCTCTATTACAGCCTGGTAGTACCGGTCATAGAGATGATTTGCCGCCTCTGGAAGAAGTCCAAAGCTTGATGGTGTTTCGCGGTGATCGCGGGTCGTTAACGCCCAAGGTATTTTGAGTAGAGCGCGACGTGTGAAGTTCGCATACTGGAGATTTTCTTTCATTAATTCCAGCTTATTTTTCCATAGCGAAAAATGTTCGTCTGTTCCGAATTCAATCAGGCGGGCTCCTTCGGGCACCGATTGCGCTGAGGTAGCGGCGAGATACTCCACCGTGCGAGTGGCAAAATTCCCATCGGCGAACTCAAAAACGCCCAATCTCTCATCGCACAGATCCCACAAAAATAGGTCAGCTTTTCCGTAGTGCTCCCGCATCGATCTAAAACCACGTCCTACGCAGTCTTCCCAAAGCTTAAGGAACTGGAACTTACTCTTCGGAGGCTCGATTCCGAGAGCCTCGAAGGGAATTGTGGTTTGTGCAGAAATCAGTGACTGGCGGGCGACATAGTATTCGAGGCTCCAGTTTTGGTTGCGATCCCTCATGAACTCGAGGGTGTCGCGAGAAACGCATGAACCGTAAATGAATAATTGGTTCATGAGAGCCTGTCTGCGACGATGGTTGCCATGAGCTCGTCAGCTTGCCGCTGTTTGCCTTGAGCCAGGTGCCATGCCCACTGTCGGTAGTCACGTGCGGTGTCGTATGCTGTCCCATCCGCAATAACCCGTCCTTTGTGGATCCAAATTGCTCGGGTGCACATTTCTTCGATCGTTTGGGCGGCATGCGAAACGAGGAACATCGTTCCAGCATCACGTCGGAGATCTGCCATTGCTTCTTCTGACCGTGCTTTAAAGGCGGCGTCACCGGTAGCTAGCGCTTCGTCAATCAAGAGGATCTCTGGATGGGCTGCGGTTGCGATGGCAAATCGAAGCCGGGAATTCATGCCTGACGAGTAAGTTTCCATTGGCAGATAGACAGCATCTCCAATTCCAGACAGTTCGATGACATCTGGAATGGCAGCCTCGGTTTCGGCGGGGGTCAATCCCATCGCGAGGCAACCGAGACGCACATTTTGGATTCCGGAAAGTGATGGCTCAAGGGCCGCCGAAACGCCAAGAAGAACGGGCTGATGGGTTGCCAGCACTTCGCCTGAGGCGGGAGTCTCTAGGCCAGCGATGACACGAAGGAGAGTCGATTTCCCTGATCCGTTAAGACCGACAAGTCCTACGGCTTCTCCGGAACGTACGTCGAAAGAAACGTCGCGCAAAGCGCGGACCACGACTTTCCGCTTATAGCCCATTAAATCGGCAACGCGGGAAGACAAATTATCGAATCGACCTGACCGGCGGTGGTTGTGGCGGTTGCTTGTGCTTTGAACTTTGTAGCGAACTCTGACGTCGCGAACAGAAACTGAGGTATCGCCGAGAGGGACCTCGATGCCTGTGATTTTTTCCTCTTGCTTAGCCTCGGGCATATTTCACCTCACGCGTCCAGAAAAGTACAAAGCCAACTGCAAGGGTGCCGAACGACCAAGCCGCAAGCTCAAGCCATTGATTCAGCGCGGGAATTCTTTCGTAGACCAGGACGCTGCGGGCTAGATCGAGAATGATATATGCCGGGTTTGCCTGGGCTATTGCGAGAGCATCGGGGTTATGAAGCAGTCGTTCTACGCTGAAGAAAACACCTGACCCGTAGAACCAAAACCGTGTCGCGTACGACAATACGGTTTTGAGGTCGGGAACGATGTCAGTGAGATAGGCGACGAGGAAAGTCAATCCCTGGTTAAAAATGAATTGCAACAAAACTAGGGGGACGATCAAAAACCATGTCCACGTTGGGGCGACTCCCTGTGGAACTAAGGTAATTGCGACCATGGTCATCACAATAACGGGGAGGGAATCGTAGAAGTCGCGGAGGCAATGGGAAAGGGGAATTGCTGCCCTTGGGAAAGCAAATGCTCGAATGATGTTCCTGCGGCCTTGCATCAGTCCTGCGCCTCCGTTGAGGGCTTTGCTGCTGAATCCAAAGAATGCAACGCCGACAAGGAGGAATGGGAGGAAGTGCTCAATGCCGCGAGAAGTCTTGAGGACTAAGCCAAAAATGACACCGTATACAGCAGAATCGAGAAGGGGGGCTAAGACCAGCCAAATACGCCCTAAGAGTGTCTTGCGGTAGCTCGAAAAAGCCTTCGCTCGAGCCTCGGCCTTAATGAAAAATCTGCGTTTCCAGAGTTGGCCGATATATGTCGGTATAGGTTGACGACGCGTGATGTGCCTCAGGGGCGGCCCATCAGTTGAAGGCTCTTTGGTGACTTCGGGAGCCTCCTCGTTGGCCTCCATGTCCCGCATCCTTTCTTCCAGCAATCGGCTAAAGGCCAATCATAGCGCGCTACCCCTGGGAAGCGGAGCTAAGTAGCGTCGGTAGGGGTAGCTGAGTGCGTATAATCTGCCTAGTGCCTTGGTGCAAAGCCCCAGGCGAATCGACGGGAATTTGAGTGATGAAATCTTTCTCTGCTGCAGAAAAGAAAATCCGAAAAGGTCTTTGGCATCTCCAGGATGGTGGTGTGGGGCAGGCGTGGTTCTATACGCGTCGTTACCTGGCAAAAAAGGGCGTTGTCTTAGCGCAGCAGGCGGCCGGAAAATGGAAGCCTGCGTTCCCAACGTTTGTCGGTAACGCCTACTATGAGGGGGCGTTCAAAGCCGTTCGCGTCGCGATCATTGCTGACGAGTTTTCTTTGGCTGCCTGGCAGCCCGAGTTTGAGTTAGTAGTCGTTTCTCCACAGCAGTGGCGGGAAGAGATTTCTGCGGCGGGCGGGGTAGATCTTCTTTTTGTTGAAAGTGCTTGGAACGGAAACAACGGCGCCTGGCAGTACAAACTGGCCGGATCGAACGCGCCATCAGAAGAGTTGAAGGCGCTTGTTGAGTGGTGTCGTCAGCAAGGGATCCCGACGGTCTTTTGGAACAAAGAGGATCCTCCACATTTCAACGATTTCTTGGCAACTGCATGCATTTTTGATCACGTTTTCACTAGTGATCTGAACAAATGTGAGGCATATAAGGCTGCGTTGCCCTCTGGCGTATCCGTGGGCACCATGACTTTTGCGGCGCAGCCAAAGTTTCACAGTCCCGTAAATATGGACAAGCAGGCAGCCGAGAGGCGAGATATCGCTTTCGCGGGAATGTACTTTACGGAAAAATATCCCGAGCGTAGAGAGCAGATGGACACGCTCCTGGGGGCAGCTGAGTCTGTTGCGCGCGTTCATGGGGCGACTTTTGATATTTTTTCTCGTTTTGCCGGACAAGATAAGCGGTATCAGTTCCCGGCGAAATTCCAACCTTTCGTGCGGGGATCTTTGCCCTATTCTCAAATGCTGTCGGCATACCGTGGATACAACATTTTCCTCAACGTAAATTCCGTAGTCGATAGTCCCACGATGTGTGCCCGGCGAGTGTTTGAAATTGCGGCCGCCGGCACGGCAGTTGTTTCCACCCCCTCCCGGGCAATTACAGGTCTATTTGACCCCAATGAGTTGCCGACGGTGAAAAGTATGGAACATGCTGAGTGGACTTTGCGGGGTTTGTTAAATTCCAAGCAGCTGCGTGACCGGACGGTGCATCGAGCTCAGCGGAAGATCTGGAATGAACATACTTACACAGACCGCGCGGTCCAGGTGCTTACTGCTGCTCAAATTCCGGCGGTGGCGCAGGATATTCGTCAGCAGCCTGTGACCGTGGTGTGCTCCACTAATCGCAAGGAAAATATTGACCAGCTGTTGAGAAACGTTGCATCCCAAAGAGATGTTGATCTGCAACTAAATTTAGTAGTTCATGCTCAGGAAGTGGACGATTCGAGCATTCGGCACCGAGCAAGGGAACTTGGTGTGGAGAATTTGAATATCCTTCATGCGGGAAAAGAAAAGGCATTGGGTGATTGTCTCAACCTAGGTGTTTCACAAGCTGACGGAAAGATCATCGCGAAGTTCGATGACGATGATCATTATGGTGAGTTTTATCTCCGAGATCAGTTGAACGCTCTTTACTTTTCGGGTGCTGATCTCGTAGGCAAACGGAGTTCGTATGCCTACCTTGCCGCGCTCGACGCCATTGTTCTGAGGAACGCTGGGTTTGAGCACCAGTGGACTTCATTTTTAGCAGGCCCAACCCTGACTGGGCCGAAAGAAACCTTTGTTTCGACTCCCTTTGAGTCGCGCACGACTGGGGAAGATTCAGCGTTTCTTGAAAGCCTGATGGGCCAAGGGGCAAAGTTGTATTCGGCAGACCGGTTTAACTTCATGCAACGTCGAGGTCTGCAGAAACACACTTGGGCGGTCAGTGATGCAGAGTTGATGGCTAACAGTGTTATGGAATCGAAAGGTTGGAACACACAACACGTAGATTGTTAGCGTGGGGGAAGCTATGTGCTCCTTTTGGTCTTGGTGGCTCTCGGATTGCGAAATCTTTGTGGGAGACGTTCGACTGCTTGTTGTGGGCCTCACAACGGAATAATCAGTCTCTGGGCGTGGGTTAAATTAGAGTTTGAGTGATTCTGCTGAGGCTCACTCAGATCCCCTCATTCGAGGCCCACACTCGCTCGAGTGTCCGTTACTTTTAAGGTGTTCACTTGCCTAAAAAACTCGCTTTTGCCAACCGGCGTGAGCCAGTATTTTGCTCTTTTCGGGTTCAGTGCCAAGACGACGTGCAAACCTATGTACATCGACTCTCGGATTTTTTTCATGTCCACGAACGGGACATTAAGGTTTGGGATGAGGGTGCGCTTGCGACGGTATTCATTGAGGGGGTTAAGGAGCCTCTAGGGAAGTCCTGGTACTACGATGACGAAACCTCAGTCAGCATTACGGCCCATGCTATCTACGAAAAAGCTGCGCTGAATAAGAAGAATTCCGCTGGCATAAAGCGTTTTTCGCGAGTAATCAGCGCTGCAGGCAGGGAGGAGCTGTACGAGATTGCGGGGCCGATTAGTTATCTCATCCATAAAAAATCCCAACAAGTCATCTACGCTATTAACGACTGTTTTGGCGTTGGTTCTTTATATGTATTAGATGTTCCGGGGCAGGTCCCTGCGGTCTCTAGCAGTATTGAGGCGTTGGCTTTGTTGTGGCGTGGTAGCTGCACTGAGTCAGATGAATACTGGTCTTCCTTGCAAGCTATGGGGTATCCGGCTGGAAATTACACAGCAATCAACGGAATTACCACAGTGCCTCCAGGGGCCATGGTGACGCTGACCCCAGATCTATTCAGGGTGCGAGTTGGGCATTCGATTAAAGAACGATTGCTTGCCGTAAAAAATGAACGCCCTGATTATGAGGTAGCTGTTCAGGCAGCGCAGCGTGCGCTCGCTGATTGTGTGGAGGGGGCCGAAGAGCCCCTCCTTATCGGGCTTTCGGGCGGAAGAGACTCGCGATTCGTTACTGCAGCTGCCGTGACTTCAGGAGTCGATTTCGAAGCATTTACCTTCGTTCCGCCGGAGCTCGAGGGCGAAATTGCTCAAAAGCTCGTGAAATCTGCAGGGCTTGAAGACCGCTGGTCTACTTCTAGAGAGATTCGGAAGGATGGCCCAACGTCTACGCGTGGGGCTTTAATGCCAGATACTCCAATCTTGCCAAGGGCAGCTGCATGGTTTAGGCACGTCGGTGGTGATTGCTGGTCCACCTTCATGCGTTATGGGATCGAACCGCCTGTGAGAATAGGTGAGGCGCGGAGGAATGCCTCGGGTGCGCTGGGCGATTTTACGCGTGGTCACTATTACCTAGCTCAGGAAGCTGAGGGTGGCGATGCGAGTCGTGCACTTCATCGCTATGTCGATAAATGCATGAAGTATCGCAGTCTTCTTCCGAACGAATTGCGAGAAAAGGGCCGGGCGATCCATGTCGAGGATCTGTTTAACGTTTTAGCTGACGGGTTTTCAGGCTTTTACGCCCTTGATTTCAAATACATGAACAGTAGGATGCGCCGTAGGCCCCCTACGCCACCTCCAAACACGGTTATTCCCATGGCAACTGCGGCAATGGCTTGCGCTGTTTTCTGGCAAGACCCGAAGGCGAAAGAGTCGGGGCAGCCTCTACGCGATATGACTAACCAAATGATTCCTGAGTGGTCGGAAGTGCCCTATTTTCATGAACTTGCTGTCGGAACCGATCCGTCTTTGACAAATAAGGTCACTTTGAAGCCTGCCTACTGGGAAATCAACAAGGACGAGTGTGTCAAGTTTTTTGTGTGTGAACTTCGGCTTACAGGTAAGGCTCGAACCGATCCGGGTAATGTGCTGACAGCTGATTGATGGCCGCAACCCACCCAGTCACACGCACCCCCTCAACAAACCGGCTCGTTCCCGCACGGGCACGCCCGGCCTTCTTTTTCGTTTTCTCCGCCTGCCGGTCCTCGATGTGGCAGATCATCAACCACAACGCCTTGACCGCGGCAGCATCATTAGGAAACTGCCCCCGATTCCTTGTCGCTTTACGCAACTGCGCATTCATCGACTCGATCGCATTCGTGGTGTAGACAACCTTCCTCGCCTGCGGCGGGAACTGCAAAAACGGTATGAAACGCTCCCACGCATCCCGCCAAGCCTTCACCGCCTGCGGATACTTCAGCCCCATGTCGCTGGCATCAAACTCGTCCAAAAACGCAAGCGCCTGCTCTGCCGTTGCAGCGGTGTAGATCTTCTTCAAAGCAGCCGCGACCGCGCTACGGTCCTTTGCCGCCACCCACCGCAGTGCGGTGCGGATCAGGTGCACCACACAGGTCTGCACCATCGCATCAGGCCAGGTGGCCTGCACCGCCTGTTCGAAACCTTTCAGCCCATCACAGCAGACGATGAACACATCTTTGACCCCACGGTTAGCCAACTCCGCACAGACCTGGGCCCAAAACGCCGCGCCCTCATTGTTTGCGATCCACAGCCCCAAGATCTGCCGGGTACCCTCCATGGTGATGCCGACCGCCATATAGCAGGCCTTGTTGACGACCCGGGCACCATCACGGATTTTGATGCGCAAAGCATCCAGGTAGATCACCGGGTAGAACTCCTCTAAGTCCCGGTGCTGCCAGGCAAGTACCTCATCTAGGACCTGGTCGGTGATCTGGGAGATCGTCTCATGCGACAAATCCACACCCAACGTGGTGGCCAGGTGGTGCTGGATGTCACGAAGGCTGGTGCCTGCGGCATACAGAGAGATGATCAGGTCGTCGACATCGGTGATCCTGCGGGCTCCTTTGGGCACCATCCGTGGGGTGAAGCTGCCGCTGCGATCCCTGGGCACGGTGATGTCGATAGGCCCGTACTGGGACTGGACGGTTTTGTTGTAGGAGCCGTTGCGGTGATTGTCGGCCGTGCCGTGGCGGGCTTTGCCTGTGCGGTCTCCTGCTTGGTAACCGAGGTGGGCGTCCATTTCGGCTTGCAGTGCGGTGTTGATCCCGGTCTGGATCATCGAACGCACCATGTCGTTGATGTCGGTTGATGATGTGGCGAACTCTTTGAGGATCTCGGCGAGTTCAGGGCTGGACATCAGTCGCTTCTCTAGTTGTTTAAGCCGGGCTTTGTCTTGCGGGTCGCGGGTGGTCATGGTGGTCATTGTGGAGCATCCTCCTCGATGGCTGGTGATTTAACACGTCACACACAAACCATCTGACACTCTCACAAGGACGCCTTCATGGACGCTTGCAAAGAAAGCCTGGGTACCTCAGGGATAACCTGGGATAGTCAACGGATCGAAGACGAATTGGTGCATTTGCCCGACGGTCGCAATCGAACAAACGTTATTTTCGAGACGATTTTCTGGCGATGGGCGGGCAACGACATGATTCGGGAGATCAATGAGGTTAACAGGAACCACCGCCTAGCTTCGTCGCGATAAAGTTCTTGGCAGCAGGGAAATAGGAAGCGGTGGTTCCGCCAAAGGAAGCGGCCGAATTGGCGAAACTTTTAGTAAGCCAGTCAAACATTATTCGACTATAAAAGTGTGCCGGCGACCTAATTAGTTGGCGTCTGTTTTTACTTCTTGAGGAGTCGTACAACGCGACTCTTTAGGGAATGTGAACGGCTGCGGTGCTCTTCTACTGCAATGGAAAGCGCTTTCATCCACTCCTCTGAGAGCTGCTCCAGGCTTTGGTTGGTCGCAAACCATGCGGAACCGTTGCCGTCGACATTCAGTCTGTCACGGTTGCGGGCAAGATTGGCCCAAAGCTGCGCCAGTGCTTCGGGATTCATCGGGGGAACCACGTCTCCTATTTGAGACGTCTCGACGATTTGTGCAGCCTCGCCGGCAACTGCCGCTGTTACATGTTTTTCGGCCCACATCGCTTCAAAAAGTTTTGACGGGATTGTGTATTCCATGGGTTCCCAGTCCTGGAGATGCACTAGTACAGAATCCGCCCACCGGTAATGGTTGGTGACCTCATCGAAGGACACTCTGCCGAAGAATTCGACGGGTGCTTTAAGATCAAGTGCTTTACGGCGTACCGGTTTTAGGTGCGCGCCACTGCCAACAACCCGCATCTCGATTTCGGTTCCAGATTGCTGCGCAAGTGAAAGGGCTTCAATGGCACTTTCGATTCCTTGCGCGCGCCCAACTGTGCCGGCGTAGAGAATTCGTAGGGGACCTGTTTCTCGTTGGGGGTATTCGTTGCAATTAGGAATGCCCGAGTTTGCCCGATTTCGCACGGTAATCACATTTCGACAGCCCTTCGCTCTTTCCAGTCGGGCTAGAGACTTGGTGGTTGTAATGACTGCATCGGAGTCTTTGATCATGACCCCTAGGGCTTTTCCACCCAACTTCATAAGAATGTGGAACAAGCTGAGTTTGGCTTGCATGGGTAGTGACACTGACTTGTCGTGGTCGTACCATTGATCTAGATAATCAAGGATCTCCGGCCAGGCGTCGCGAAGCTCAAGGATAAAAGGCAAGGCATGACGTTTTGCTACGAGATAGGCAACGACTGCGGAAGGAAGGGCTGGGACTGTGCAACATACAGCATCGACGGGATGTCCTTGACGGCGAGCTCTGCGAATTGCTTTGGCTGCGCAAGCCAGTTGTGATTGCATAACTTTCGCTTGGCCACTAACTCTGCTCACGATCGACTGGTCGTGTTCCGTGAATGCAGTCCGATAGATGGTTAGACCGGTCTTGCTGTCATCGATAGCGCCGGTCTGGCACCGCGGCTCGTCCGTCAGGAGTTTTCCCCCCGGATAGTGGGGTGGGGGAGCGATCACTGTGAGGTGATGTCCCGCGCCGCGTAGAGCCTCAGACAACCACTGCCAGCGACGCTGAACTACGCCCTGCTCGGGCTCCCAATAGTGGCTGATAAGAAGGATGTGCATAGCGTGGGATTACTTCCCCGATCCTTTCTTTAGGGTTGTTTTCAGCTTCGACGGCGCAAGAAAGCTCGAAAAATAAGTATAAGCCTTGAGGGGCCTCTCTAGAGAACGATTAGGGTTCAAAGACGCCTTGCCGTGTGGTTGTGGCATGGGGGAGTCAACTTAGTGTCATTTCATGCGACGTTGTAGCAAGTGGTATGGACGGGCACATTCTAAAACTGCTGAAGCAAAAGGAGTGAAGGTAGATCGGGTGGGGGCGGAATGATTCCGGAAGGCAAGGTATTCGGGCTCTGAGCTGCTAGTGCTCCAAGCTGTGTGTCGTTTCGAAAACGCGCGCTGATATTTCGAAATTACTAGAAAATGTGAAAGGGGCATACCTATCAACGGGTAGGCTGTCAGAAATTCGCTGGGACTCATCCCGGCATCGCGAAGGCTTCGGTTCCCGAACATTTTCCATTCTTAAGGAAACGTGTTGGGTCATGTCGGCCGCTGCAATGATGACCATGTCTCTCGTCGTCATTGTGGGCAGTGTCAGTGCGCGATCAGTGGAGTTCTGGATGACGCTACTGATGAGATCCTCGAGGAGGTCGATCTCACTGTAGTCAATTGCTGTGAACCGGTACTGGAGGCTTTGCGATTGAGGGGTTTGTGTCCAGAATATTTTCAATCGCGACTGTTTGTTACGTGAAAGGGTGATCGGGCTAGGGCTCGGCTCCCTTTTTGCGTTAGCCGCCTAAACCAATAGGGTTAGTGCTCGTCAATGACGAGGCGAGAAAAGTTAGATAATGAATAAGAGTCTGAAGACGGCTTCGGCTGTGGCATGTGTTTTTGGCTTGATGTCCGGATCCCCCTTGGGGCCTGTCTCTGCGCAAGCCCAAACACGGGAACATCTAGGCGGGGAACTGGCCAATCGCTCGGGGGCTACACCCGGACGCCTTGAAAGCCATCCGTTAACTTCGTACACCTTGGAGCGCATCGAACGAGAGCCGTATCTGGAAAAAGATGCTGCTTCGAGTTCTCACTTCGATGCAGAATCCGATATCGATCATTGGCACTTTTTTGAGCGGGACTCCTGGCTAAACCCCGCGCAAAAACTCTCTAGGAAGAATGTAACCATTCACGATGGTGTACTCGACATTGTGACGCGTAGGCATTGCCTTTCCGGCTCGGAAACGCAGGCGCCAGAAAACGTCAGTGAAAGTCCATGCGACCCCGGCGAAGTAGAGAAGTTTTCGGGTGCGCGGATCCACGGACCTAAGATTCCCGCAGGAAACTTTCGTGTCCAGGTGCGTGCGAAAGCTACAGCTGAATCGCAAATTGACGGGCTGCGGCCAAGTATTTGGATGCAGAACGATACCTCCTACTGTTCGCAGGGGATTCGGCGCCCCTACGGTGAATTAGATATCACTGAGTTCTACACATCGCGGGCAACGACGAATTACTCTGCTACACATTTGGGGTGCTACAAGCCTTCAGGTGGATCCGAAAACATCATGCGCCGGAAAAGTGTGGAAAACATGTTTGATTCTTGGCATGTTTGGGGCGTTGAGGTCTTCGATGGGCAAATTGTTTACACCTTTGATGGGGAACCCGTTGGGTTACCTGTCACTGCACAAGATTCGCACTATCTCAACGAGGGCCGCTTTTCGGCAGTTTTAAATCAACCGTGGCATCTCATTTTGAACAACCTGGTTGAACGAGACGGCGCCATGCCCTGGGTGGCCCACGTTGATCCACAAAAAGATTTCCCTGAGCAGCACTTCCTCATCGATGAGGTACTTGTTCAGGTTGAGAAGCGGTCAGATAGTGAACCCGGTGTTTTCGAAGAAGCCCCGGAGCCTTCTGTGGATGGAGGGGATCCTGCGGAAGATGGATCTTCGCTTCCAGGGCAAGCGATGCTCGTTTTGTTGAGTGTTCTTGGAATCCTAGGAGGGGTCTTGCATGTGCTATTGAGAGCTGGTGTGATAAATCCTGGATTTCTCGGCCGGTGGTAACCATAGCTTTTGTTGGCCATAGTCCAAGGAGAAACTTGTTCTATATCTAGTCCTCCCTGTGGCGAAGCAAGCTCACGAAGAGCCCAATGGTCGCAACGCCGACGATGGCAATAGCGACAACCGCTGCGAACAGGGTCGCCGACTGGGCCAAGGCAGAAGCTGTGCTGCCGTTTGTTCCTGTGACAGTGGTAGCCACCGAGTGGCCCACCACCCCGCCGGCCAGCACCCCGATGAGGCTTGACGGCAGCGACAATGCGGTCAGCTCGACCAGCAGCGCGGCCGAAAGCTTCCCACGGGTCATTCCGACGCTGCGCAGCAACTGGTGATCGCGGGCGCGTTCACGCACCGCCAAAATGACGGTGTTCGTAACACCCACCGCAGCGACCAAAGCAGCGATCACCGTCATCAACGTCGACAACGTCAGGATGCGATCGGTGGAATCCAAAATGTCCTGGCGGGCGGTGAACCTCTCCGCCAGTGATACCCGCGCCCCGTTGGCACGAATCGTATCTTCCACCGCGCGAAGCCCCTCATTATTAGCTGCCTGTACGGCCGGCCCCTCAAGTTGCATGAACGCAGTCGTTGCTGGCGGCAGGGGGACACCAAGATCGGGAATCAACGCCGGATCGATAAAGGTGTTCGTGCCCTCTGAGTAGCGCACCGTGGCAGTGACCGGGGTGCGCATAATCTCGATCGTGAACGTATCCCCATCCTTGGCTTTCCCGCGCAAGGAGGAGTACTTGCTCAACACCAACTCCCCGGGCAGCGCGCCACCGGTACCGCGGAAGGACGCTGCCGCCTCATCGCGAGACAACACATAGGCCTTATCGGCGGGGCGATCGTTGCCCGGAAGAGAAACCGGAACGACCGATGGAGCCACCAGAGAGCCGACAGTTGGAGTGGCGGCCAGTTGGCCGATGAGCTCCTCCGGCAAGGGACCTTCGAGACTGCTCACCGTGACATCGGAGGAGGACTGGCCTTGAGCTTTAGCGTTGAGATGCTCGCTGATGGTGGATTGGCCTGCCAACACCGAGGCAATCAGGGCGGTGCCGGCGACGATGATGCCGGCAATCGCGCCTGCACGCCCCAATTGGCGTCCGACGAATGCCAAACCAATCTGCACAGTTGGAAGTGCCCGCGCTAGTGGCGCGACCAACGCCACCAGGCGCGGTAGCAGGGCAGCCACGATAAACACCAGGCCCAAGATGATCAGCGCGCCGGCACCAACCGCCACGGCGATGGCTTTTTGGCCGCTGAAAGAAAAGACGGTATTCGCGCCGATGCCACAAACCATCAGCAGTACCCCAACGATGATGCCCGCCGTGGTTGCTGCGGCCGAGCCACGACCATTGGCGGCATTTGCCGTCAGGGAGCTGACCACATCGGACCTGATAGCACCGCGGGCAGCGGGAAGAGCAGCTGCCACCGTGACCAGCACACCCGCGATGCCGACCAGGACCATTGCAACCGGATCCAGGTGCACATTTTCAAGCGGCACGCGGATACCCAACTTGTCTGCGTTGCGGCCAGCAATCCCCGCCAGCCACAGGCCGGCGGGCGCACCGATCACGCCACCGATGAGGCCCAGAAGAATCGCCTCCGTGGAGACGCTGCCGTACAGCTGGGTTCGTGTCGCACCGATGCTCTTGAGGAGCGCGAACTCGCGGCGGCGGGAACCCGCCACCACGCTAAAAGCGGAAACAATCACCAGGGCTGCCACCGCTGCGACGGTCAGGGTGAAAAGCTGCAGCAGCAGGAAATAGCGGTCGCGGGATCCTAAGTACTGATTGGCCTGATCCTTGATCCAGGCTTTGCCAGCAACTACCTGGGTATCGGGAAGCTGTTGCTTGATGTTGTCGACGATGGTGGTGGCTTGTTCGGCGGGTGCCGCCACACGCAACTCCCCAGCACCGCCGCCGATACCCCAATCGACGAACGCGGCCGGGGAAACAAACAAGGTATCCGCCCCCATCAAACGTTCCCGAGCTGAAGGCTCCACATGCCCGACGATGGTCACCACGTGATCGTATGCTTGGCCAGGCACGGCGACGCTAGCTTGGGATCCCAACGGAACTGTGGGGTCGGCAGTTGCTGCTTCGCCAGGGCCAACGGGAAGCTGACCCGCCTCAACCTCACGCCATTGCATATGCTCATCAATGGCTTGCAAAAACACCGACTGGTACACCCCGGACTCGCCACGCATGGCGACCTGGAGCAGGCGATCGTAGGAGCAGTCAGTCACACCGGGCTGAGTGCAGGACACATCAATGGTGCGCTGGATATCGTCCTGGTTGCCACGCACCATCACTACTGCTGCGGTGTCCTGGTAGGGCTTAGCAAACAGGTTATTGACCGTGTGCTGGAGTGACAGCGAAATAGCCGCAGTCGCCACAGTCAGTGCGACCGCCACTGCAATCGCGAAAAACAGGGAAATGTATCGGCCGGGGCGACGACGAAGCTGGGCGAGGGCGACACGAATCACGAAGCGCTCACAATCTGGCCGTCCTTCAAACGCACAATCGCATCGCCCTGGCGGGCGGCGTCTTCATCGTGGGTCACCATTGCTACCGTGTTGCCCCACTGGGACACCATTTCCCGAAATAGCGACAGCACTTCCTGGCCGGTCTCCGAGTCAAGCGCCCCGGTGGGCTCGTCCGCAAAGATCACATCTGGGCGGCTGAGTACGCTGCGCGCAATCGCCACCCGCTGGCGCTGCCCGCCGGAAAGCTCGTGGGGTAGGTGCTTCAATCGCGGACCCAACCCGAGACGCTCCACGAGCTGCTCGTAGAAAGCCTTGTCGATCTTCTGGTGGGATAGGCGGCTGGGCAGTCTAATGTTGTCCGCCACGTTTAGTACTGGAACCAGGTTGAAGTCCTGGAACACCAAACTGATGCGGGAGGCCCGAAGCTGGGTACGCTTCGCCTCCGAGAGGCTGTGCAGCTGCAGTGCCGGTTGCCCGCCCGGGGAGGCGTGCAGCGTCACGCTGCCGGAATCCGGGGTGATAAGACCCGATAGCACGTGCAACAAGGTCGTCTTGCCGGAACCACTCGGCCCCATCAGCGTTGTCCACTGGCCGCGGGGAATTGCGACACTGACATTGTTCAATGCGCTCACAGCGGCCTGGCCCCGGCCATAGGTGACGGACACGCTGCGCGCAGAGACAGCCATAGCTGGAGTGGGGGAAGGACTAGTCATGACAGGACAAACTCGCGTAACTCGTTTAAGCGGCAAAAAAGTATTCTTCTCCCCGCACACTCCAAGCAGCATGCAGGCGAAAAGGGTCTGCGTTAAGCCTAGTGCATGCCTATACCAACCAGCTGCGAGCAACAGTTGTGTGCCACGACCTGACCCCACCCACTGAGACAACTACGCAAAAACCGCCACTGGCCGCTAGGTGAGCCGCAAAGTGGGCACCATGCGGGTTCCCTGCGGGCCCAGATCCTTGTTCACCTGGGTGATGGTGATGACCTGATCGGGCTCGATTGTCTTGCCGCGATTGTTGGTGTCGTCGCAGGCGTCGACCTCGGAGGCAGGAAACCATTCGATGATCGGCGCTGAACCATCGTTGAAAGTGACTCCCACGGCGGTGGCGGTCTCCCACATGTGGACGTCATTATCCGCGGTGTAGAACTGGGCTTTGCTAAAGCCGTAGGGGGCTGCCTCACTGGGATCAGAGTATTGGCAGAAGAAATAGCCTTTGGCGACCACGCCGGGATAGACATCGTTAAGGGTGAAGGGGGCGCCTGCACGCACCAGCTTCCCGATCGCGTCCACGTGTTCAGGCTCGCCGTGGCAGCCGCCGAGGCTGCTCAAACTGACAAGCGTTGCGATGCTGGCGACGATGGCTTTATTCATAACTATCCTTGCAGGCGTGCGGGGGTGCGGTTGGGGTAAATTCCGCTATAAGTATGCCTTTTTTTTTCGGGGTGAAAGGTCTACACTGAGGGGCAAATAGGGGGTAATCCCCCAGTATGGTGAATCCGCATCCCGCGCCTGCGGCGAGCACTATTGCAGCCGTGCACGCCGATGTGGTGGCGCTGAATGGAAAAGGAAAAGAAATGTTGAAAACACGCCGTCGTCTGATTGCCGGGCTGTGCTCTTGCGCGTTGCTGGCTGGGGCCGTGACCCCAGCGCATGCCGATATTCCCAACGAGTTCGATAAGTCTCTGGATATTTTGTTCTTTGAGGCACTTGAGTCCGGGTCTTCGGCCAGCGGCAACGACCCTGATTCCCCGGAAAACCAAAAGGCCCGCGATGAGGCCTACCAGGAAAACAAGCGCATGCACTCGGTGCTGCACTACGGTGTCACCACCCAAGAAGATATCGACAAGTGCGTGGCGAAATACGCCGGCAAGCCAATTGTGGCGATGGAGTTCCCCTACAACTACCCGTGCCCGTTAAAGCCGATTACTGAACGGGACATTGCAAACGCCAAGCGCGACCAGTTCGCCAAGCGCGCCTTCTTCGCCCCGGTGGCCGTCATTGTTGGTGTGCTCAGCGTTTTGATGCTGCCGATCAATTGGTTGTGGGATGGCATTCGGGGTGCGCGCGAAAACTTCTTGGCTAGCTCCTAGACCTTAAGCGTGCGGGTTGAAGTGGCGGTTGTCCACCTCCGCTGATTTTTGCGTTGCCCCCGCGGTGAAGTGAACACTTCCCGCCGGGGGCTTTTTCGCGCTAAGATACGAGCAATTAAATGTCATCACCAGTCGCGGCTGTGTTGCTTGCTCTATGTAAGGGCAGCAGGCCGGTGAAGTTGGTGGGCTACATCGAGGAGAACAGGATCATGGGTATGGCACGGCGTACACCCCGAGCAACGGCTGCTATTGCCTTGGGCACTGCTCTGAGTTTTGTTTCGCTCACCGCGCCGGCATCTGCGGATTCCCTGCCGGTGTTTTCTGGTCCGCTAGCGGTGATTTCTTCGGTTTCTACGCCCGCGCAGGCGGAGTCCCCGGAGCAAAAGTTCGCCCGGGAGCATCGTGATCGCACGATTTTGCACTATGGCGTGACCACCCAGGAAGACATCGATAAGTGCGTCGACTATTACAAGGATCGCATGGTCATCGATAAGTACTTCGGTTATGACTATCCGTGTGTGACTGAGCCGATCACGAAGGCTGATGTTGAGGCGGCTAAAGACCGAAAAGCCCGCGAAGATCAGATCGCAATGTTGAAGACACCTTTTGAGGCGTTGGAAAGCTTGGTGAAGGCTTTTGCCTCTCCATTTGTGTGGCTGGCGAAGTTGTTTGGTTTCAAGGCCTAGCGCAGCTTAAACAAGGCGTTGCCCGTCCCTTCTTGGGGGCGGGCTTTTGTGTGCTGCGTGTCAGGTGTAGCTTGCGGGCTATAGGACAAAATGTGTGTCTGCACGGCGTGTCGTGGATATAGGACAAAAAGTGTGTCCGGTTTTAGCGGGGTTGGCCTTTTCGGATTGCAAAATCGCATCATCGGATAACGCGATTCGCACTATCTGGTAACGCTCAACAACGGGGGTAATGCATCCACCGCGATGTGGGATCACGCCCGAATCAAAGGCCAAGCCCCCTGCCAAAACGTCCGGCACCCGGTTGAATGACAAGCGGCCGGTGGCGCGGCTTGTGCCACCGGTGACACGTTTGCACACCGCAAAGGACGCTCATCATGGCATCCAACATCAAGCGGCTACTGACCGCCGTCTACGACGGCTCAATGAGCCACAGGCAAATGCAACAAGCATTCCAGTGCTCGCCGCGCACCATCCAAAACTGCAAGCAACTCATCGACGATCACAACCTGACCGCCGACAAGATTGCCGCCCTCAGCGACGCCGAAATCACAGCGCTGCTGCCAGACAAACGCCGCACCCGCACCAACGACAGCTACCTGCCCCCAGACGTCGAAGCCATCCACCGCAAAGCGGCCAAGCACGACAAAACCTTCACCCTGCGCTACGAGTGGGAAACCTACCTCCACCAAGCCGAAAAAGCAGGATGCAAGGCATATAGCTACGCGCAGTTCTGCCGCAAAGTCACCGCATTCGTCGACGTCAACAAACTGACCCAAACCCTCACCCACGCACCAGGGTTTGAACTCCAAGTCGACTGGGCCGGCACGAAAATCCTCTACGGACACCTCGACGATCCTGCAAAAGCCAGCATCTTCGTCGCCAGCCTCCCACACTCCGGCCTGATCTTCGCCACCGCCACGAAAGACGAAAAACTGCCCGCCTGGCTAGACTGCCACCGGCAAGCACTGGAATACATCGGCGGGGTACCTGCCACCGTCACCCCAGACAACACCAGCACCGCCACCTTGATGTGGGCCGCGGACAAACGCCTACGGGTGATCAACCCCAACTACCAAGCGTTCGCCGCCCACTACGGCTTCGGCATTACCCCCGCCAGGCCGCATCGCCCCACCGACAAAGGGCACGTGGAAAACGCCGTCAAAATCGTCACCACACGCATCATCGCCGTCCTGCAACAACAGTGGTTTACCACCCTCGACGACCTCAACACCCGGCTGCGGATTCTAGTCGACGACCTTAACACCACGCCCATGACCAACAACATCAGCAGGGCTGAACTATTCGACGACTTCGAACGCGAAAGCCTTGGCCGGCTACCCGATATCGCCTGGACCAACTGCACCTGGGCGAAAGCCATCGTCGGACACAACTATCACATCCGCTACGACAAGCAGAACTACTCGGTGCCCTACGCACTGGTGGGCAAAACGGTGAAAATCCAAGCCACCGACACCACCATCACCATCTACTGCGAAGGCAGTGAAGTTGCCCGGCACAGCCGTTGCACCGGCCGGCAAGGCAGCTTCACCACCGACATCGCACACATGCCGGATGCTCACCAACAGACTCGCTCCCACTGGTCTAGGAAAAGCCTTATCGGACGTGCACGACGTTTCGGGCCCCACACCGAAGCTGTGATCACACAACTTCTCAATGGTGTCGACCACGAAGCACAGGCGTATCACGCCTGCGACAACATCCTAAAGCTTGGCCGCAACAAAAAGCTGCACAGGCTTGAAGACGTCTGCGCAGACCTCATCGCCACCAACACCCCAGCGTCGTTTACCCGCATCGACGCACTTATGCGACGCACCACCCCACCACCGGCTGCGCGCCCACGCCCCCAGGCTGGCAAAGCCAACCGCCACGGCACCCTCCACCATGGCCTGCGCGGTGCCGACGCCTTCACACTGCCCACCACACAGCCGACGGCAAACACCAACCCCGCCGCCGACCAAGCCAAGGACAACCACGATGACTAGCCCGAACACCGCGTTCCCGGCCATGAGCGATGACGACTACGAGCTGTTTAAACAGTTCCGCATCACCGCCATGGGCGAAGCGATCCGCACCCTTCTGGAAGACCCAGCCACCGCAGGTCTGACCGGATCCCAAATCATCCGCTACGGCCTGCACAGTCTCAAACACCACCGCGACAACGTCCGGCTGGCAAAACGCCGCAAAGCCGCACACCTGGACACCTCGACCGCATGCGTGGAAAACATTCACTACGACTCGAATCGTGACCTGGACAAAGCCACCATCGATGGGCTGGCACAACTGGACTGGGTCCGCCACGGCACCAACGTCATTGTCCAAGCCCCCTGCGGTGTGGGCAAAACCTACATCGTCAAAGCTCTCGGCCTGGCTGCCTGCGAAAACGGCTACGACGTGCGCTACTACACCCACCACGGGCTGATCAGGGCGATCGAAGAAGTCACCGACGACACCGGCGCCTACTACCAGCTCATCGACGACCTCAGCACCGTTGATGTCCTCATCATCGATGACTTCGCGTTGGGCAGCTACGCCGATGCCCACACCCGCGCGATCGCTGACGTGCTCGACCGTCGTGAAAGCTCCGCCACCGTGCTGGCCAGCCAACTGCAGCCACAGGACTGGTACCGCGCGTTCGACAACCCGGGTTTTTCTGAAGCAATCCTCAGCAGGTTGCTTAAGCCCCCGATCGTTGTCGCGATCAACGGCACGGACCGACGCAGGCAATAACCCACCACCCCCATGCATCACCCCCGCATCCACCGGTGAAAGTTCACCGGGTGCGGGGGTGATGCATGTCCGTATGCGGTGTTACCAGATAGTGCGAATCGCGTTACTCCGGCATGCGCCTCTGCACGGATTCCTATAGAGTGGGTGTAGCCGGTGTCGATACCGGTGTCGTATTCGGCAGGAGCTCCAGTGGGGTTGCTGTCGGTTAGTGCTTCGGTGACTGTTTTAACTTTGGCGAGTTGGTTAGTCCCGAAGTCGTGTTGCCTGGCGATTTCTATGAGGTCGCCAGGCTTTTTCGTTCTGCTTAGCAGCCACCATTCGCAGAGTTTTCTTTGGCGTTCTGCGGGTAGTCCTCTGTGTGCGTGCAGCAGTGCTTTCAAGGGGCTGTTGATGCCGCCTTCTAGGCTGTTGGTGCTGGATTGGTAGATCGCCTCGTAGATGGTGTCGGGGCTGTCGGTGTCTGTGCCGATGACCGCGATGGATTGTTCGATGAAGGCGAACAGGTGGTTTCGCCGGGTTTGTTCCATCAGGATGCGGTGGGCGCTGCGTGCACGGTCGTGGGTGTACCAGTAGTGCTTGTTTTTCCTTTTGTTGTTGGGGATAAGCACTTTGGGGCAGCTGTCGATGTAGGTTTTTTCATCCAGCCAGTCGCGGTATTGGTTGCTGACCTGGTGAAAGAGAGTGACCCATTGTGCTGCTTGTTGGTTGTTGGTGACTTTCAGCAGTTTTAGCGATAGGGCGCGTAGGGCTTTGCCGCAGTTGGATTGGGGGCGTGTTGTGACGTATCGCTGGACGTTGCGTTTGATGTGGATCAGGCAGCGTTGGATGTGGGTGTGGGCTTGTGGGGTGGCTGGATCGTTTGGGAAGACGTCGTTGATTGCTGATAGTGCGGCATTGCACCCATCTGTGGTGATCAGTCGGGGGCGTTGGATTCGGTGGAGGAGGTGTTGGTATGCCCGGGTGTTTTCGCTGTGCGACCAGTGCCAGGTCAGTACTTTGTTGGTGGTTGATGCGATGAGCAGGCATTGCTGTTTGTTGAAGTAGGTGGCGTCGATAAAGACTTGTTCGTCGTAGTTGTTGTCGCCTGTGGGGGTGGGGATGGGGATGAGCCAGAAAGGTTCGAACCAGCGTTGTAGTGTGCGTCGGCTGAGTTGGTGGTGGCGGGCGAAGTCTGCCAGTGATTGGGTGGATTGGACCCAGGACAAAAACAGTGTGAAGCGAACGAGTTGTGTGTGGGCTGTATTTGTTTGTGTGAAGGAGTGTCCGCAGTGTTTGCAGCGCCATCGTTGGCGGTTTTTGCTGGTTGAGCCGTTTTTCTTTGTGGGTGATTGGCAGATGGGGCAAGTAGGTGATGTTGGCATTTACCCCGCATACCACATGTTGTTTGAAAAACGGGGATATTTGACCTGAGGCTGGTTTAGCTCCTTGTCAGGAGATGAAAAACGCCTTTATCGCAGGTCAGCACTTGAAAAAACATACTTACAGACACACTTTTTGTCCTATAGCCCTAGCTTGCAGGCATTGTGGGCCGAGCTGTGGTGGGGGAGGGGAGTTAAGAACGCAAAAGAGTCCTTCCCCGAAAATCGGGGAAGGACTCTACCAAGCGTGAGGATATGACTTTTAGGTCACGTCCTTGAAGCTTCGGGCCAACTTAGATGATGGCGCCGACGTTCTTCAGCTGGTTGAAGTAAGCGATGATGGCGCCGATGACGGTGCCGATGACGCCGAAAGCGGTGACGCCGTATGCGATACGAGCCCACTCAGCCTGAGCGTCCCAGTTCTTCTGCTCACCGAACAGGTCGATGCCCTTGACCTCGCGGTCGCCCTGGTAGCGGTCGCCCCAAGCGGAGGAACCCGGCTTGGACTGATCCAGGTAGGAGGACAGGTCGGCGGTGAAGTCGCCGGTGTTGCCACCTGCGTCGACGACGGCCGGGTTGGAGGTGGTGTTCTCAGCAGCGTTAGCAGCAGCGACGGGGGCCAGGGCAACGGCAGCAGCGGTCATGCCAGCCAGGGCAACGTTACGGATCTTCATGTGAAGTGAATCCTTTCGAAGAGGTATGAGTTGGTGACTGGTCCGCTTAGCGGATGAAGCCGTTGTACTTGAGGAAGTTGTAAACCGGGAAGACAACCAGGCCGAGGAAAGCGGAGATCACGCCGGCGATGGAGCCAACCTGCAGCAGCTTAGCCCAAGCGGGGAGCTTGTCGAACTCGCCCTTGGTGGAGCCGTAAACGGTGCGGCCGTCAACAGCCTTGTCGCCCTCGAGCTTCTTGCCCCAGTTGAACTCACCGTTCTCGGAGGAACCGAAGAGGTTCTTGGTCTCCGGATCCTTCTTCTCGGTCTCGGCGGTAGCCTTGGTGTTCTTGTCCTCAGCCTTAGCCTCGGAGGAGCCCTCGAGCTTCTGGAAGGCGGAGGAGCCCTCGAGCTTGCCCTTGGCCTTGTCCTTCAGCTCGGTGACAGAGGAGTTGCTCTTGGCGTCGGTGGACTTAGCAGCCTCGTCAGCGTGAGCGACGACACCGGTGAGGGAGACGGCGAGAGCGGTTGCGCCAGCCAGAGCTGCGCGGCGAATGTTACGCATGAAATAAACCTTCCCGTGGGGGATTGGACCTACAGTTTCTCCTGAACAGCTTGACAGCATTAGTCAAGAATGTCCATTCAGTTCTTAAGGTTCGACAACCGAGGCCACCCCCACGGGGGTAGCAAACACCGCATGATGCGGTACGTACCGCATTCTTAATCAGTTGGCGATCGGCTAGAACTGGTGTGGAGTGCTTCTACAAAAAGTTGGTGCTCATCAAGGGTTCCGTGGGGCGAACTCCCAGCGGGTCGATGGGGCACCGGCTTTTATTGTTTTGTAGACGCGCAGGGTAGCTTACAACGGGTTTTTCACTTTCGCTAGTATTCCTGGGCTTATGGTGGGGATTTTTTCTCACCCGGTGCGGTTCGGCTGGTAGCTCACCCGATTGGGTGTACCTGTCAAGATTTCTCAGCAAATCTTAAAAATCCACGTCAGCTGGCATTTGTCGGCAAAACCCCTGGGAATTACATCGTTGGTACTTTTGCGCAGCAACGTTGCAGGTGATTAAGGACACATACCCCCGGCATGGGAGCTAATGGTTTACCCGCCGGCCGTGCCGGCACCCGCGATCTGAGTGACACGCTTCCATTCCGAGACAAACCACAACTGGCCATCCTCGGCGGGAGGATGCAACACCACATAGCCGCAATTACGGATCAAAGACTGCCGCATCAGCAGCGGATCCACCACCGTCATCGCCGCCACAATCATGCGGATCGCCGCGCCATGAGACACCAGCACCACATCGCGCCCCGCCCACGCACCATCCGGGGACAGTGCTGCCCGCAACTCCTCAAACACCGGTGCCCAACGGGCCACAAAACCCTCATAGGTTTCCCCACCCGGCAGCTGCGCATCGAAACGGCCCTCAAGCCAGGAAAAACACACCGAGATGTAGTGATCCATGGATTCCCGGTCGGTTGCCCCCTCCAAATCGCCGGCCGCAATCTCCTTAATGCCGGGCACGATCTCAATGTTGGGCGCATCAACCCCCTGCTGGGACAGGCCCTCGCGAATGAGCTCGCCGGTGTGCTGGGCACGAAGCGCCTCAGAGGTCAAAATTGCCGCAGGCCCGACCTCGCCGATAAGACCCGCGAGTTCCTGGCCAACCTCCACCGCCTGCTGCCGACCCAACTCGGTCAAATCCGCGCCCGGCAAAGCGGTATCCAGGCGACCCTCCACATTGCCGTGAGTTTGGCCGTGACGCACAAGAATCAGTCGGCCTGGTCGCAAAACTTGGGTAAACAACATCGACTCCTGGTGCTAAGTAAAAAACAAGAAACGGCCATATCACGCGTGATGCAGCTTCGTGGCGACAACGGATGCGCCACGAGCCTATTCGATCGCACGACGCCTACTGCATTGTTAGCAACAAAACCTCGCTGCCCGCTTCAGCAGCACCGGCTCGGGTGCCCCTGCGTGCAGACGAGGCTGCGAAAACCGTCGGCTAAGGCTTTATGGTTGTCCTGCAAGGCATACAGGGTTTCAACTGCTCACCGGGTGCCACCGGGTGAGGCTTTATCGGGTGTCTCGCCCTGGTGTTGGATCCCCGGCACAAACAGCGGACTATCTGCACCTAACCCTGGGTGTATTCCCCGGTGAGGCTTTCCACCCACCGACGGGACTCCTCCCACTGTTTAGGGACAGCAACTGCATTGCCCGACACCGCCGGCCAGGAACCCAAAAATTGCACCTCGTCGCACCGACGATGCAACGCCGCCAATGCCTCGGCAATGGGAGCATCGGTGATGTGCCCGGCCAAATCCGCGTGGAAACGATACGTGCCCAAACCAGTGCGCGTCGGACGAGACTCCAGCCGGGTGAGATCCACCCCGCGAGACCCGAACTCCATCAACGCCCCCACCAAACTGCCCGGAGTATTCGGCAAGGTAAACACCACACCCGTGCGATCATTGCCCGTCCGGGCCGGCGGTACATGAGCGGGGCCGACCACAATAAACCGCGTGCGGGCGCCAGCAACATCGGCCACCTCACGCGCCACCACCTCAAGGCCATACACATCAGCCGCCCGCAAGGGGGCTGCGGCAACATCCACCCGCCCCTCAGCCACCGCCTGCGCTGCCGCCGCATTAGAAGACGCCGGAATGTCCTCCACCCCGGCTAAGTTCTCCCGCAACCACCCAGCCACCTGCGGGCGCGCCACCGGGTGGGTGGAAAAACTCCGCGCATCGCTTAACGCAAAGCCCGGGCGCACCATGATCGCAAACGCGATCGACACGTCAGTTTCCCCATAAATATGCACCCCCGGGTGCGCCGCCAACGCGTCAAAAGTGTGCGTCACCGGACCGTCAACGGAATTCTCAATTGCTACCACCGCGAACCCCGCCGAACCATTAGCCACCGCATCGAGGGCCTCTGCGGGGCTTTTCACCGGAACCGGCTCAATCACATCCCGATCCCCCAACACCCCAGTGTCAGCAAACTGCCACAGTGCCTGCTCCGTAAACGTTCCCGCCGGGCCAAGATACGCAACTTTTTCGCTCATACCCGCCAGCTTAGATGGTCATCACCACCGCCGGAGGCAATACTCACAATTGCGCCTACGAACGTAACGTTCCACACGAGCACATATATATAAGGTATCGGGGAAAATAATTCACTTTTGAACGCGCCCGGCATCAACACCCGTTTGGTGCTCTAGTGTAGATGTAATGACCACCTCCGACACGCCACATAGCCCCGGCCACGCTGCGCACATCCCGCACCCCTGGCCCGCGTTAGACACACTGTCGGACACCTTTGCCCGCAACCCGGAGCACCACCTCGACGTCATCCGCACCACTGCGCAACGCATGGCCGACCACCCCGGCATCATCCACGTCGACATAGACGACGCGCTACGGCGCGCCACCCGCGCCCACGAACAACTCCAGCAGCAAACCCACCAGCAAAACCACCAGGGCGAGCAGGCAGCAGCGGCCGAAACACCTACATCACCCGCACCACCGCTGTTTGGCATTCCTCTGCCCGCCAAAGACCTCTGCCCAGTCGCCGGCTGGCCCATCAGCTACGGCTCCGCCCGCCGCCGCACGGTCGCCACCGATACTGATCCGCTGCTGGCACGCGCCGCCACCCGGGGTGCGATTCTCACCGGGATTACCCACTCCAGCGAAATGGGACTCACCGCCTACTGCGAACCCGTAGGCTACCCGCCGGTACCCGGCTACCCCGATGCGACCAAAACCCCCGGCGGGTCCTCCGGCGGGGCAGCACTGCTCGTGGCCGACGGCACCGCCCCCATCGCCCACGGGACCGATGGCGGAGGATCCTTACGTGTCCCCGCCGCCAGTACCGGCACCGTCGGCTTCAAACCCGCCCACGACTCCCGCGGTGGCCAACTCGCCGCCGGCGGATTCATCACCCGCACCGTCGCCGACGCCCACTACGCGGCACGCGCCACAGGCCTGCTGCCCGCAACCACCCCATCGCAGCCACACCCACCTGCCCGGCGTATTCGGGTAGGGCTCATGCGCGATCCCCTGCACGGTGGCCGCACCCACCACGACGTCGACACCGACTGGCTCAACGCCGCCGACTCGGCGGCACACACCCTCGCCGCCCACGGAATCGACATCGTCGACATACCGCCGCTCTACGACGAGCAACCCTTTAACGCCTTCCGCACCATCCTCGCCTACCGCTGCAGCAAAGTCCCCACCCCAGCCAGCCCACTAGTTGAATGGCTCGTCGCCACCGGACAAACCATCACCACCGGCCAGCTCACCCGCGCTCTCGACATCTACCACCAACTTCCCGAACGCATCGCACAAGCAGCCCCCGGCATCGACTTCCTGCTTACCCCCACCCTGGCTTTCGACCCACCGCCCATCGGATACTTCTCCGCGCTGCCCCCAGAAAAAGACTTTTTGGAGCAAACCCACTGGACCCCCTGGTGCACCCTGTTCAACATGTGCGGATTCGCCTCCATCAGCGTCCCCCACGGGCCACGCAGCATCCAACTCGGCTGCCTACGTAAAGACCCAACGGGCCAGCTCGACAACACCTTGCTCAAGCTGGCAGCCCTACTCGAAAACCCCACCCCGGCCGCTTCTTAAAACGCTACCCAGTCCAGCTAACGCCAAGCACACCCACAGGCACAGCCCTAAGACCTCCCACACCGCTGCCGGAACCACCTACTACGCTCACCACTAAACACCACCTTTGACACGCCCCGCGGAAACTCAAGACACCCAAGGCGAAAACACCCGATGACCGGCCACACCCCCACAGCAAACACCACTCCGCCAGCGCGGCGAATCCGACAAGAAATCGGCATCGTCCTGCTCATCACCTTCGGCATGAGCGGATTCAAAGCCATCATCGCGCTCATCAGCGTCTACTTGCGGGGTAAACCCTCCGACAGCCAGGTCGTTCTCAACCCCACCCGCAACCCCCAACCCCTCATCGATGCGATCCTCCAATTCGCCAGCGCCGCAGTGCTGATCGGGTGGGGTTTGCTCGCCCTCTACCTCCTCGGCACCCACCTGCCCCGCCTGCGCCCAAAAGACTGGGCGCACGGTGCTGCACTAGCGGCACTGATCGGGATCCCCGGTCTCGGGCTGTATCTTGCCGGCCGACTCCTAGGGTTAAGCCGCGAAGTCATCCCCGCAGAGCACCTCAGCCTCACCATGGTGCTGCCCCTGCTCGTGTGGGCCTTCGCCAACGCCTTCGCCGAGGAAACCGTTGTCGTCATGTGGCTAAGCACCAGGCTGAAACAACTCCACCTCCGGCCAGCACTGATCATTGGGCTATCCGCCGTCCTGCGCGGCAGCTACCACCTGTACCAAGGAATCCCCGCCGGCATCGGCAACCTTGTCATGGGCGTTATCTTCGCCACCTACTTCCACAAAACCAACAAAGTATGGCCCTTGATCTGCGCCCACTTCCTCATCGATGCCATCGCCTTTCTCGGATACCCCCTGCTTATCGCTTCAGGAATCCACCTGCCCGGCCTGTAAACAACAACTGGATAGCCCGAGTACAAAAGGCCTACCCATAACCCCCACACCACTGCCTGCCGAGAAGCAAGCACCAACCGCACTACGCTGGTGAGCTATGAACCACGAAGATCAGTACGCGCGCGACCGCGAGGGACGCATCATCAGGGATCGCTTCGGCCGTCCGGTGATGCGCCGACCGCAGCGAAGCACCAATCCCCGCCCCGCGGGAGATGCTGGTCGCCGTGGAGGACCCGCCGAACCACACCCGCCGCGCCCCAGCCAACAGCCACGAGATCCCAACCGGTACACCCCGCGGGGTGACGGCCGACCACGGCCTGAACAGGGGCGGGCTAGGTACAACCGTGCGGAAGAAAACCCTGGGGTACGGCGCGGGTACAGCGATAGCCCTCGCGCAAGCTACCGTGATGATCGCTACCGCCGGGAGAACTACCCGGAAAACCCACGATCTGCCGGTGGGACAGAAGAACGCTATCGGCGCCGCGATTTACCCCGGCGCCAACCAGGAGAATCAGCCGCGCGCGGGACCCGCCCCCGCGCTGAAGGATATCGGCCCCAGCAGCCCCGCGATCCGGGATATTCCCGCGCAACCCGGGAACCCTACCTACCGCAACAGCGCGGCCGGCAGGATTCCACCCGCATGTACCCATCCGCAGGCTCGGGCCAAACCGCCGGGCACTCGCAGGGGGGAAGCTATCGGCGTGAAGTACCCCGCCCGCGACCTGCAGCTCAACCGGTCTACCGTCGCGCCGCCGACGGGGGATACCGCCAGCAGCCCCCGGCACAGCCGGTCGGTGGGCTGCCACCGGCTGCACCCCGCTTTGGTGCCAGTGATGTCAACTTTGACGCCGGCCGGGCCGATAAACCCCGCCGCGCACTGCCACGACCCCGCATCGCGCTTAAGCCTCGCGGTTGTATGCGCGGCATTGCCTTGGCCTTGGTGCTGCTGGTCTTTAGTGTGGTCGCCTCCGCGGTGTGGATCGATACCACCATCAACCGGGTTCCCTACCAGCCAGATGTGCGAGTAGCCGGGACAAAGGGAACCAACTGGCTGCTGGTGGGCTCCGATAGCCGACAAGGCCTGACAGAGGAAGACGTGCAAAGGTTGGGTACCGGTGGCGATATCGGCTCCAGCCGCACCGACACCATCATGGTGCTGCACCTGGACACCTTCGGTAAACCCACCTTGCTGTCGATTCCACGTGACTCCTATGTCAACGTGCCCGGTATCGGAATGGACAAGATCAACGCCTCCTTCGCCGCAGGTGGCCCCCAGTTACTAGTTCAAACGGTGGAACAAGCTACCGGTTTGCCTATCGACCATTACGCCGAAGTTGGCTTCGGTGGCTTCGCCGGCATGGTTGACGCCGTTGGGGGAGTAACCCTGTGCCCGGATCAAGACATCGACGACCCGCTTGCGCACCTCAATGTGGTCGCGGGCTGTCAGGAAATGGATGGACCGACCGCACTGGGCTTCGTGCGAACCCGCGCCACAGCGGAAGGCGACCTAGATCGCGTGCGCAGGCAGCGGGAGTTCTTCGCCGCCCTGGTGGATGAGACCACCTCTGCCTCCACGTTGTTGAACCCGTGGAAAGACTTCCAGTTGGCTAAAGCGGTGAAAGACTCGGTGACCATTGGCGATGGCGATCACGTGTGGTCGCTTGCTCGGGCAGCGTTTGCTGTTGCAGGCGGAGTCGAACAGGTGACCATGCCTGTTGGCGGATTTGAAGACACCGATGTGGGCAACGTGGTGCTGTGGGACCAGCCGGCGGCCCAGCAGTTGCTGTCGAGTCTGGGTGCTAAGCAGCAATAGCTTGGAAAAACCTGTGAGAGCGGCGCTTCGGCGCCGCTTTTTTCATGCCATTCAATCTCAATAAGTGCAGTAACCCGGTCGGGGGAGGAATGTTTATCACCCGAACAAATGAACCAGCAAAGTACAAAGCGCCACACAACTAAATAAGCAGGCATTTCACCGATTCCGCTGAAAACTAATTACAATGGTGTAATATTGGTAGTTTGTTCAACGATATGGTCTTTTTAGCCCTCTGGCCACCTCGTATAAGCCCTCTGCCTTGGGCTATTAATAAGTAGCCCCACTAAGATGCCCCCTTTTTTCGGGGGTACTTTTTTGTGCCTGCGCCGGTCGGGTGAGGGGTTTTCTGGGCATGAAAATCTGTTTAGTTCAAACGGTTATATGGCTCGAACGGGTGCTTAGCTTTTTGAAATACCCCCGTCAGGGGTAGCCCGCTAGGGTTAATTTTATCTAACGAAACATACGTCACACTTGTGACATCGCTATGCGTAAAGTGCCATGTCAATGCCAATTTTTTGACAGGTGATTCCAAGGAAAAGGGGTGCAAAACGCGAAAAATCAGCAATTTTTGGCCCATCAACAGCTAGCGCGGGGCGCTGCAACGTCTTATGGTTCAAGGAGCGGACGATGAAAAGCATCGCAGCACCAGACGTAAAACAGTTGGTGGCTTCGGTTGTAGTTCGCACCAGTGAGATAAAGGTCTTCAGGATAATCCTCGACCCCCTTTATCCTCCAGACCTGGTACACATCTTTCACTCGAAAACAGGAGACTTTTCCGCATGATGAAGAACCGCATCCGCACCGCAGCTATCGCAGGTGCTGTCGCCCTGGCTACCAGCCTTTCCGGCGTCGC
The DNA here is from genome assembly GCF_001941445.1 of Corynebacterium aquilae DSM 44791. NCBI lineage: Bacteria > Bacillati > Actinomycetota > Actinomycetes > Mycobacteriales > Corynebacteriaceae > Corynebacterium > Corynebacterium aquilae. The sequence goes on along the minus strand of NZ_CP009245.1, from coordinate 2,757,674 downwards.
AGTTCCGGCTTTCGCAGCCGAGAACACCGGCAACCACATGAACAAGCCCGACAACTCTGCTCCGGCCGCCGGCACCGTCAAGTCTGAGGCTGAACTCCGTGCTGCTGAAGATGCGATCTCCACCTGGTTGATCGCAAAGCACGACTACCGTGATCAGATTCAGAACAAGTACCAGACCGCTTTCGCATTCAAGACCACCAATGGTGCCCTGAACGTCGACGAGCAGTCCACCGTCGAGGCTTTCGAGGCTGTCAAGAAGGAAATCTCTGCACAGCTCGCTCAGGCCGGTAAGAACGCTGACGATGCGCGTGCCTCTGTCGCTGCCGCTCTGGCTGACGACGAAAAAGCTCGCGTTGCTTCCGGCGCTCTCGAGGGACAGGTTCGTGACGTCCACAACAAGAACCTTTACATCAACAACCTGATCGCCGCAGTCAACAAGGCCAACAAGACCGGTCTTGGCGACATTCCTTACCTCTGGCTGGACAAGACCCACACCACTTCCGCTGCCACCGCTGCAAACGTTGCTGACGTTCTGCGCGCAATCAACATCCACCTCGCTAACGTTGACCACTACGGCAACGTCGACAACGATGACAAGCACTTCGTTGCTCGTGACTACGCTGCAGCTCTGGAAACCCTGAAGAATGACAAGGCTGTCAAGGAATTGACCGCTGTCATGGGTGCAGGCAACGACGCTATCCTGCAGGCTGAAAAGCACGACGTTATCGTCCTGCAGGCCGCTCTAGCTCGCGCCAACGCCCAGGTTCAGACTCTCCGCATCCTCGAGGCTGTCTACGGCACCACCGCTACCTTCGTCGACCTCTACGAGAACGACGCTCTCTACGCTGACTACCAGGAGGGCTGGACCACCCTGCGTCCGAAGTACAAGGACGTGATGCTCGGACTGCGCGCTCTCCTGCCTGGTGCTATCAACGACCTGAAGGCTGCAGACAAGATCTTCAACGATTCCTACGAGGGCTTTGAGGTTGACCTCAAGAACTCCACTGACTGGAAGAAGGATCAGGAGCTGCGCACTTACTACACCGAGCGTGGCGTGCTGGCTATCCAGAACTACAACGACATCGTTAACAACGCTGACTGGCAGATGGCTGTTGAGAAGCTGCAGCTGCTGAAGGCTCAGTTCGGCAAGGATGCTCAGGCTGAGCAGGCTAAGGCTGCTGAAGAGGCAAAGAAGGCTGAGGCTGACGCTAAGGCTGAGACCAACCGTCTCCTCGCTGAGATCGCTGCTAACAAGAACGCAGCTGCTGCTGTCAACGACACCAAGGTTGAGGCTCCTGTCGACAACAAGAAGCCTGCTGACGACAACAAGAAGCCCGGTTCTTCCGACAACAAGGGTGACAAGAAGTTCGACATGAAGACCGTCGGCATCTTCGCAGTCATCGCAGCCATCATCGCTGCTATCGCTGCTGCCTTCCCGCACCTCCAGCACCTGCTCCCCAAGGCTTAATTAATACCTTGCCTTTAGGGTGCAAGTGACTGAAAGTCGCTTCTGAATAATCCCCTCCGCCCCTGGTGGAGGGGATTATTTTCGCGTTAAGCATCTAAGTACATGCCATGGTCAATGACCGGGCGGAGATCACGGTCGTTAGAGCAGCTTTTCCTGCCGGCCTAACCTGCTGAACTTTCGTCAATGTGAGGCAAAAGAAGAAGGGGCTTCTCCCACTGGGTGTCAGTGGGAGAAGCCCCTTTTGAACTTGGTGGGCTCTTAACCCCAGCCGTAACGGTGAAGATCCTCGTCACTCAATCCGAAATGATGGCCGATCTCATGGATGACCGTGATCTTTACCTGCTCAACCAACTCTTCTTCGGTATCGCAATAGCGTTTTAGTGATTCGCGAAAAATGCTGATGGTGTCCGGGAGATGCATCGAATAATCACTTGTGCGCTCCGGAAGGGACACGCCCTCGTACAGGCCCAAGATGGTCCACGAATCAGGGTGACGATCACGGATCAAAATGACCGTGTTGTCCAGATGGTCGAGAAACTTCTCCGGCACCAGTTCAAGTGCCTGGTCGACTAGCTCCTCAAAACGCTCGTCGGAAACATCGATCATTGCGGGTTCCTCAACGGGTTACGGACCGGCATTGGTGGCGGGGGATTGCCATTGATAGTGAACGCGCCCTTTGCGCTGCCACCGAGCTCCGCGAAAGAACCGTCTGGGTTGCCGAAAACCAAAGCACAGTTCACCGTGTGGGAGCCACCCGTCCAGGAGTTAGTGGGGATAGTAGTCCAGAATGGCTGCAGGGTGGAGTTGTACAAGTTATCGTCACCCCCTACGTAATCTAGGGCTGCTTGGGTGCAGATCGGCTTCAACGCCGCATCTTGATCTTCGATCGAAGGATTACCCTCCGGGAAGATGGGCTTGAGGTCTACCACCTGAGTGACCTCATATTGGTGAGGCTGGTCGCAGGGAACGATGTGGGTGGCATTCGCCGGATCAATGGCAACGCACTCGCCTGCCTGAGCAATACGGGCTTGATCTTGTTCACGGGCAGAACCCTCGGTCAGAATCGGTTCGCCAGAATCGTCAGTCACCTGGACGCCACACAGCATGGTGCGGTCGCCAGCCTTCCACGCTTCCGCGGAGGGAAGGATGGAGGCAATACTGTAACGACCAACCGGGTCGTACCGGCCCTCCAAGTACTTAATGGTGGGAGCCTTGCACAGCTCCTCACGCAATTGAGCCTGGCGGGTGAGCTCCGGGGGCTGGGAAGTCGGGCCGAATTCGCTAGCGGGATAGGTTGCCAGGTCCTCGCGGGCTGATACCTCGAAACGGTGGGGGCTCAGGCAGTCGGTGCGACCAAAGTCGCGGACCTTATCCCCGTCGCCTTTCTCCCAGGTGAGGCAATCACCAACGTCGGCAGAAGTAAACGGCGCGGCTTGAGCTGTGCTTGAAGCGTCAGCAGAAGACGACGCGGCAGCTGCGGCGGTGGTTGCTGTTTCGCTGTCGGCAGGAGCCTGCGCCTCGGGGGCTTCGCCCGAGGCATAAAGATAACTGCCAACTCCTGCGCAACCAGCCAGCATCGCCACGAGAGCCGTGTTGATGCTGAGGGAACTTCGCCAGGTGTTATTCATGCCTTATATTCTGCCTCAAAGTGGGGGCGAGCCTACAAACTTCACCTAGGAATACGCCTAAAAATATGCCAAGCATCATCAGCCGGCGCCAAGGTGGTGAATCCCACGCTGCGCACAAAGTTCTGTATTGCCATGAATGAGGCGGGCGTGCGCACTATGAGGTGGCGCTGGAGGCAGATGCTTTCACAAGGCAACCCCACCGGCGGGGTGCGTGTGCTGCGTCCGGCGGTGGGGTGAATCTAGGAGCGTGAGATGTGGGTTTTTAGCGTGTACCGATCGGTGCGGTAGTAGCTGGAACAATGCTCCAACGGTTTGCCATCCGATTGGGACAGGCGAACAATCTTGAGTAGGGGAGCGCCCAAAGGAACATCTAAGAGACGTGCCTGTTCCACATCGGCTGCTACAGCCGTGGCTGTTTGCTCAGCATCAGTCACCGGAAGGTGATAGTGGTCTTCCAGGATGGAATAGACCGACAGATACACATTGTTTTCCAACAGGTCTGGAACCAGATCGGCGTTGTACCATCCGTCATCGATGGCATAGGGCAAACCGTTGCCGAGTCGCAATCTTTTCAGGCGCGTGTGGGTGGGGCTTGTAGAGCCGAAGAATTCTTCAACCTGGTCGGGGGCTTCAAAGCGTCCGGCGGTCAAGATTTTTGACGACGGGGTCAAGCTTTGCGCATTCATCTCACTGGAAAAGCTCGCAAGGTGCAGTCGAGTGACCAATGCCGAAGGTGCAACGAAGGTTCCTTTGCCCCGGGCGCGTTTAACCACACCTTGGGTGACCAAGTCGCCAATCGCGCGCCGCACGGTAATGCGCGAAACATTGAAGGCTTTTTCGATGGTGCGTTCACCGGGGAGCATGTCGCCAGGCTTGAGCTTGGTGCGACAGATCTCTTCCAGGATTTCGCGCAGTTGAGCATGCTTGGGCGGCCCATCCTCGCAGATGCGGTGGGCGTAGCCTACAAAAAGCGTGCCATCGTCGTGCATGTCTTACACTTTACCGCTACTGGTCATAACCTTTTGCTTCTTTGGGCTGTACTTTTCGCCACCCTCACCGCGAGCGATGTTTGTAAGCTCTTCGGCCGGAGTTCTAGTCCCCGGATGCGGCGTGCAAATACCCATCGTGAAGGCTGCCCATCCATCTCGCTCATCCTGGTGATGAGTTGGGCGGAATGGGCATGGCTTGTGGGGCGCGGGGGCATGGGATGTGGGGGGTGGGTGATTGGTGTGCGGACACGGTGGGAGTTTTTACCCCTGGTTGTTTAGGTCGGTGAACTTCAGCGGGTAAAGTTTGTGCACATGATCGATCTGAAATTCTTGCGAGCCAATCCTGACGTTGTGCGCGAATCCCAGCGCACCCGCGGCGAAGACCCGGCACTGGTTGACCAGCTGCTGGCAGCCGACGAATCCCGTCGTAGCTCTATCGCCCAGGCCGATGAACTGCGCGCTGAGCAAAAGGCATTCGGCAAGAAGATCGGACAGGCTGCGCCTGAAGATCGCCCGGCACTTCTGGAGGGCTCCAACGAGCTGAAGGAAAAGGTCAAGCAGGCAGAAGCCGATGAGAAGGCTGCTGCCGCTGAGGTGGAGCGTCTGCAGTACCTGATCGGCAACGTTGTCGAGGGTGCGCCCGCCGGCGGCGAAGACGACTTCGTCGTCCTCGAGCACGTCGGTACCCCGCCCACCTTCGACTTTGAGCCGAAGGATCACCTGGAGCTGGGTGAGTCCCTGGGTCTTATCGACATGGAGCGCGGCACCAAAGTCTCCGGCGCCCGTTTCTACTTCCTCACCGGCGACGGCGCGTTCCTGCAGCTGGCCATGCTGAACCTGGCTGCGGTGAAGGCCCGTCAGGCTGGCTTCCAGCTGATGGTTCCCCCGGTGCTGGTGCGCCCCGAGGCGATGGCGGGCACCGGCTTCCTCGGCGCCCACTCCGATGAGATTTACTACCTGCCCGAAGACGAGCTGTACCTGGTCGGTACCTCCGAGGTGGCGTTGGCCGGCTACCACCAGGGTGAAATTATTGACCTGTCTGCAGGCCCGAAGCGCTACGCCGGCTGGTCCTCCTGCTTCCGTCGCGAGGCCGGTTCCTACGGTAAGGACACCCGCGGCATTTTGCGTGTGCACCAGTTCGATAAGGTGGAGATGTTCTCCTACTGCAAGCCGGAAGATGCCGCCGCTGAGCACCAGCGTCTGCTCGACATGGAGCGCGACATGCTCGGTGCCGTCAACGTTCCCTACCGCATCATCGATGTTGCCGGTGGCGATCTGGGCTCCTCTGCTGCCCGCAAGTTCGACACCGAGGCGTGGGTTCCCACCCAGAACACCTACCGTGAGCTCACCTCCACGTCTAACTGCACCACCTTCCAGGCTCGCCGCCTGCAGGTGCGTTACCGCGACGAGAACGGCAAGCCGCAGGTGTGCGCCACCCTGAACGGCACCTTGGCCACCACCCGCTGGCTGGTAGCCATCCTGGAGAACAACCAGCTAGCCGATGGCTCTGTGGTGGTTCCTGAGGCGCTGCGCCCGTTCGTGGGCAAGGAGATCCTGGAGCCCATCAAGTAAGACCACCCAGGTTTCACGCGCAAACCCCGACACCGACTTTCGCCCTTTGCAGTGGGGCAGAAGGTGGTGGTGTCGGGGTTTCGACTGTTTTGGGGGTTCGCTGTGTTGGCACAATGAGTGAGCCTGTGTGCTCACCTGCGCTGAGTCTTTCGCGGTGCTGCCCCAAGTCAGCAAAAGGCCGGGCCTTATGGGGTTCACTGTGGTGAACCAACCAACGGGGCCCGGCCCTTTGGGTGCTTAAGACTGCGTGGAGTCTTTATACGTTAGGGGGAGGGGATTAGTCCTCGCCTTCCTCCCACGCGTAGGTGCGCTCCACGGCGCGGTTCCAGTCGTGGTACAGCTTGGCGCGCTCTTCTTCCGGCATGGTGGGGTGCCACACCTTGTCGACGCTGTTCTGGTCCTGCAGTACTTCCAGGGAATCCCAGAAGCCGATGGACAGGCCTGCGGCGTAGGCAGCACCCAGGGCGGTGGTCTCGGTGATGCGGGGGCGCACCACGTCGGTGCCGAGCATGTCTGCCTGGAACTGCATGAGCAGCTCGTTGTACACCATGCCGCCGTCGACCTTGAGGCTGTTGATTTCCACGCCGGAGTCACCAACCATAGCTTCGGCGACCTCGCGGGTCTGGTATGCGGTGGCTTCCAGCACGGCGCGGGCCAGGTGCTTGCGGTTGGCGAAGCGGGTCAGGCCGACGATGGCGCCGCGGGCATCCGGACGCCAGCGCGGGGCGAACAGGCCGGAGAATGCCGGCACGATGTACACGCCACCGTTGTCCGGTACCTCGCGGGCGAGGTTCTCAATGGAGGGTGCGTTCGGGATGAGCTGCAGGTTGTCGCGCAGCCACTGCACCAGGGAGCCGCCGACTGCGACGGAGCCTTCCAGTGCGTACACGGGCTTTTGGCCCTCGATCTGGTAGCAGACGGTGGTGAGCATGCCGTGCTCGGAGAACTTCGGCTTGGTGCCGGTGTTCAGCAGCATGAACAGGCCGGTGCCGTAGGTGTTTTTGGCGTCGCCGTTTTTGAAGCAGGCCTGGCCGAACATGGCGGCCTGCTGGTCGCCGAGGATGCCACGGATCGGCACACCCGGCAGGGAGCCGCGGGCGCGGATGGTGCGGAAGTCGCCGACCGAGGGGCAGATCTTCGGCAGCATCGACATCGGAATGCCCATGTCGGCGCACAGCTGCTCATCCCACTGCAGGGTGTTGATGTCCATCAGCAGGGTGCGGGAGGCGTTGGTGACGTCGGTGCAGTGCAGTGCCGGCTCACCGTTGTCGCCCTCTGCGCCGCCGGTGAGGTTCCACAAAAGCCAGGTGTCGATGGTGCCGAACAGCAAATCGCCGGCCTCGGCGCGCTCGCGGGCGCCGTCGACGTTGTCGAGGATCCACTTGATTTTCGGTGCGGAGGGGTAGGAGTTGATGAACAGGCCGGTCTTTTCGCGGTACTTCTCCGGGCCGTCCTCGCCTGCGATCTCGTCGCAGATCTTCATGGTGCGGGTGTCTTGCCAGACGATGGCGTTGTACACCGGCTCGCCGGTGTTCTTGTCCCACACCACGGTGGTTTCACGCTGGTTGGTGATGCCGACGGCGAGGATGTCGGAGGGGGTGGTGTCGGCCTGGGCGATGACCTCGCCGACGGCGCGGCGGGTGTTCTCCCAGATTTCCATGGGGTCGTGCTCGACCCAACCCTTCTGGGGGAAGATCTGCTCGTGCTCGAACTGGGCGACCTTGTGGATGTCGCCTTCCTTGGTGAACAGGATGCAGCGGGTGGAGGTGGTGCCCTGGTCGATGGAGGCAATGTACTGGGTCATGGGAAAACCTCGTGTTTTCTCGTGGCTTGGCGCCCCACCGGGTTAATCGATGGTGCGTCGTTGATGAAATCTATTGTGCAGTGATTGCTGCGTGTTGTGGGGTGGTTTTGGGCAATCATTTGGGGATTGCCCGGCCACCTTGGGGTGTGTGGTGTGGGTTAGAGCAGGACCACGGCGGTCAGGCCGGCGGCTGCGGCACCCAGCAGGGGAGCGACGATCGGAACCCAGGCGTAGCCCCAGTTGGCGTCTCCCTTGCCGGGGATCGGCAGTGCGAAGGCGTAGGCGAGGCGGGGGCCGAGGTCGCGGGCGGGGTTGATGGCGTAGCCGGTGGGCGAGCCGAGGGACATGCCGATACCGACGACGATGAAGGACACCGCCAGGTACTTCATGGGGCCGAGTTCGCCGCCGCCGGGGCCGAAGAGGATGAAGGCCAGCAGGGCGTAGGTGGCGATGAACTCGGTGACGGCGTTCCAGAAGTTGTTTCCGTGGGCGGGGCCGGTGAAGAACATGCCGCCGGTGCCGGCGTTGTCGCCGGTGACGTTGCCGGCCTCGTCGACGTTGTTGGCGTCAAAGAGTTGCTTGAAGGCGGCCCATGCCAGCACAGCGCCGGTGAAGGCTCCGAGGAGTTGGCCGGCGATGTAGTAGGGCACCAGGTTCCAGGAGGTGGAGCCGTTGATGGCTAGGCCCAGGGTGACGGCCGGGTTGAGGTGGCCGCCGGACACGTCGGCGACGGAGGCGCCGATGAACACGGCGAATCCCCAGCCGAAGGCGATGATCAGCCAGCCGGTGTTGCGGGCCCCGGAGGTGCGCAGGCCGTTGGCTGCGCACACGCCGTTGCCGAATAGCAGGAGTAGGGCAGTTCCTAGAAACTCCCAGCCGAAGACAGACATTCCAGTGAGTTGATCCATGTGGACGTGTCACCCCGATTCTTGGTTGTTGGGTTGGTCGCCGGTGGTGGCGGTTGGGTGTGTGGGCTGGTGCTGTGGGGCATGGCCGGTTGCCTGGGTGGGCTTAGGTGGCGTGGCCTGAAGACACCTGGGGTGCCCCGGTGTGGGGCGGATGTGGGTATGCGAGACCACGCGTACCGCGGGAAAAGGGGGGGTGCGGTACGCGTGGTGGCCCGCGTCGGCCGGGCGCAGGTTGACGGTTTAGCGGTCCTGCGTCAGGTCGATGTTCTTGCGGGCATAGGGTGCCTTAGCTGCGATGCTGTTGGCGGCCTGGTCGGTGAGTTCCTTTTCGGCGGCCAGGGCTGCTTCGGTGAACTCGGTGAAGATGCGGACTTCTTCGTCGATGCGGGCCTGGTCCCAGTCGAGGTACTGGGCCATGAGCTCGGCGACGGGCTGGGCGCATTCGATGCCGCGGTGGCCGTATTCCATGGTGATGCGCAGGCGGCGGCTGAGTACGTCGTCGAGGTGGATGGCACCTTCGTGGGTGACGGCGTAGGCGACTTCTGCCAGCAGGTAGGCCTCGGCGCCGGGCACCGGCTTGAGCAGTTCGGGCTTGTCCTTGGCTTCTGCGAGAACCTCGAACATCAGGGAGCCGTAGCGGCCGAGGAGGTGTTCGACCTGGACGCGGCTGAGGCCGAGTTCTTCGGCCAGGGCCGGAACCTTGTTGGCCAGTGCGTGGTAGCCGTCGGCGCCGAGCAGCGGCACCTGGGTGGTGACGGATTCGGGCACCTTCTTCGGCACGTCCTGGACGGCGGCGTCGATGGCGTCCTTACCGATGACGCGGTAGGTGGTGTACTTGCCGCCGGCGACGGAGACCATGCCGGGGGCGACGCGGGCGACGGCGTGGTTGCGGGACAGGTTGGTGGTGGAGTCGGAGGAGCCCTCGAGCAGGGGGCGCAGGCCGGAGTACACACCAACGATGTCTTCGGGACGGATTTGGCGCTTCACCTTGGCGTTGACGTGGTCGAGGATGTACTCGATGTCTTCCTTGGTGGCGGCCGGGTTGGCCAGGTTGAGTTTCCAGTCGGTGTCGGTGGTGCCGATGATCCAGTATTCGCCCCAGGGGATGACGAACAGGACGGACTTTTCGGTCACGAAGGTCATGGCGACTTCGCCTTCGAGGACGTCCTTCGGCACGACGATGTGTACGCCCTTGGAGGTGTGGACCTTGAACTTGCCGGTAACACCGGCGAGGTTTTGCAGCTCGTCGTTCCAGATGCCGGTGGCGTTGACGAAGACGTGGCCGTGGATGGTGGTGGTGCGGCCGGTGTCGGTGTCGACGAGGTGGGCGCCGGTGACGCGGCTGCCGTCTTTTTCGAACCCGGTGACCTGGGTGGAGGGGCGGATGGTGGCGCCGAAGTGGGCGGCGGTGCGCAGCACCATCATGGTGTGGCGGGCGTCGTCGACGAGGGTGTCGAAGTAGCGGACGCCGCCGACGAGGGCGTCTTCTTTCAGGCCGCCAGCGAGCTTCAGGGTGCCCTTGCGGGTGAGGTGCTTTTGCATCGGCACGGTCTTCGCGCCGCCCATGAGGTCATAGAGCATGAAGCCGGAGGCCATGTAGGGGCGCTCCCAGACGCGGTGGGTCAGCGGGAAGACGAACTTCAGTGGCTTGACCAGGTGGGGTGCCAGGGTGGACATGGACAGCTCGCGCTCACGCAGGGATTCTGCGACGAGTTTGAAGTCCAGCATGGCCAGGTAGCGCAGGCCGCCGTGGAACATCTTGGAGGAGCGGGAGGAGGTGCCGCCGGCGAAGTCGCGGGTTTCGACGACTGCGACTTTCAGGCCACGGGTGGCGGCGTCGAGGGCTGCGCCCGCGCCGACGGAGCCGCCGCCGATGATGACGACGTCGTAGTGCTCGGTGCCGAAGTCCTCCCAGGCCTTTTCCTGTTGTTCCTTGTTCAAGGCTGCGCTGGGGGCGAGGTATCCCTGGTGGTGTGCGTGAGTCATGACAGTGTTGACCTTCTCGGATGGAATGCGTCGGCGGGGTAACCAGGCGCGGTGGTAGAAATCCGTGGGGCTGGTCTTTTTCGCCGATGGTGGGATGTATCTGTGGTGCACCGGTTTAGGGGGCGTGGCCTGGGGCCTGTGTCCTCAGCGCCGGTGCGTGGTGCCCCAATTCGGGGGCAATGAAGCCAGGCTATCAAATGCGATGTATCGCACGTCACGAAACGAAATTCAGGTGCTGTGGGTCACTTTGCAAGTGGAAGGTGGGGCGGGTGGGTTTGTCTGTACCCACCTGACCCGTTGGGGTGTTTCACCCCCAATGGGGGCGAAAAATGGGCGGGCCGGGTGATGTTTCTGTGGCCTAAATGGGGGTGATTTTAGCGATGGTGAATTGGGTCACAGGTATCGGTCGGGCGCCGTTTATGAGAGTGAAGGTGTCGGATAAATATGCCGTCTTCCCGGCCAAATAGACGATCGCCCCGGTGTCTGCGACAGCGGATACCACTTGGCTAAAAGCGCATGACTGTGCCGCATCCGGCCTGGTGGTCGACTGGGCGCGGGCGTGGTGTGCGGCGCGTGAGCTCAGACATTTTTCGACGCGAAGCGAAAGTGTTAACCGAAAGCTCATGTAAGGTAAGGCACATGCGCAGCGACCGTTTTTACCACACCGTCATCCGCTTCGTCCGCGGCGTTTTCAAGGCCCAAGGCCTGCGGTTTAACATCACCGGCACCGAGAACCTCCCCACGGGTGGCGCGGTCGTCGTTGCCAACCACACCGGCTATCTCGACTTCACCTACGTGGGCATCCCCTTCTGGGAGCAGCAGCGCCGCGTGGTGCGCTTTATGGCGAAAGCGGAAGTGTGGAAAAACCCCATCGGTGGTCCCGTCATGCGGGGCATGGGCCACATCCCCGTCGATCGCATCGATACTGAGCAGTCCTACCGGGAAGCGGTCCGCAATCTCAAAGACGGCGAGCTGGTTGGCATTTTCCCCGAAGGCACCGTCTCGCGCAGCTTGGAGATCAAGAAGCTGCGCACCGGCGCGGTGCGCATGGCCTTGGAGGCCGGCGTGCCCATCGTGCCCGTGATCCTCATCGGCTCCCAGCGGGTGTGGCCCAAGTGGGGCACTAAGCACCTGGGGCGCTCCAACACCCCGATCGAAATCGATGTGCTGCCCCAGTGGATGCCGCCGAAAGACATCGACATCAACGATGCCACCATGCAGCTGCGGCACATCATGGCAGAGGGCCTGACCAACCTGTGGGATCGCTACGCCAAGCGCCACGGGCCCTTGCCCGAAGGGGCGGAATGGATTCCCGCCCGCTTCGGCGGTAGCGCCCTGACCCTGGAGGAAGCCCAAAAGCTCGACGACGAAATCGTCGCCGAGCGCCGGCGCGTGCGCCAGCTGCGCGACGACCTAGAAGCTTTGGCCGACAAGGTCGCCGCCACCGTTGCCAGCATCTCGACCACTTCCAAGGAACTGGTCGTGCAATCCGCCGAGACCACCGCCAACCAGGCGGCCGCCACGGCGGCCACCACCCGCAGCATGCTGGAGCAGCTCGCCGACGATGCGGCCAGCGGCGCGAAGGAAGGCGCGGCCAAGCTGTCCGCCGCCGGCGAGCGGCTCAAGGAGCTCGCCGCCCAAATCCCCGCGACCGTCCCGCAGGCTAGCACCGATGCCCTCAACCAGCTGATCGCAGAAGCCAAGCAGATCCGCGATCGCCTGCCCCACCGCGTCAGCAGCCGAGTACACAAGCTGCCCGAGGCGGTAGTCACCGATATTGACGGCACCATCGCCGAAAACGGCGTGGTGCGGGAGCAAGCCATTGCCACCTTCAAGCAGCTGCGCAGCCTCGACGTCGACGTGTTCCTGGCCACCGGGCGTGCCCCGGAAGAACTCGACACGATCTTGAGCCAGATCCCCTTCCGGCCCACCGTCATCGCCGCCAACGGTGCCCTGGTTGTTGACACCAGCCTGCTGGACGAGGGGGAGGCGCTCAGCGCCGACAACGCCTCCACCGCCATCGTCTACGACCGCAGTTTCGATGAGGGCACCGCCCATGCGGTGGTGGAGGCCTTCAACGCAGCCCGCGTGGCGGCCCATGGCACCGCCCTGGGCGAGATGAGCATCCACGCCCACCGGGTTGCCGGCCAGGCCGTCAAATTCACCGTCAGTGCCGAAGCTCCGGCCCCCGCAATTGCCGCCGCCCTGGCCGAAGAACTCGCCAGCGCCGACGTGGCTGCCACCGCGAGCTTTTCCGCCTCCTACGGCTACGCCGAAATCATGCCGGCCGGCGTGAACAAGGGCAGCAGCCTGAAGTGGCTGCTGGAGGAACACAACATCAAGCCCGGCCGGGTCATCGCCTTCGGTGACATGCGCAACGATGTGGAGATGCTCGACCTGGTTGGTACCGGTGTTGCCATGGGGCGCGGTGACGCGGAGTTGATCAACAACGCCAAATGGGTCACCAGCCCGGTCGACTGCGACGGGGTATCGATGTTCCTCGCCGACATTATCGAGCGCGAACAACTTCGCCGCGCCGAAAGCGATGCCACCCCAGAGGAGCACCCCGGCGACGGGAACGACACCAAGTGAGCGCGGTCGTCCCCACCCTCACCCCCAGCGCCGACGCCCCCCTTCTGGTCGCCACCGACGTCGACGGCACCCTGATTAACTCCCAGGAGCGCATCAGCGCCCGCACCCGGCAGGTCATTGCCCGCATGACCCGCGCCGGCACCGTGCTGGCGCTGGCCACCGGAAGGCCACCCCGCTGGATCTTTCCCGTGCTGGAACAGCTCAACGTGCGGCCCACCTGTGTGTGCGCCAACGGGGCGATCCTGTACGACTCCGCCACCGACACCATCCTGTCCACCCGCGCATTAGAGCCGACGGTGCTGCACCAGATTGCGGCCATTGCCCGGGATACCTTCGCCGATCATGGCGGTGTCGGCTTCGCCGTGGAGCGCGCCGGAACGAGCGCTTTTGAGGACGCCAGCAACCTATTTGCCACCGCCCCTGACTATGACCACGCGTGGGAGTCCGTGGAGCATGGCATCCAGGAGGAGGCCGAACTTTTCGGCACGCCCGCCATCAAGCTGCTGCTGCGCAGCACCAGCTTGTCTTCTGCGGAGATGTTCGCACTCATCGGCCCTAACATCCCTCAGGATCTGGCCCATGTCACCTACAGCTTTGGCGACGGTCTGGTTGAGGTCGCAGCTCCCGGCGTGACTAAGGAGGTCGGGGTGCGGGAGCTGGCATCGCTGATCGGTGCCAGCCGGCAGGAAGTCGCCTGCTTTGGGGATATGCCCAACGATTGCGAAATGCTTACCTGGGCCGGCTGGGGTGTGGCCATGGGAAACGCCCCCGACATCGTTAAACAGTGCGCCAACGAGGTCACCGCCACCAATGATGAGGATGGTGTGGCGCGGGTGCTGGAGCGCTGGTTTCCCGCCACGAGTTCTTAGAAAAGCCCGTCCGCTTCCAAACCACATAACCCTGCCGACTCGCCCCCACCGAGCTCTGGGGTAGTTGGGTAGTGGGGTAGTGGGGGAGGTGTGTGCCGGGTATGTGATGGGTGTGTGACTGGTGTGTGGCCGGTGCGTGACTGCTGTTGTGGTTGCTGTTGTGGCTGGTGTGTGCGGGGTGTGCGACAGGTGCAGGGCGGGGTGTGGTGGGGTTGTAAGGGGAGGGGTTTATGCAAAAAGCTCGGGACAACAGGCGCGGTAGGGGTGCGCTGTTGTCCCGAGCTTTCAAAAGGCCGTGGCCGACAATGTTTTCGGCCAGGGGCTTATCTGGCCGCTATTGGCGGTAGGGGCGGGTGGCTTCTTCGATGCGCTGGGCGGCATCGATGGCGGTTTTGAGGGTGTCGACCATGTCTTTCAGGTCGGCCTCGGTGTTGCCGGTGCCGGTGTTGGTGGCGGCGGGGGCGTTGTCTTCGCTGGAGGCGGACACGCTGGAGCCCACCACCTTGGACAGGGCGCTGTCGTTGAGCTCGTCGTCTTTGGTGCCGCCGGGGGTGTCCGGGGTGACGGTGGTCAGGTCCTTGGTGCCCGGGCTGGTGCTGTCCGAGGTTGTCGGCGGGGTGGTGACCGAGTTTCCGGGGGTGGAGACGTCGGTACCGGCCGAGAGGGCGTCGAACTTCTTCTTCGCGATCTGGCGGATCTCACCCATGTGGCTGTAGCCGGCGTCGCCGGGGCAGGTGGTCAGGCCGACGTCGCGGTGGGCGAAGATGTTCGGCAGCGTGACCGAGGTGCCCTGCGGGTACTTGGTGTAGCGGGTGCCTTCGGAGATGTGGGTGTCGTATCCGGTGGGATCGAAGCCGGCCACGTAGGCGCGCCAGCCGGCGAGCTCGCCGACGGCTTTGATGGTGGCGGCAGAGGGCTGCACGGTGGAGTAGTCGCCCATCATGGAGATACCCCAGGTGTTTTCGTTGAAGCCACCGGCGTGGGCGCCTTGCACGGCACGGTTCAGGCCGCCGGCGCGGCCTTCGTAAATGGTGCCCCACTTATCAACCAGCGCGTTGTATCCCACATCGCACCAGCCCAGGGTTTGGGCGTGGTACTGGTAGATGCCACGCATGATGCTCTTGGCCTGCGACTTGGTGTAGTCGTTGGAGCCGGCGGTGTGGTGGATGGTGATGGCGGAGACGCCATCATCGATGGTGGGGTTTTGGCAACGCAGGGATTCGTTGGCGCCCCAGCCCTTGCGGGAGACCACGCGGGTCAGCCCGTCGGAGTCGGCGGTCAGTTCGATCTCGGGGCCGGCCTGCTCGTTGCCGTCGATGAACACGGCGTTGAGGTCGGCCGGCGGCTCAGCCGCGTCGACACCGGTGGTGGACACCTGGATGCGGGTGGTCGGGGCCACGTAGATCGGCTCGGTGCCCTGGGTGGTGGTGCTTTCCTTCTCGCTGAGGGTTTCCGCGTCGTACCACGGCGACCAGGAGCCGTCGGCCTGCTGCGCGCGGAAGAAGGCGGCGATGTCGTGATCGGAGGTCCAGGTCAGCGCGAACATGGAGAAGGGGTTCTCGCGGGTGAATTCGCGGACGGCCTTCGGTCCGGGGGCTTCGCCCTGGGACACGATCGCTGGATCGTCGACGACGACGGAGGCGCCGTCGGCGAAGGAGGTTTGCTCGATGGTGGCGTCGACGGGTGCGACATCTTCACCGTCGGTGACGACGAAGGTGTTGGTCGGCTCCGGGGTGGTAGCGACGTAGGAAACGCCTGCTGCAGCTGCCAGTGCGGTGACCGCGAGGGTGGCAGCGACGGGCCGCCGGGTGGTGCCGGCGAGCCGGCGTCGGTGGCGAGTGAACACAAAAACTCCCTGTGGTTCTAGTTAAGGACTGTGACACATGGTATCAGTGAAAAGATTGTTGTCTAGTGTGATTTGGGTTGTGTCGTGAGTTTTTCTTCAGCCTTCACGCCCACCCAACCCCCACACAATCCCCATACAATCCCCGAACCAACGCCCAACTAACGCCCGAGCAATGCCCAAGCAATCCCCCGCGCACAGTCCCACACTCGCCCCACCCAACGCCCTCACAGCACGCCCGCCCGCCCCAACCCCCGACCCCAAAAAGCCCAACCCCGGCCTTTAGGCCTAAAGCCCCAACCCCGGTGCAGCTTCGCCCCGATGAGCTCCGGTGTAGAGCTGCCCAAAGTGGCTGCGCCATAAACCCCCACCACCCCGGGGCAAAAACTTCCGGCTCACAGCCGGCACCAACCCTCGTGCCTGGGCGTGTAGCCAGGCAGCAGCACACCTGGGGCGTGTTAGCTTGGTGGTTATGACTTACGACCTCATTGTTGTTGGATCCGGGCTGTTCGGCCTCACCATCGCGGAACGCGCCGCCGACGCCGGCAAACGCGTCCTCATCGTCGAAAAGCGCAGCCACCTCGGTGGCAACGCCTACTCCGAAGCCGAGCCCGAAACCGGCATCGAGGTCCACAAATACGGCGCCCACCTGTTCCACACCTCCAACAAGCGCGTGTGGGATTACGTCAACAAGTTCACCACCTTCACCAACTACCAGCACCGCGTCTTCGCCATGCACAACGGCCAGGCCTACCAGTTCCCCATGGGCCTGGGGCTGATCGCCCAGTTCTTCGGCAAGTACTACAGCCCCGAGGAAGCCAAGGCGCTTATTGCCGAGCAGGCCGCCGAAATCGATACTGAGGACGCCACCAACCTGGAAGAAAAGGCCATCTCGCTGATTGGCCGGCCCCTCTACGAGGCGTTCATCCGCGACTACACCGCCAAGCAGTGGCAGACCGACCCCAAGGAACTGCCCGCCGCCAACATCACCCGCCTGCCGGTGCGCTACAACTTCGACAACCGCTACTTCAACGACACCTACGAGGGTCTGCCCACCGACGGCTACGCCGCCTGGCTGAACAACATGGCAGACAGCCCCAACATTGAGGTGCGCCTGAACACCGACTACTTCGCGGTCCGCGAGCAGCTGCGCGCCGACAGCCCCGATGCCCCGGTGGTCTACACCGGGCCGCTCGACCGGTACTTCGACTACGCGGAAGGCAAACTCGGCTGGCGCACCCTCGACTTCGACACCGAAGTGCTCAACATCCCCGACTTCCAGGGCACCCCGGTGATGAACTACAACGACGCCGACGTCGACTACACCCGCATCCACGAGTTCCGCCACTTCCACCCGGAGCGCGCCGAGTCCTACCCCAAGGACAAGACGGTCATCATGAAGGAATACTCCCGCTTCGCCGAAGGTGAAGACGAGCCCTACTACCCGATCAACACCCCCGAAGATCGCGAAAAGCTGTTGGCCTACCGCCAGCGCGCGGAGGAAGAAACCGCCAACAACAAGGTCTACTTCGGCGGCCGCCTGGGCACCTACCAGTACCTCGACATGCACATGGCGATTGCCTCCGCCCTGAGTATGTGGGACAACAAGCTCAAAGACCTGCTCTAGGATGAGCCTGCGAGCCACATCGGCGAAGTTTTTGCTCCCACGACTGCTCGGCAACAAGCAGCCCTGGTGAACACCACTGAAGAAAACCAGGTGAGTTAAGTGAAAAAGATTCTGTCCGCGCGCAAGGCACGGTTTACCCGCAACCCGCTCAAAGGCCTGACCAAGCAGCTTGTCCGCTTCGTGCTCGTCGGCATTGTCAGCGCCTGCGTCGACTACGGATCCCGCACCCTGCTGCTGCACGTGGTCAGCCCCATGCTGGCCCGCGGCGGCTCCTACATCCTGGGCTCCACCTGCGCGTACTTCCTCAACTCCTTTTTCACCTTCTCCGGGGAGCGCACCCGCGCAGAAATGACCCGCGCGGCCCTAAGCTACGTGTTCTGCTTCATCGCCGCCGTCGGCGTGGACGCCATCGTCCGCAACATCTACCACGGGCCGATGTACATGTTCCTCGCCTGGTTCTTCTCCCAAGCAGTCGCCACCGTGCTGAACTTCCTCCTCCAGCGCAACTGGGTCTTCCAATCCCGCAGCTAACTCCGCAGTCAACACCCTCGAAGGACACCTCCTTCGGGGGTATTTTTTCTGCCTCCATCCCCGCCTCGCGCCGCAACGTATAACAGCGTGCGCCACCGGCGCTGAAGGCAAGCGGGCGCGCCGGGTCGTCGTTGCATCTTTTTGCAGTGCCGCTTTCGTGGTGGAAGCCCGTAAACAACAACAGACACCAGCACGAAAAACTCAGGTCATCAAGGGGAAATCGCGGTGAAACTGCGCTCACAGCAGGGGAGGAGATCGTGTGGTCACGAACCTCCGGCCTCACCGCTGCCGCGTGCCCTAAATGCGCTGGGCTGCCGGGGCGATAAACACATAGCCTGTAGCATTTCGTCTCATACAGTCGGGGGTAAAGGAATATCGGGGCAGGTGTTGACGAGATAACCGGGTTGCCTGTACTGCTTGGTAACTAGGCGCCAGCCCCGAAACACACCCATGGATGTGGTGTGGCGGGCAATCGTGGCGCCTAAGTCCAAGTAATTTGTTCGTTTTTCGCCTGGTTTCAAGGAGCCAAAAGCTATGTCACGCAAGCAGTCATATCTGCACCAGCAGCAGCTGTGTGCTGAATTTGTGCTGCAGCAACTGCAGGAGACATAGCGCTCATCCAGGCCCCCGCGCGCTGGATGACCAGCGCGCATACGGGACACAAACGACAAATATCACCTGGCAGCCACACCGCCACCACGCTGGCCACCGGCCCAGGATCCTCGCGCAAACAGGCGGCATAGATGCCCCCGCGAGATGTCTTAAAAAAATCCCCTTTTGTGAACTGGTTATCCCGCACCCGGGAATCGCGCCCCACTATCCCGCACTATCCCGCGCACCTTTTGCCGCGTGGGGTAAAGCCAAAGGGTTTGCGAAAAAACAAACAACCACTTCACAACCCACGAAAGGGGACACACCATGTCCGCGAAAGAAATCAAGAACTTTGCCAGCCTCATCGAGGACCAAGTCCTAGAGCAGGCACAGATGACCGCCTCCCTGCCGTTTATCTACCCGCACGTCGCGCTCATGCCCGACGCGCACTACGGCATGGGAAGCTCCGTCGGCACCGTCTTCGGCACCAAAGGGGCCATCATCCCGGCGGCCGTTGGCGTCGACATAGGCTGCGGAATGATCGGGGTGAGAACCCACCTCCGGGCCGCAGATCTTGCAGGCAAAGACTTGGTTGCCCTTAGGGATGCCATTGAGGCGGCCATCCCCTTGAGCCCGGGAAACTACAACTCCTGGCACATCGAGGGCACCGCCGATGCGCGCTGCCGGGAACTCGACGCACTCGCCAAAGACACGGGTGTGGATCTGAGCCACTCCCCGAAGTGGCGGCAGCAGCTCGGCAGCCTGGGCGGCGGCAACCACTTCATCGAGCTCTGCCTCGACGAAGAAGACCACGTGTGGATGTTCCTGCACTCCGGCTCCCGGGGTGTGGGCAACAAGATCGCGCGCAAACACATCAACGCCGCGAAGAAGCAGGTGCGTGATGCGGGCGTGAAACTGGCCAGCAAGGATCTTGCCTACCTCACCGAGGGCACGCCCGAGTTCGATTCCTACCTCGCAGACCTTGCGTGGGCGCAGCGCTTCGCCTACTTAAACCGCGAGGAAATGATGGATCGCTTCCGCGACTGCTTGGCCGACTTCGTCGGCGAAGACATTGTGGAAGAACAGCGCATCAACTGCCACCACAACTACACCGTGCCGGAAGATCACTACGGGCAGACCGTGTGGTTGACCCGCAAAGGTGCGGTGTTGGCAGACGCTGGCACCCCGGCGCTGATCCCCGGTTCCATGGGTACGCGCTCCTACGTCGTGCGTGGCAAAGGCAATGCCGAGGCGCTGCGATCGGCACCCCACGGCGCGGGGCGGCGGATGAGTCGCACGGAGGCCAAAAAAGCCTTCACCGCCGGCGACCTCGATCGCCGTATGGCCGGCATCGTCTACCGCCATGGCGATGAATGGGTGGACGAAATTCCGGACGCCTACAAGGACATCGACCAGGTGATGGAAGACGCCGCCCCGCTCGTGGAGGTCGTCCACACCTTGCGCCAGGTGCTCAACGTCAAAGGCACCTAGACGTTGACACCCCACCGTGCAGCACCCGACATCCGAGATTCTCGGGCGCCGGGTGCTGCAGGCGTGTCGGATGGTGGGGCGTGGAGCCCGCGAACAGTGCCCCACGGAGCAAAATTGTTGTGAAACTGGTGAATCTGGAAAACACCAGGTCGGAGTCCATGCTGCGCGCGAAGAATGCATGCTGCATTCGGGCTACATGGCCAGGTGTCGCGGTGCATGGCGACCATGCCGCCCGATGGGGTGCGCCGTGAACACTGCAAAGGGGCCCAGGCGTGGGAAGGCAAAAAGTATGCGGTTTTAGCCTTTAAAGCCCCGCGGGAAATCACTATGTTGAGAGGTATGTCACAAGTTACGCTTCATAATCGCCCAAGCGTTTTCACGCGCGCTGAGTTCGTCAAACCGAAACTCACCACACCGCATGGATTCACTACTGGACTCGGAGCCATTGCTGGCGTTATCGTCGGCCTCTTACTCGGGTTCAAACTGATGGAAGTGGTGGCTAAAGTCTCCGACCATCCAGCTGCCATCGCCTTGTC
The DNA here is from genome assembly GCF_001941445.1 of Corynebacterium aquilae DSM 44791. Classification (NCBI taxonomy): domain Bacteria; kingdom Bacillati; phylum Actinomycetota; class Actinomycetes; order Mycobacteriales; family Corynebacteriaceae; genus Corynebacterium; species Corynebacterium aquilae. Next base: position 2,737,239 of record NZ_CP009245.1, on the reverse strand, counting down.
CTGCGTGGCCCTGCTCTTGTTGGTCATTTACGTGGCCGTACTCCCCGCACGATGGTTTTGGGTGGGCAAAACCTACTCCACCTTCGTGCGCCACCGACAGGAATTCCTAGAGCAGATGGACGAGATGGACGCACAGCTGCGAGCACTGCCAGAAGAGTTCGTCTCCAAGGAACAACTGCGGCACTGGGAGGCACTCTGCGAGCGCATGCGCGCCTACGGTGACCTTCCCCCACGACGCACACTGCTCAACATCAGAACAGTCAACCCCCTCATTTTCCCCCTCACCAAGGGCACAAAGAGCGGCGGCGAATTCAAGGGTCCGCTGGTTCAAGACGGAACCGAGTACCTGATGATTCGGCGCGCGTTGGAGTGGATCGAGGCCATCGACAACGGCGAAGAGTTCGCGCGCAAAACCGCCGCCGGCGAACTCCGCATGTCCCTGCTCACTGTCACAGAATCCAACGTCCCAGGAGCCTCGAAGGGCGACAACGCCGCGCTGCGCGAACTGGCCAGCCAACTCGACACACTGCAGGAAAAGGCAAACTCGCCCGACTTCACCAGCGAATACTTGAGGATTGCCCGCGAGGCCGGCCAGCACCTCAGCACAATTGCCAGCGCACACTTTGATGGAGAAGATTTCGCCGACGAGTTTCTTCATACCCGCAAAGGCGGGCAGATCTGGGGCATCGTCTACGACGACGTCTTCGACCACAAGGCCGTCGCAGGCGCCGACACCATCGACAGTCTGCCCATCGCAGACCCCGGCCACTGGTTCCTCGGCCACAAGCGATGGATCCCCGGCGTTGGCGCACAAGGCCTCCACATCCCCGAACAGGTGGCGATGTGGAACGCCATCCGCTTCATCTCCTCCAATGAATGCGACACCAGCCACCCGTGGTTCCGCAACGCCGTCAAGCACAAGAAACGCAAAAAGTATGCCTGGATGTTCGAAGGCATGGGCGACACCATGGCCGGTAGCCGCATCGGCGCCCGCCTCGCGAGCTAACACCCCGATACATCACCGCTCACGGTGCACCACCACATGCCCGGCTGGTTGACCACACAACCGCCGGGCATCTGTGGTGAAAAGACCCCGCAGAACCCGATGGCACCGCACGCGATGAGTCGACTCACAGTAATTTCACACACCCTTTAAGGGCGTGGGGTGACACCCACACGCCACCGCACTACTAGGCTGGTTGCGTCAATAGTGCACCCACCGGCCACGTGGACTGCCGGCAGCACACCATATATATGGTGAACAGCCCGCAGCCCACACGGCGCCAACAATCCTTGGTGGTGGGATGCACACGACCCGCACAAAAGCATCCAGCCACCTTTTCACGGCAGGAAACACGTGCAGGTCACGAAGAAAAGTAAGGTCGTTAGAAGGGACCTAGGTGACTACTACTCAGGCTGTCGAGCAACTGCAACGCGTGCTACTTCCGCGCGCCGGCGAACCGCACGATGTGCGCTCCCTGTACCTGCTAGAAACCGACGGAACCCCACGCTCTAGCTGGGATAGCCGCACCACCGCGCACATCCCCGCAGGCGCAGAAGTCAGTTTCCAGACCTACTTCAACGCCTTCCCCGCCTCCTACTGGCGCCGCTGGTCCCAGCTGAACCAGGTCGTGCTGCGCGTCGAAATCACCGGCCAAGCACGCGTCGAGGTCTACCGCTCCAAGATCGACGGATCCCGCATCGGCTGCGGCGGACAAGACCTCAGCGACACCACCAACAACGGGGTGGCCGAATTCGTCCTCGACCTCGCCCCCTTCGAAGACGGCGGCTGGTACTGGTTCGACATCACCGCAGAAACCGACGTCGACCTGAAATCCGCCGGCTGGTACGCCCCCGCCGCCCCCGGCCCCCAGGTCCTGCCCGACGGCGGCACCGTCGGCCCCTTCGACAAGCGCGTCACCGTCGGCATCCCCACCTTCAACCGCCCAGCCGACGCCGTCGCCGCCCTCGAAGCACTCGCCAGCGACGCGGCCGTCGACGCCATCATCGACACCGTCATCATGCCTGACCAGGGCAACAAGCACCCCGCAGACGAACCCGGCTACCAGGAAGCCGTCGCTCACTTCGGCAAGCGATTCTTCGAATTCCGCCAAGGCAACCTCGGCGGCTCCGGCGGCTACTCCCGCATCATGTACGAAGCCCTCGGCGGGCCCGACGGCACCGGCGAGGCCGGAAAAGCCGAATCCCCCTACATCCTGTACATGGATGACGACATCGCCATCGAGCCCGACAGCGTCCTGCGCGCCCTCCAGGCCGCCCGCTACGCCAAAACCCCCATGCTCATCGGCGGCCAAATGCTCAACCTCCAAGAGCGCAGTCACCTGCACTCCATGGGCGAAGTCATCGACCGCGGCAGCTTCATGTGGACCTCCGCACCGCACGTCCACTACGACCACGACTTCTCCGAAATGCCTTTGAGCTACAAAAACAACACCTCAAAGGACCCGGACGTCAAGGACTCCCGCGACCTCCACCGCCGCATCGACGTCGACTACAACGGCTGGTGGATGTGCATGATCCCCCGCCACGTCGCCCAAGAAATCGGCCAACCCCTCCCGCTGTTCATCAAGTGGGACGACGCCGAATACGGCCTGCGCGCCGGCAAAGCCGGATACCCCACCGCCACCTGGCCCGGCATCGCCATCTGGCACATGGCCTGGTCCGACAAAGACGACGCCATCGACTGGCAGGCATACTTCCACCTGCGCAACCGCCTCATCGTCGCCGCCATCGACCACGACGGCGACGCCAAAGGCATCGTCAAATCCATGGCCAAAGCCACCTTCAAACACCTGCTCTGCCTCGAATACTCCACCGTCGCCATCCAAAACGAAGCGATGAAAGACTTCCTCGCCGGCCCCGAGCAGCTCTTCGACGTCCTCGAAACCTCCCTGCCGCGCATCAACGCCATGCGCAAAAACTACCCCGACGCAGTCGTCCTGCCCACCGCAGCTGACCTGCCCAAACCCACCGGCGCGCCGGGGGTGCCCACCAAGGACATCGGCGGCCGCCTTGCCCCCATCAAGAAGGGCATGTGGCTGCTCAAGGGACTCAAGCACTCCCTGTCGAGCCACAACGACGAGCACCACGAGGCACCCCAGGCGAACTTCGCCCCCATCGAGGCGCGCTGGTTTAGCCTGTCGCGTGTGGACGGTGCCACCGTCACCACCGCCGATGGGCGGGGCGTGGTCTACCGCAAGCGCGACCGCGACAAGGCCCGCGAGCTGGCCACCGAATCCTTCAAGCTGCAGAAGGAAGTGCTGGACCGCTTCGATGAAATGCAGCAGCGCTACCGCGCGGCACACAAGGACCTGACAAGCCTCGCGGCTTGGGAACGGATCTTCGGCAATGGCTCTTAACACCACCGACAAAGAAGCCGACCTGCTTTTCGCCCTGCAAAAAGCCGTCGGCACCAACCCCTATGTCCTCATGGGGGCGCGCGGGCTGTCCCATTTCGGGGAGCACGCGCTGGGCTGGTTCGCGCTTTCGGGTGCGGGCATGCTGCTTGACAGCAAGCGTCGTGCCGGCTGGGCAGCCGTCGGCGCCAGCGCTTTCGTGTCCCACGGGTTAAGCGTGGTCGTCAAGCGCATTGTGCGCCGGCCCCGCCCCCACGACCCGCGGCTGACCATCGGGGTGAGCACCCCCAGTAACCACAGTTTCCCGTCCAGCCACGCCACCTCCACGGCGGGCGCACTGGTGGCCACCGCACTGATTTTGCGAACCCCCTGGCCGGTTGTCGGTGTGCCTGTGATGATGGCTTCGCGTATGGTACTCGGGGTTCATTACCCCACAGACGTCGCCAGCGGCGCGGCACTCGGTGCCCTCACCGCAGTCGGTGTCGTTAAGGCAAGCGAAAAGATAGAGAAGGAATTCGCGTGAGCGAGCAACTTTTAGGCTCCGAACCCCACACAGCGGGTCTCGATGCGAGCGCCAGCGGCAAGAAACCGCCGAAGAATCTCGGCGACGCCATGATCAAGGCGCTGCGCCCCAAGCAGTGGGTCAAAAACGTCCTCGTGCTGGCAGCGCCGGCCGCCGCCGGCGGCGAGGTGCTGTTCCACCACCGCACCTTGATCGACGTCGCTATCGCCTTCGTCGTGTTCTGCATGGCCGCGTCCGCTATCTACCTGATCAACGACGCCCGCGACGTTGAGGCCGACCGGGCGCACCCCACCAAACGATTCCGTCCGATCGCCGCCGGCGTGCTGCCGGTGAACCTGGCCTACATCATGGCTGTGGTGCTGATCATTGGCAGCATCGGGGTATCCCTGCTGGCCACCAGCGGCATGAACCTGGCCATCGTGATGGCGATCTACATTGCCCTGCAGCTGGGCTACTGCTTCGGCTGGAAGCACCAGCCGGTGATCGACATTGCCTTGGTGTCCAGTGGTTTCATGCTGCGCACCATGGCCGGCGGCGTCGCCGGTGGTATCGCCTTGTCCCAGTGGTTCCTACTGGTCGCAGCCTTTGGTTCCCTGTTTATGGCCTCCGGTAAGCGCTATGCGGAAATCCTGCTCGCCCAGGAATCGGGTGCGAAGATCCGCAAGTCCCTGGAGGGCTACACGCCTACCTACCTGCGTTTCGTGTGGACCCTGTCGGCCACCGCCGTGGTGATGAGCTACGCGCTGTGGGGCTTCAACCTGTCTAAGGCCGCCATCGTCGACGGCGCGGGCGTGTGGTACCAGATTTCCATGGTGCCCTTTACTGTGGCGATCCTGCGTTACGCCGCCGATGTGGACCGCGGTGAGGGCGGCGCCCCGGACGAGATTGCCTTGTCCGACCGCACCCTGCAGGCACTCGCCTTGTTGTGGTTGGCCTGTATCGCGATGGCGGTCTACGTCATCCCCGCCTTCGGCTAGCCCAAAGAGGTTATTTGCCCCAGTCGGCCCCCTTTTTCCCACCGTAAAGTGCTTGCGCTTTTTATCGGTGGCAGGGCCGACTGGGGTGTTTTTTATGGGTCAGATGGGACTGGTGGGGCAAAAAGGTGCCTTAAGGTGCGCTGGCCGTGTACCTTAAAACGGTAACGATTCGGTCTCATTGCGAGATGTACCAGGCAGGTGCATCGTTCGTGCGATACTTCTGCCCCGCTGACGGCGGCGCAAAGGATTGTTCGAAAATGTTGTTAATGACCCGCCTGTACACCAACGGTTGAGGAGAATAATGTCCCTTCGAAAGCGCTTGCGCAGCATCGGCATGAAGGCCGCCGCTGTCGCGGTGGCTGCCGCAACAGCTTTGAGCGTGGCTGCCCCTGAAGCTCACGCCGGCAACCGCGATTGGTTGCGCCCGGATGCTACCGGCCACTGTGACTGGGATGGCGCCGGCTACTGGGTGCAGCGGTGTGACGTGTGGTCTCCCGCGATGAACCGCAGCATCCCGGTGCTGATCCAGCCCTCCGGGCGTGGCGGTGACGCTGGTTTCTACCTGCTCGACGGTATGCGTGCCGACGACAACCAGACCGGTTGGACGATGTTTGCGGACGCCCCGGCGACCTATGCGGATTCCAACATCAACCTGATCATGCCGATCGGTGGTGCTGGTTCCTTCTACACCGACTGGGACGCCCCGGCGACCTTTTCCGGCCCGCCGGTGCTGTACCGCTGGGAAACCTTCCTCACCTCCGAGCTGCCCGCCTACCTGCAGGCTAACTTCGGGGTGAACCCGAACCGCAACTCCATTGCTGGTTTGTCCATGGGCGGTACTGCCGCGATGAACTTGGCTGCCCGCCACCCGCAGCAGTTCCAGCAGGTGTTGAGCTTCTCCGGCTACTTGACCACCACCATGCCGGGTATGCAGACCCTGCTGCGCATGGCGCTGATTGATACCGGCGGGTTCAACATCAACTCGATGTACACCTCTATTTTGAGCCCCCGCCGTTTTGAGAACGACCCGTTCTGGAACATGGATGGTCTGCGCGGCAAGGACATTTACGTTTCTGCGTCCACCGGTTTGTGGACCCCGGCCGATATGGGTCTGCCGCTCGGCCCGCGGGTGATGGGTTGGGCCCTGGAGAACATGGCCCGTAACTCCACCGCCGCCTGGGAGATGAAGGCGCGTGCTTCCGGACTGAACCCGACCGTGGATTACATCCCGGCTGGTGTGCACAACTGGGGTATCTGGACTGATCAGCTGCACCGCACCAAGGGCCGCGTGCTCGATGTGATGGGTGCCTGGTAAACCCCGGCCACAATAAAGCCATTGGGCAAAGCCCGCACTGCGAAAGAATAATCTTTCTTCGCGGTGCGGGCTTTGTCGTGCGCTGGGGTGAGGTGTTTAGGGGTAGTCGATGTAGCCTGCGGCGTCGTGGGTGTAGAAGGTCGTGGGGTCGGGCACGTTCAGTGCTAGGCCCTGGGTGAGTTTGTGCACGAAGCTGGGGTTTGCGCCGACCATGCGGCCAATCGCGATCGCATCGCCGGCCCCGTGGGCGTAGTGCTCCTCGGCGCGGGCGGCGACGTTGGTGGCGACGCCTTCGGGGCGTGCGGTGGGGCCGAAGGAGAAGTCGTTGAAGAATACCGCGGTGCCGTGCGCTTGGGCGCTGTCGCGAATCATGGCCACGGTTTTGTCGTTGGGGTCGCGGTGCAGGATGGAGACATATGCCAGCTTCAGTGGGGCGATGGTTTTCATGAGTGCCTGGTAGGTGGCGTAGATATCCTCCGGGTCGTCTTCGGTGACACCACTCATGGTGATGCCGGGGCTCAGCCGGATACCGACTTTGTCGGCGCCGACGGCGTCGGCGATGGCGCGGGTGACCTCGGCTGTAAGGCGGGCGCGCGCGGCGGGGGAGCCGCCGTAGTTGTCTTCCCGCAGGTTGGTGTGCGGGGAGAGGAATTGGTGCAGCAGGTATCCGTTGGCGGAGTGCACTTCCACCCCGTCGAGCCCGGCGTCAAGGGCGCGGGTGGCCGCGGCGACGAACTCGTCGACGATGCCGGGGATGTCGGCGGCCGCAACTGGCTCAGGGGTTTCGTAGTGCACGTCGTTGCCCTCGGCATCGCGCAGGAAACCTTCGTGGTCGACGGCGCTGGCGGCGATGACTTTTTCGCCGGTGATTTTTTCGTGGGTGGAAAAACCTGCGTGCATCAGCTGCATCACGATCGTGCCGCCGTGGTTGTGCACGGCGTCGGCAACCTTTTTCCACCCGGCCTGCTGGGCACCGTTGATAATGCCGGGGCCGTGGACGTATTTCATGCCGGCCTGAGAGGGGTAGGTGCCCTCAGTGACGATGAGTCCGACATCGCTGCGTTGGGCATAGTAGGTGGCCATCATGTCGTTGGGTACCCCGTCGGTGGCGGCGCGCATGCGGGTCAGTGGGGCGAAAACGATGCGGTTAGACAGGGTGAGACTGCCGACGTTAAGGGGCTGAAGCAGGGCGGAATCTGCTGCAAGGGGTGCCGGCTGGTTGACGCGTGGGTAGTCCGCGCGGGGTGGGGTGTGGTGGTGTGGCGACATGGTGGAAACCAATCCGTGTGAAGAAGAATAAAGAGCTGATAACAGGCAGTTGTAACGCGTGGGGCGTGTGTGGCTATGTTTCACGTATAAGGCTTTGCCTGCGGCGGGTTTTAGAATGCCGTGTTTTTTAAAAAAAGATGGCTTTTCTAGCAACACGCCGAGCAAACCTCTAGCGAAAACCTTCAAGTTCAACTTAAACTTGAGGAAACTTTAGCGACAGTGAATCCCACAACGGGTTCAACTTGTCACTAAGCGTAAACATTCCACGCGCGGCGCGCTTGCTTGCCGGGGGAGGGGAACCCCCGGACGGCGCGGCCGGCTGACTTTTCCACGCCCACGACACACCGCAAGGACGTACACCACCATCATGCGCAAAGCACAGAAAAACACGCGGCGTAACCGCCTGATCGCCCTCGGCGCCATCCCCACCGCCCTCGCACTGGGTCTCGGAGCACTTACCCTTCCCGCAGATGCGCAGAGCTCGCTGTTCGGTGGCTCCTCCAACATCTCCGACTACCTGCAGGACGACAACGTCCCGGAGCGCACCCCGGTGCGCACCGACTTCCCGAAGATCGAAGGCCTGCCGGAAGGCGTGAGCGTGGAACGCCAGGAGTGGCTGGACAGCCACCGCGTGGCCCTGTTCATCCGTTCCGCCGCCATGCCGGAAAAGCCCATCCAGGTGCAGATCCTGCTGGCCCGCGACTGGTACAGCCACCCGGATAGGAAGTTCCCGGAGGTGTGGGCCCTGGACGGTCTGCGCGCCAACGAGGAAGAAAACGGCTGGACGCTGCACACCAACATCCAGCAGCAGTACGCCGGCCGCAACGTCAACGTGATCCTGCCCGTCGGCGGTGAAGCATCCTTCTACACCGACTGGGAGCGCCCCGACAACGGCAAGCACTACATGTGGGAAAGCTTCTTGACCAATGAGCTGCCCGCCGTTTTGAACAACGGCTACCGCTCCAACGGCAAGCGCGCCATCGTCGGCTTGTCCATGGGTGGCACCGCCGCCATCAACCTCGCGGAGCACCGCCCCGACCTGTTCGAATTCGTCGGTTCCTTCTCCGGCTACCTGGACACCACCTCCATCGGCATGCCGATGGGTATCGCCGGCGCCCTGAAGGACGGCGGCGGATACGACGCCGACGCCATGTGGGGCCCGGCCGGCTCCAAGCGGTGGATCGACAACGATCCGAAGCTCGGCATCTCTGCACTCAAGGGCAAGACCGTCTACGTCGCCGCCGGTAACGGCACCGACGACTACGGCAAGCCCGGCTCCGTGGCAACCGGCCCGTCCAACATGGCCGGCATCGGCCTGGAGGTCATGGCCCGCATGACCACCCAAACCTTCGTCGACCGCGCCAAGCGCGACGGCGTGGACGTCATCCAGAAGTTCCGCCCCACCGGCGTGCACAACTGGCCCTACTGGCAGTTCGAGTTGGAGCAGGCGTGGCCCTACATCGCCGACTCCCTCGGCCTGGATAAAAACGACCGCGGCGCCGACTGCACCCCGACCGGCCTGATCGCCGAAGTCACCAAGGGCGGCCAGTACGGCACCTGCATCAACAACGAGTACGACATCGCCGGCGGCAAAGCCGAAGACTTCACCGCCGGCCGCGCCTTCTGGTCTGCAGAAACCGGCGCCCACGTCCTCATCGGCCGTATCGCCGCCCGCTACTCCGAGATCGGCGGCCCGGAGTCCTGGCTCGGCTTCCCCATCACCAACGAGCTGAAGACCCCGGACGGCGTCGGACGCTTCGTGCACTTCCAGCACGGCTCCATCTACTGGACCCCGGAGACCGGCGCACACGCCATCCCGAAGGACATGGTTGATGCGTGGGCCACCGAAGGCTACGAGACCGGCATCCTCGGATACCCGATCTCTGAGCCCAAGGGCGAGGACGGCACCCTCATCCAGCAGTTCCAGGGCGGCTACATCGTCCGCAACGACAAGGGTGATGACGACAAGCGCAAGGGCGCGTTCATCGTCAAGGGTGAAATCGCCAAGCGGTACACCGCCATCAACACCGTCGTCTCCAAGCTGGGCGCACCGACCTCCAACGAGATCACCATCCCCGGTGGCGTGCTGCAAAACTACGACAACGGCACCTTCTACTGGTCCGCAGCCTCCGGCGCGCACTTCATCTTCAACGGTGATATCCGCGACGAATGGGGCAAGCGCGGCTGGGAGCAAGGTGAGCTCGGCTGGCCCACCAGCGACGAGAAGTCCATCCCCGCGGGTGGTCTGACCATCGACTTCCAGCACGGCACCATCAAACAAATCAACGGTGTTGTCATCGTCGACAAAAAGTAAAGGGGAATGTCTATGACAGCCCGACACGGACGCACCCGCCACGCGCTGGCCATGGTTGCCGGTGCCAGCGCCCTCGGCCTGCTGCTCGCAGGCTGTGGCGGCGCCACCACCGAAGACGAAGGCGTGCCCACCACCGTCGCCCCACTCAAACCCAGCGACGCGGCAAGCCCCAGTGAGAAGGCCTCCACCAGCGCGGCCTCCTCCACTAGCGCTGCTGCCAGCGCTTCCGCGCAGCCCGGAGCCACCGAGGCACCAGTTGCGGCCCCGCCAACCTTCGGCCAGGACAGCACCCGCGAAATCAGCGAAATCCCGTCCGCGCCGAACGACCGCACCACGGCCGACAACGACTACCTCAAGCAACTCCAAGACGGCGGTATTAGCACCGAAGGCCTGGAAAACCAGCTCATTGGCATGGCACAAGACGTGTGCATGAACAAGGAGCAAGGCGGCCAGTCCTACCTGGTGCAAGGCTTCGGCGGCCAGCTCGTCGAACAAAACCACACCTCCCTGCCCGCCGACCAGGCCGCCAACCTGATCACCCAAGCGGCAGAAAAAGCGTACTGCTCCTAGCAGCGGATAACGCCCACACCCAGCACCACCCCGCGCCCACCCGCGCGGGGTGGACTGCTAACTACACCCCACCCAAGGCAGCAACCTGCCCCAGTGCAGGAAACTGCCAGGAACACCGACTAGATTCGTGCACCCGCACACATCTACGACCTCAACTTTGACCAAAGAGGGGCGAGCCAATGAAAAAAGCACTAACCGTCATCGCAGCGATCATCGTGGTCGCGCTCATCATCGGCGGCATCGCACACTATGTCTCCACCCGCGACGATCAACAACTACCACCCGGCGCCGAACCCGCCCCCACCGAAGCACCACCCACCCCGGAACAACCCGACTGGTGCCCCACCTACGAAGTGATCGCCGCCCCCGGCACCTGGGAGTCCGCCGCGGACGATGACCCCATCAACCCGCAGGCCAACCCCAACTCCTTCATGCTCACCGTCACCCGCCCCCTGCAGGAGCGCTACACCCCGGATGAGGTCAAGGTGTGGACCCTGCCCTACACGGCCCAGTTCAAAAGCCGCCAAGCCATGGATCAGATGGGCTACGACGAGTCCCGCGACGAAGGCACCTCCAGAGTGCGCGGTGAAATGATCACCACCCACGAACAGTGCCCGAAAACCGAATTCATCCTGACCGGATTCTCCCAAGGCGCAGTCATCATCGGTGACCTCGCCAACGACATCGGCAACAGCGACCAGCCGATCCCCGCCGACCGCGTCAAGGGCGTGGCCCTGGTTGCCGACGGGCGCCGCGAACCCGGCGTCGGCATAGACCCCGGCTACAACGTGCCCGGCGTCGGTGCTGAGGTCTCCCTCGAAGCACTCAACCCCGTGGTCGGTTTGGCCCTGCCCGGCGCCACCATGCGCGGCCCGCGCGTGGGCGGATTCGGCAGCTTGAGCGACCGCACCTTCGAAATCTGCGCCCCCAACGACCACATCTGCGACCTGCCCATCGGCGTGCCCAATGCCATCGACCGGGCCCAGGCGATTGCCGACAACACCGGCATTCACGCCCAATACGCCACCAACCCCGACGTCATCCCCGGGCAGACCACCAGCCAATGGCTCGTCGGCTGGGTCGAAGGCCTCATCGACAACTAGCCGCCATGGACGACACCACCCGCCCCAGCCAGGAAGAACGTGAGCGCCTGGAGCGCATCGACGCGCTCATCAGCCGCCGCGATGAGCTGGCCCGCAAGAAAGAACAAGCCGCACAGCAACGCGCCGAACAAGCACAACTCGAGGCCCAAAAAGTAGGCTGGCGCGGCATCTTCACCCCATCATCCATGATGTGGACAGGCGCCATCTTCCTGCTGCTGTGGGGCCTACAAGTGCTGATGTTTCGGCGCGATGAACCCTTCTTCGAACACTGGCCCAAAGCCGGCCTCGCCCTCGGGTTCATCTGCGCCGGCCTGTACCGCGCGGCGGTAAAAGACAAAGTGCCGGCAGTCTTTGACGCCCTCGGCGCCTTCTTCGTGTTCTTCGTGGTGCTCGCAGCAACCTTCGCAGTAGCCATCATGCTGCCCCACTAGCAGCCCCCAACACCGGCCAGCCCACAGCCAGCCGACACCACTACACACCCACACCGGGCCACAAACCGGGGCCCACAGCCCCCAAAAAAACTCACGCCTTCCAATAACCCATAAAACTCACCTGCTCCCTCGCCACCAACCCAGCAGCCAACACCGCCCGGCGCACCGTTTTGACAAACCCCGACTCCCCCGCAATAAACACATGCACCCCCGCCGAGCTCGAACCCACATGCCACAAATACGGCCCAATCATCTCCGGATTATCTAACGCGGACTCATCCACCCCAACCCCCGGCCGATCAGCACCCACCGCAGCACGCACCACCTCAACAAAACGATGCGCCACCACATCCGAATACTGCCCAATCGGCCCACGGCGACGCACAAACTCCACCCCCTCCACATAACCCTCGGCCGTATCCCCAGCAACACACGCCACCGCCCGCACCGGATACTCCGCCTCCCGCATGATCGTCCGCAACGCCATCGTCGCAGTATCATCCACCACCGCACACAAACACTGCGGTGGCGCCACAGAAACAAACGGCGCCCAAATACCATCCTCGCCAGAAGGCACCGCCAGCCACGCATCCTGGCCACAACGCGCCGACATAAACCACTGAGTCCCCACCCCCGGATCCGGATGCACAGCACAATCCAACGCATACCGCCCCGGCTCACACTCAGCCACCGTGTACGTCCGAAACTCCACCGTCCCCGACGACAACAACTCCATCCGCCACTGGCCATCCAACTCCCCCTCCCGCAACAACGGGGCCTGGCACACCGGCACCAACAACTTCACCGAATAATCAGCAATCCGCTCAAACACCGGCAAATCCTCATGATCCACCCACACCCGCCGAATCTGCGGCGCCACATCCTCAACTGATGACACCACACAACGCACAATCCTCATCCCCATCACACTCCTTCTACTAAACGGCCACGCCCCGCAACCAGCGGATGACCAACGGCCGGATCATCAATAACAACCGCGTCAAGATCAAAAATCTCCCGACACAACCCCGGGGTAAACACCTCCGCCGGCGCACCACAAGCAGCCACCCGACCATCCTTAATCGTCACCACCTGCTCCGCGCACCGCGCCGCCAAATTCAACTCGTGCAACACCGCAACCACCGTCAGCTGCCGCTCACGCGCCAAATCCCGCACCAAATCCAACAACTCAATCTGATGCGCCATATCCAAATACGTCGTCGGCTCATCCAAACACACAATCGGCGTACGCTGCGCCAACACCATCGCCATCCACACCCGCTGACGCTGCCCACCCGACAACGACGAACACATCCGATCCGCAAAACCCGCCACCGAAGTAGCCTCCAACGCCCACTGAACCACCTCACGATCCTCAGCCGACGGCGAATGCAAAAACCCCTGATGCGGATACCTACCACGAGCCACCAACTCCCGCACCGAAATCCCCTCCGGGGCCACCGGATGCTGCGGCAACAACGCCACCATCCGCGCAAACTCCCGGGCCCCAAACCCAGAAACCTCCCGCCCCGCAACCTCCACCACCCCACGGCGCACCGGCAACAAACGACACATCGCCCGCAACAACGTCGACTTCCCCGAACCATTGGGCCCCACCACAGCCGTCACACACCCGGCAGGAAAAACCACACTCACATCCTGCACCACAGCGCGATCACCATAACCAACACACAGATCCTTCGTCTGCAACAACGGAGTCATAACCCAGCCTTTCGTCGATAAGACACCACCACCGCAAGCAACACCGGCATCCCCAAGGCGCCAGTAATAACACCCACCGGAAGCGGCGTCGGCAACACCAAAACACTCACAGCATCAGCCACACAAACAATCGCCGCCCCCATCAACGCCGACAACACAAGACTCGAACGGCCCCCCAACAACAACCCCACAATCGGACCCGACAAAAACGCCACAAACGTCACAGGCCCCGACGCAGCCGTCGCCGTCGTCGTCACCAAAACCGCCACCCCAATACTCAGCCACCGCACCCACAACACCGCAACCCCCAACGCAGCAGCCACATCATCACCCATCCCCAACATCCGCACCCCAGGCGCCAAAAACACCGTCACACCACCCAACACCATTAGCACCACCCCAACCACAACGACCTTATCCATCGACGCCGCATGTAAAGAACCACTCAACCACTGCGCCGCCGCAGACGCCTGATAAATACTCATCCGCGACAACAAATACTGCGTCGTCGCCGTCGCCATCGCAGCAACCGCCACCCCACTAAGCACAAAACGCGTCGTCGCCTGCCGCCCACTACTAACCGCCATCACCAGCGCAGTAGCCCCCACGCCACCAACCGCCGCAGCACCCGACAAAGCCAGGCCACTAACACCCCACAACGCCATCGCCGCCACCACCGCAGTCGTTGACAACGCAGACACCCCCACAAAATCCGGGCTCGCCAAAGGATTACGCAACACCAACTGGAAAAGAGTGCCCCCCAAACCAAAAGAACACCCCACCACAATCCCCAACAACACCCGCGGCAAACGATCGTCCAAAATCAAAAAACGCGCCGCCGGCGCATGCGGCACCGCATCCCCCCGCACAATAGCCACAAAATCAACCAGCGACACCGTGTAATCCCCCAACAACAAATGCGCACCACAACTAGCAACAATCGCCACCACCAACACCACACCAACCAACACCTGACGGCGCACCAACACCGAACTCATGACGCCAACACCCGCCGCGAAGAACGCAACACATACAAAAAATACGGCGCACCAACAAAAGCCAACATCACACCCACCGGAATCTCAGCAGGCGCAGCAACCACCCGGCCCACCACATCAGCCACCAACAACAACGCCGGCCCCGCAAAAACACAAAAAGCAATAATCAACTGATAATCACCACCCACCAACGCCCGCGCCAAATGAGGAACCACCAACCCCACAAACATCAACGGGCCCACCAAAGCCACCGACGCAGCCGACAACACCGCCACCCCCAACAACACCAAAGCCGCAGCCCGCGTCGTATGAATCCCCAAAGCCTGCGCCATATCGCGCCCCATCGCAAACGCATTCAACGCCCGCGCATGCAGCCACACCAAAGCCACCCCCACCACCAGCACCGGAACCACATACACAGCCTGCGAAGTATCAGAGCGATTAATGTTGCCGATCTGCCACGACCGAAAAGTATCCAACGTCTGATTCGACGACAACACCAACGCCGACACCAAAGATGACGTACCCGCCATGATCGCAGCCCCCACCAAAATCAAACTCAACGGCGACGCCTGACCACGCCCCGCCAACACATACACCAACCCGGTCGCCACACACGCCCCACAAAACGCCAACACCGCAGCCGCAGGAAGCGTCAAAGAACCCAGCACAGTCAGACCAGCAACGACAAACAAACTCGCGCCAGCATTAATCCCCAACAAACCAGGCTCAGCCAGGGCATTGCGGGTCAAACCCTGAATCCCCGCCCCCGCCACCGCCAAAGCAACACCAGCAATCAACGCGTTCACGGTGCGAGGAATCCGGGAATGCACCACGGCAGACAACGTATCCCCAGCAACCGGATGAACCAGGGCCTGCCACAGCGCGCCGGGCGAGGGAACCTCGACCAAGGTGCGTGCGCCGATGGTGATGCTCGCGGTGGCGGCGATCAGGCACAGCGCCGCGGCGGCCAGAATGCGGGCGGAGGCGTGCACTTAGCGGGTGCCCTTTTCCGCGGCCGCGTTGACTTGATCGATGAAGTCGGTTTCGTCGATCAGCCACTCGATGCCCAGGGGAGAAGTGCCCAGTGCCAATGCCTGGCGCTGGTTGTTGTCGGCCACGAACGCATCCTTGGCGACGGCCGGGATCTTGCCGAGCAGCGGATCGTTCTTGATGACCTCGTGGGCGTTTTCCAGGGTGGACCAGGTGTACAGGAACTGAGATTGCAGTTCGTCTGCGCGTTCTGGGCTCCAGGAGCCGTAGAAGCCGCCACTGAAGTCGGCTTCTTTCAGAATCGGTGCGCGTTTCATGCCGATGCCTTCGAAGAACACACTGCGCACATCATCCGGTGCATACAGCGAGATGGGGTTTTCATCCTTCGGGTCGAGCGCGGAAGGAATGAAAGTGGCGCCTTGGATAGCGGGATTGTTCTTGCCGACCTGTTTCATTTTCCCGCTGACCCGATCGACGACTTCTTTAGCTTTGGCGTCGAGACCCAGGGCGGAACCAATGATGGTGGTGGCCCGATCCCATGGGGTCATCCAGTCTCCGCTGTCGCTGGCGTAGGTCACCACCGGGGCAATCTTGCTGAGCTTGTCGAACTGTTGTTGATCCATGGCGCCGATGACGTTGATGATGACATCGGGGTTAGCGGCGGCGATGGCGGTGAAGTCCGGGCCGTCGGTCTCGTCATAGCGCTGGGGCTGTTCGGCCCCGAGTTTTGTGACCGCAGCATCGAACCAGTCGTTGGAGTTGTTTTCGTTGTTGCCCCAGGTAATTGCGGCCTGCAGTACCGGAATAACGCCGAGGGAAGCGCACACATCGCCGTTGATCCATCCCAGGCACACCACGCGCGTGGGGGCCTTATCGATGGTGGTGGGGCCGAAAGCGGTATCGATGGTGAGCGGGAAGGAATCCTGGGCGGGTGCTGGGGTGGTTTGGTTGGTGGCTTCGTTTTTCGGGCCGGTGGAACACGATGCGAGGGCGGCCCCGCCTGCCGTGGCAGCAAGAAGTTTGAGGAATTGTGCACGACTGATGTTTCGCGAGTTCATGGTGGGGCTCCTGTCCCTAAAACGTTTCAGTATCAAACTATTCACTGATGGATAATCAAGTGAAAGTTTGCCCCACACTAGCACAAAGGTAATCCTAGGCTTACAGGAAAGTGTGTGTGCGAAAAGGGAGGATCGTCGCGTAGGGCGCGTAGGGAGAACCGCTCAAAGCGGGCGGCAAGGGTGAGTGACCGAAAAATCTCGGGAGAGCTTGCGTCTTGAGGGTTTGGAATTCGGCTGGGCGGTCAGGTGGCCTGTGCGAGCGCTAGAACAGCGACAATTGATCGTCGGGCGGGGTGGGCGTGGTCTTTTCTCCGAAACGGCGTGCGGCCGCCTGGCGGGTGACGCCCAAGAAGCGCCCAATTTCTTCCCACGTCGCCCCCGCCTTGCGGGCCTGTGCCACTGCCTGGCGCTGCTTTTCCTGCGCTTCGGCCGCTTCGATGGCGCACGACTGCACGCGCATCAGTGCGCGTTGGAGGCGGGCGGAAGACATGAAGCGGAAAATCCTTTGATGGAGGGCAGGGGATAAGGGGGCAGGGGATAAATGGCGATATGGGTTTGCTGGCTGAAAAGTCTTGCACAACACCACGCCGGGCAGGGTGAACGCAACGCTAGGGGAGGAGAAAACGATAGGAAAGCTGGGTGCGGGAAAGCTTTGTTGAAGAAATCCTCATGTTTTTCGGCGCGTTCGCCTGAATATCGTCGCAGGTGGAACTATGTTGGTGGCATCGGTCACGCAAACTTACGAAAAAAAGTTTTGTAGGGATGTAATACTGTTAAGCCCCATTACGACGTAGTGGATACGTTCCCACCGCACTGCACGGCGCGCCACCCGCACCAACCCGTGCCGGAGGGTCACACTCATACCTAACAAGAACGATTCACCCACACCCGTTCACCAGCACAAGGAGCACCATGGATCTGTCTCAGGCGATCGGCCAATTCTTCGACGACAAGGGAAACATCAACCTGCCGCCGCAGGTCACTCTCGCCGGACTGTGCGAAATGCTCTACATGGCGGACGCCGCCACCGGCGGTACCGAGCGCCACTGCCTGCGCTTCTGGGACTTCTCCACCAACCGTGACGGCGAAGCCCGCGACTTCAACCGCCGCGAGGTCAACACCCGCATCAAGGCTGTCGCCACCCGCCTGCAGCAGACCGGCACCATCGGCGACCGCGTCGCCATCCTCGCCGGCAACAGCCCCGAATACATCTTCGCTTTCATGGGCTCCCTGTATGCCGGCATGGTGCCGGTGCCCCTGTACGACCCCAACGAGCCCGGCCACGCCGACCACCTCACCGCGGTCCTGGGCGACTCCAGCCCGAAGTTCGTGCTCACCAACAGTGCCGCTGCAGCCTCCGTGCGTCGCCTATTCGCAGACCGCCCTTCCTCCGAGCGGCCCCGCATCCTCGCCGTCGACTCCCTGCCGGACACCCTGGCCGCTGACTTCGTCAACCCCATGGAAACCGAAGCTGGCCGCGCAGTGCTCGCCCACTCCCAGGGCGCACCCGTCGACCTTCCAGCCTTCCTGCAGTACACCTCCGGCTCCACCCGCACCCCCGCCGGCGTGATGCTGAGCAACCGCTCCATCATGACCAACGTGCTGCAAATCTTCGCCGCCGCCGGGCTGAAGACCCCCTTGCGACTGGTCAGCTGGCTGCCGCTGCACCACGACATGGGCATCATCCTCGCCGCCTTCGTCACCATCCTGGGCCTCGAGATGGAAATGATGACCCCGCGCGACTTCATCCAGCAGCCCCGCCGCTGGACCAAGCAGATCCACAAGCGCGACGAGTTGACCACCTACACCGTGGTCCCCAACTTCGCCCTCGAACTGGCTGCCCGCTACGGCCTGCCGGAAGACGGCGAACAGCTCGACCTGTCCGGCCTCGACGGCGTGATCGTCGGCTCCGAACCGGTCACCCCGAAGGCCGTGCGCCAATTCATCGAGGCCTTCGGCCCCCACGGGCTGCCCGAAAGTGTCATCCGCCCCTCCTACGGCCTGGCCGAGGCCTCCCTGCTGGTCACCACCCCGCAAACCCCGGTGCGCCCCCGCATCGTCCACGTCGACCGCGACGATCTCGCCCAAGGCAAAGCCACCGTGGTGGACGAAAACGCCGCCGGCGCGGTCGCGCTGATGTCCAACGGCTCCGTGGTGCGACCCCAGCAGCTGGCTATCGTCGACCCGGACACCCGCGAAGAACTCGCCGACGGCACCATCGGCGAGCTGTGGTGCCACGGCGAAAACATGGCCGTCGGCTACCTGGACCGCCCGGAAGAAACCGTCGCCACCTTCCGCAACAGCCTCGCCAAGCGCCTGGAAACCAACTCCCGTGCCGCCGGCGCCCCCGAGGACGACCGCTGGATGGCCACCGGCGACCTCGGCGTGTTCATCGACGACGAAATCTTCATCACCGGCCGCATCAAGGACCTCATCGTCATCGCCGGCCGTAACCACTACCCGCAGGACATCGAGTACACCGTCGAGCACGCCTCCGATCACGTCCGCCCCAACTGCGTGGCAGCCTTCGCCATCGACGCCGCCGAAGAAGGCGGCACCGAACGCCTGGTCATCTTCGCCGAACGTGACCTGCAAAAGGCCGAAGCCGATGACGCAGCCGCCATCGAAGCGATCCGCGCGGCAGTGGTGAAAAACCACGGCATCACCCCGGAAGACATCCGTATCGTCGCCCCCGACGAGATCTCCCGTTCCTCCTCCGGCAAGATCGCCCGCCGCGTCATGAAGACCAAGTACCTGGGCTAAACCCTCCCCAGCCCCCGCGCACCCCGCCAGTTTCAGCAGCAAACGGCGGGGTGCAGCATTGCTGTGTACATATATATGCCCAAAAAAGTCCCCTTAAGGGGCGTGGCTTGTTAACAACAGTCACAGCGCTAACGATATGGTTTGGTGAGTAATGCAGCCAGGTACCACCACGAAAAAGGTCTCTCCTTAGCACTTCGGGGAGGTATCCGGCACGAACGTAGTCCGCATGCCCCGCAACCACGCCACGCGTACACAACCCACTGACAGCTGCCGCCCCAGTCGGACAAGCACCCGTCAGCACCGCGTTGTTTACACCGGCTTATGGCTGCGGGCATGTGGCCTGCCTGCGTTTAACACCCACAACCGCACACCACCTCGACTCGCCCGTGGCCACCGGCAACCCGCCCACTGCCACCCGGTCGACACCCGACGAAACACCAGTGTGGTGTGGATGTCACAAACGCCCACCGCCGAAGAAAGGCCAGTACACGCCCCATGGATGCAACGCCAAAGAGCATGAACGCCCACGAACTCAAGACGTGGCTGCGTAACTGGGTGGCAAATGCCTCCGGGTTGCCCGTCGCCGACATCGCCGACGACAAACCGATGGAAATGTTTGGCCTGTCCTCCCGCGACGTGGTCCTGCTCAGCGGCGAGCTGGAAAACCTGCTGGGAGTGCAGCTCGACGCCACCATCGCCTACGAGTACCCCACCATCGGTGCACTGGCCGAGCGTCTCGTCGCTGGCGCCCCCGACAAGTCCGCGCCCCTGGTGCGCGCCCACACCCCGGCGGCCGGCGACATCGCCGACCACGACATCGCCATCGTCGGCATGGCGGCCCGCTTCCCCGGTGCCGAAAACCTCGAAGCCATGTGGGATCTGCTCTCCGCGGGACGCAGCGCCACCGGCCAGCTCCCCATGGGGCGCTGGTCCGAATACGCCGACGACGAAGTCATGACCCGCCGCATGGCCGAAACCAACACCACCGGCGGCTACCTGGAAGACATCTCCAGCTTCGACGCCGAATTCTTTGGCCTGTCCCCGGTGGAAGCCGCCAACATGGATCCGCAACAGCGCCTCACCCTCGAGGTCGCGGTGGAAGCCTTGGAAGACGCCCACCAGCCCGCCAACGAGCTGCGCGGCACCAGCGTCGGCGTGTTCGTCGGCTCCACCAACAACGACTACGGCATGCTGATCGCCGCCGACCCGGCGGAAGCCCACCCCTACGCGCTGACCGGCACTGCCTCCTCCATCATCGCCAACCGGGTCAGCTACGCCCTGGACTTCCGCGGCCCCTCGGTCAACGTCGATACCGCCTGCTCCTCCTCCCTGGTTGCCGTGCACCAGGCCGTGCGCGCCCTGCGCGGCGGCGAATGCGACGTCGCCCTGGCCGGCGGCGTGAACATCATGAGCAGCCCCTTCGTGTCCACCGCCTTCGGTGAACTCGGCGTGATCAGCCCCAGCGGCGGCATTCACGCCTTCTCCGACGACGCCGACGGCTTCGTCCGCTCCGACGGCGTCGGCCTGGTGGTGCTCAAACGCGTCCGCGACGCCGTCGCCAACGGCGACCACATCGTCGCCGTCATCAAGGGCACCGCCGTTAACTCCGACGGCCGCTCCAACGGCCTGACCGCCCCGAACCCCGAAGCACAGGTCGATGTTCTGCGCCGCGCCTACGAAGACGCCGGCGTCGACCCCCACGCCGTCGACTACGTGGAAGCACACGGCACCGGCACCATCCTGGGCGACCCCATCGAGGCCAGCGCCCTGGGCACCGTGCTCGGCCGGGGCCGCGACCTCGCCAACCCGCTGCTGTTGGGTTCCGCGAAAACCAACTTCGGCCACTCCGAATCCGCCGCCGGCGCCGCCGGCCTGATCAAGGTGGCCCTCGGCATGAAGCACGGGGTGCTGCCGCCGTCGCTGAACTACTCCGGCCCCAACCCCTACATCGACTTCGACGCCGAACACCTCGAAGTTGTTGAGGATCCGCGCGAGTGGCCCGAATACGCAGGCAAGCCCACCGCCGGTGTGTCCGGTTTCGGATTCGGCGGCACCAACGCCCACGCCGTGGTCCAGGCCTTCGACCCGGCCGACTATCCCCAGCTCGCCGAGAACATCGTCGACATCGCCGAGCGCGTCGACGAGCTCGACCACGCTGCCGTCCAGCTGCCAGTGTCCGGCCTGCTGCCGTCGCGCCGCAAGCAATCCGCCAAAGCCCTGGCCGACTACCTCGAATCCCTGCCCACCCAGGACGACGAAACCCGCGACCTGGAGCAGCTGGCCAAGGTGTCCCGCTCCCTGGCGCGCCGCAACCACGGCCGCTCCCGCGCGGTCGTCACCGCCCGCACCACCGCTGATGCGGTGCGCCTGCTGGGTCTGGTTGCCGAAGGCAAAAAAGCCGCCGGCATTGAGGTCGCTGACTCCCCCATGAAGCCCGGCCCGGTCTTCGTCTACTCCGGCTTCGGCTCCCAGCACCGCAAGATGGCCAAAGACCTCATAGCCGACAGCGCCTTCTTCGAGCAGCGCATGCGCGAACTCGACGACATCGTGACCTTCGAGTCCGGCTGGTCCATCCTCGAACTGATTGAGGACGACGCCCAAACCTACGACACCGAGACCGCGCAGGTCGCCATCACCGCCATCCAAATCGCGGTCACTGACCTGCTGGCCCACCTGGGCATTACCCCGGCGGCCGTCATGGGCATGTCCATGGGTGAAATCGCCGCCGGCTACGCCTCCGGCGGGCTGAGCGCCTACGACGCCATGATCATCGCCTGCCACCGCAGCCGCCTGATGGGCGAAGGCGAAAAATCCCTGGCTGAAGACCAACTTGGTGCGATGGCGCTGGTCGAGTTCGCCGCCGACGATCTGGCGAACTTCGTGAAGGAAAACTCCGAATACGCCGGCATTGAGCCGGCCGTCTACGCCGGCCCCGGCATGACCACCGTCGGTGGCCCCCGCGAACAGGTCACCCAGCTGGTTGAAAAGCTCGAAGGCGAAGGCAAATTCGCCCGCCTGCTCAACGTCAAGGGCGCCGGCCACACCAGCGCCGTCGACCCGCTGCTCGGCGAGCTGGCGGCCGAAATGTCACTTATCGAACCGCAGCCCCTGCGAATTCCGCTGTTTAGCTCCGTCCACCAGGGCCGGGTGTACTCCCCGGGCCAGACGGTGCACACCGCCGACTACTTCCTGCACTGCACCCGCTACCCGGTGTACTTCCAGGACGCCACCACCCAGGCTTTCGCCGCCGGACACACCATGCTGGTGGAGATCTCCCCGAACCCGGTGGCCCTGATGCCGATGATGAACACCGCGTTCGCCACCGGCAACGGTGACGCGCAGCTGCTGTTCGCCCTGAAACGCAAGGTCGCAGCCTCTGATTCCATGCGTGACCTGATGGCCAAAATGTATGTTGCCGGCCAGCCGGTGAAATTCCCGCACCACGGCGACATGCTGTTCGGCCCCGATGTGCAGTGGAAGCACCAGCGCTACTGGACCGCCGCGCGCCCGTCCTCCGGCAACAACGAACTGCCGGGCCACAAGGTGACCCTCCCGGACGGCTCCGTGGCGTTTTCCACCCACGCCGACCTGGTGCCCAGCTCGCAGCTGCTGGTGGAATCGGCCGCCCAGGCTGTTAACCCGAACCTGACGGTCGCCCTGTGCGATCAGCGTTCCTCCCTACCGCCCTCCGGCGAGCTGACCACCGTGGTGCGCCCCCACTTGGGTGGTGCCACCATCACGGTGCACCGCATCATGGGGGAGCAGACCGTGTTGATTGCGGAAGGCTATGCCGCCGCCACCGATCTGCTGTCCGGAATTTTCGGCGAACCCGCAGCCGGAGCCACCGGTGCCGCCGGAGTCGCAGGTGCCGCCATGGCAGCGGGCTTCGGCCCAGAAACCGACGACGCTGTCGCCGGCGAGGAAGACCTCGAAGTCGAGACCATCCGCTGGGATCCGGAAAAAGAAACCGTCGAGCAGCGCCTGCGCGCCATCGTGTCCGAGTCCATGGGCTTCGATGTCGAAGACCTGCCCGGCGAATTGCCGCTGATCGATCTTGGTCTGGACTCGCTGATGGGCATGCGCATTAAAAACCGCATCGAGCACGACTTCCAGATCCCGCCGCTGCAGGTCCAGGCCCTGCGGGATGCGTCCGTGGCGGACGTGGTCACCATCGTCGAAGACCTGGTTGCCCATCGTGGTACCGGTGCCGACGAGGCTGCAACTGCCACCGCCGCGGCGGAAGCGGCCCCGGCAGAAGCCGCCGCGCCGGCACCCGAGACTGCCGACGAGAAAGCATCCGACGACGGAGCACAAGGCGTGGGCGTGGCCCCGCGCGACGCCTCCGAGCGTCTCGTGTTCGCCACCTGGGCCACCATCACCGGCAAAGCTGCTAACGGTGTGACCAGCGAACTGCCCACCTTGAGTGAGGAAGACGCCCAGGCCATGGCGGAGCGACTCAGCGAACGCTCCGGCGCCGAGATCACCGCCGAGGACATCACCAGTGCCGCGGCGCTGGAAGACATCGCCAACAAGGTCCGCGAAGGCCTTGAGACCGAGGTCGAAGGCAACATCCGCGTACTCCGCGCCCGCCCGGAAGGCTCCACCAAGCCTGCTGTGTTCTTCTTCCACCCCGCCGGTGGATCTTCGGTGGTGTACCAGCCGCTGATGCGTCGCCTGCCCGAAGACGTTCCCGTCTACGGCGTGGAGCGCCTCGAAGGCCCCCTGCCGGAGCGTGCCGCCGCCTACCTGGACGAAATCAAGCAGTACTCCGACGGGCTGCCCATCATCCTGGGTGGCTGGTCCTTCGGCGGTGCGCTGGCCTACGAGGTCGCCCACCAGCTGGTCGGCACCGACGTGGAGGTCGCGCACATCGCCCTGCTGGATACCGTCCAGCCCAGCGAACTGGTGCCGGACACCCCGGAAGAAACCCGTGCCCGCTGGGAGCGCTACTCCGCCTTCGCGAAAAAGACCTACGGGCTGGACTTCCCGGTTCCCTACGAACTGCTCGAGACCGCCGGCGAAGACGCGATGCTGCAAATGATGGCCGACTTCCTGGCCAACACCGACGCCTCTGAGCACGGCCTGTCCGCCGGTGTGCTGGAACACCAGCGCGCATCCTTCGTGGACAACCGCATCCTGGACAAGGTGGACCTTGCCAACTGGGCTGACGTGAACGTGCCGGTGACTTTGTTCCGCGCGGAGCGCATGCACGACGGCGCGATCGAATTGGAGCCGCGCTACGCGTCGATTGACCCCGATGGTGGTTGGTCGGCTATCGTTAAAGACTTGGATATTGTCCAACTCAATGGCGATCACCTCGCCATCGTGGACGAACCGGAAATCGGCAAGGTCGGCGCGTATCTGACCCGCCGCATCAATAACCTGGGAGGTTAGAAGTTACGTGAGTACCACGGCCGAAAAACTCGCTGACCTGCGCGCCCGCCTCGAGCAAGCCCAGGATCCTGGTAGTGAGCGCGCCCGCGCCAAACGTGACGCCCAGGGGCTGAGCACTCCGCGTCAGCGCATCAACCGCCTGCTGGATCCGGGATCCTTCGTCGAAATCGGTGCGCTGGGTCGCACCCCCGACGAAAAAGACGCCCCCTACGGCGACGGCGTGGTCACCGGATACGGCCGCATCGGTGGTCGCCCCGTGGCCGTCTACGCCCACGACAAAACCGTCTACGGCGGTTCTGTCGGCGTGACCTTCGGCCGCAAGGTCTGTGAGGTCATGGACATGGCCATCAAGATCGGCTGCCCGGTCATCGGTATTCAAGACTCCGGCGGCGCCCGTATTCAGGACGCCGTGACCTCCCTGGCAATGTACTCAGAGATCGCCCGCCGACAGCTACCGCTGTCCGGCCGTAGCCCCCAGATTTCCATCATGTTGGGCAAGTGCGCTGGTGGCGCGGTGTACGCCCCGGTGACCACCGACTTCGTTATCGCCGTCGATGAGCGCGCCGAAATGTATGTCACCGGCCCCAACGTCATCAAGGAAGTCACCGGCGAGGTCATCACCTCCGCCGAACTCGGTGGCGCCCACCAGCAGATGGAAAACGGCAACGTCTCCTACGTTGCCGTCGACGAAGAAGACGCCTTTAACTACGTCCACGATCTGCTCGACCACCTGCCCAGCTCCTGCGACGAGCCCGGCCCGGAGTTCGCAGCCCCGTCCGACGACGAAATCATCGACGAGTCCCTGGACTCCTTCATGCCGGATGACTCCAACGCCGGCTACGACATGAACGAGCTGCTGGCCAAGATCTTCGACGACGATGATGTGCTGGAAATCCAGCCCGAGTTCGCGCCGAACATGATCACCGCGTTCGCCCGCATCGACGGCAAGTCCGTCGGCGTGGTCGCCAACAACCCGCAGCACTTCGCCGGCTGCATCGATGCAGATGCCGCCGACAAGACCGCCCGTTTCATCCGCATCTGCGACGCCTACAACATCCCGCTGGTGTTCGTGGTGGACACCCCCGGCTACCTGCCGGGCGTTGACCAGGAACGTGCCGGCCTGATTCACCGCGGCGCGAAGCTTGGTTTCGCCGTCGTGGAAGCCACCGTGCCGAAGATCTCGCTGATCGTCCGCAAGGCCTACGGCGGAGCCTATGCCGTCATGGGCTCGAAGAACCTCACCGGTGACATCAACCTGGCATGGCCGACCGCCCAGATCGCCGTGATGGGTTCTGCTGCAGCATTCGTCATGATCCAGGGCGCCAAGCTCGAGGGTGCTGACCCGGAGATGCGTGCCCAGGCCAAGAAGATGTTCATGGACTTCTACGACGAGAACATGACCAGCCCCTATGGTGCTGCTGAGCGTGGCTTCATCGATGCGATGATCGAGCCCAGCCAGACTCGCCTGGTGCTGCGCCAGGCTCTGCGTCAGCTGGAAACCAAGCGCGAAGAAACCCTGCCGAAAAAGCACACCATCATGCCGATGTAGACGCGCTAGCGTTTGCGCGCGTGGACAGACCCCGAGATTTTTCTCGGGGTCTTTTGCTATCCAAGACGCCGCCGGTTGAAACTCGACGAAGCAGCTGCGTGGGTTGTGCAGCACAACTCACGTGAGCGATTGTGTGAGGCAAGCGCCGGCCTGGTTAAAAAACCAGGAAAAGGTCCACATAAGGAGATGCCTGTTTTATTAGACTCGATTCCAGTATTCGAACCCTAGATCTTTTACCTGCTTTATAAAAAGAGCTGGACCACCCGCCTTTGCGTGCGGGCAGCCTAAATCGGTCGCGCAGCATGTGGCTAAGCAAGCTAGGGGTGATCCTGAACAGGAGGGTAGAATTGTGAAGCCACAGGTCAGGCGGCAGGGACAACCCCCAGGCAAGCACGGCAGCCACAACAGTCGCAACCAGCCTGGTCGCTTACTTAGCTTTGTGTGGTTCGTGTTGGTCTTGCTCATCCTGCCGCTTGGAACCGCACTGTGTTTCGCCTTGGGCGATCTTATTGGCGGATCCTGGAAAGAGGGGCTAACCACCTTCCTCGGTGTCTTTGTTATCGGTTTTGTGGTTGAGATGGTCGCTTTTATCTTGTTCCGGTGGCGCAACCCGGAAGACTAACGGGGTCTCATTGCGACCTGTATGGGGTGGATGTTAACGATTGGGTAAATAAATCCTTCCGAGGCCTTGGCATGGGGAGTGTTTACCCATATCCTGGGGCCACTGAAGCCGGCGTCGCAGCAGTGGCGCGGAAGTACAGGTTTTAAGGATGTGAGCACGATGTCTGCCCGAACGTTGAAGAATCTTTTGTCCGTTGCGACGATTGTGCTGGCTTTTGCTGCGGCGTTGGCGTGGTGGCAGGACTGGTCGGGCAGGGAGGCCCTCTTTGCTGCCACCGTGGTGTGTTCGCTGGCGACACTGTTTATCGGGTGGAGACAGGATCGGGTGGCGTTCGCTGAGCTTGAAGCGCTGAGCGATGTGCCGAATCCACCGGTAGAGCAGGTGCGTGAATACCGTTTGCGGCATCCGCAGGCCACGCTGCTGGAGGCGGTGGCTGCGGTGAAACAGCACAACAAAGCCCTCTAGCGGGGCGTGATGGAAACGAGAAAAGGCTCTCCCTTAAGGGGAGAGCCTTTAGTCGCGTTGGGGGTGGTTAGTCGCCGTCGAAGATGATGCGTTCCGGCAGGAAGGTCGCCGGATCGAGCACGAGCAGGTCGGCGGGGTAGCCGGGGGCAAGCACGCCGAATTGGTCTTCCATGCCGATGGCCAGTGCCGGGTGGCTGGTAGCGGCGGCAACGGCTACGTCTACGGGGACACCGACGCGCGTGATGGCGTTGGCAACGGCCTTGTCCATGGTCAGGGTGGAGCCGGCCAGGGAGTGGCCTTCCACCAGGCGTGCGACGCCGTCTTTGACCTCGACTTCGAGGGTACCGAGCATGTAGTGACCATCCGGGTTACAGGTCGCACTCATGGCGTCGGTAACCAGGATGACGCGTTCGGGGGCTTCCTCGAACAGGGAGCGCACCACGGCGGGGTGGACGTGGATGGTGTCGTTGATGACTTCAAGCCACATGCGTTCGTCGCGCAGTGCAGCGGTGACGGGGCCGGGGGCGCGGTGGTGGATGCCGTTCATGCCGTTGAAGGCGTGGGTGAGGATGGTGGCGCCGGCGTCGATGGCGGCGCGGGTGGTGTCGTAGTCGGCGCTGGTGTGGCCGACGGCGGCGCATACGCCGTGCTCGGCGAGCAGTTTGACGGATTCGATGCCGCCTTCACGCTCGGGGGCGAGGGTGACCTGGACGAGGGTGCCGTCGGCGGCGTCCAGCATTTTCTGGGTGGCTTCCGGCAGCGGGTCGCGCAGCAGCGCTTCGGGGTGTGCGCCTTTGTGGGAGGGGTGCAGGAAGGGGCCTTCGGGGTGCAGCCCGAGCACGCGGGAGTCGGATTTGACCAGGGTGGCGGCGTTGCGGATGTTGTCGAGGATGTCGTCGAGTTCGGCGGTGACGAAGGACAGGACGCTGCGGGCGGTGCCGTGTTTGCGGTGTTGTGCTAGGGCGATGGCGGTGGCTTCGAGGCCGTCGTCGTAGGCGGCGCCGCCACCACCGTGGTGGTGGATGTCGATGTAGCCGGGGACTAGTGGTTTGCCGGCCAGGTCGATGGTGGTGTCGCTGGCGGGCCAGTTGGCGGCGTCGTCACTGGTGCCGACGTGGGTGATGCGGCCGTCTTCGGTGCGCAGGCAGCCGGCGTTGATGAGTCCGCCGATTTCACCGGTGACGATGGTCGCGCCGGTGTAGGTTGTGGAGCCGTGGGTGGTGGCGTGATCGGACATGGGTGGTGGGTTTCCTTCACTAGACAGTGGCAGACGCGGTGATGACGTTGTAGCCGCGTTGCTTTAAGGATTCGAAGACGTCCGGGTCGATCCCGGAGTCGGTGACAATGGTGTCGATAACGTCCACGCTACCGACAGAGGAGAATGAGCGCCGACCGAACTTGGTGGAGTCGGCCACCACGATGGGGCGGGTGGCGCGGGAGGCCATGGTGCGGTTGGTGTCGGCTTCGTATTCGTCGATGGTGCCGGGCCCGTTTTCGTCGAAGCCGTTGACTCCGATGAAGGCGACGTCGAGGCAGAGCCTTTCGAGGATTTCGCCGGCGAAGGGGCCGGTGAGTTCGAGGGAGTTGTTGTTGAGGACTCCGCCGACCAGCACGATTTTGATGTTGGGTCGGGAGATCATCGAGAAGGCGATGTCGATGGCGTTGGTGACGACCGTCAGGATCGGTTGGTTGCCGACGAGTTGGGGGTTGGTGTGTTCGGTGACCCATTCGACGAGTGCGTGGGCGATGGCCCCGCAGGTGGAGCCGCCGCTCATGCCGATGACGGCGCCGGGCTGGATGAAGTCCAGGCAGCGGTGCGCGATGGCGCTTTTGGCGCTGGGGTTTTGGTTGCTTTTTTGCCGCATCGGCGGGTCGAAGGTGACGATGTTGCTGCTGGCGCCGCCGCGGGTGCGGCGGAGCATGCCGCGTTCGGCCAGCGCGTCGAGGTCGCGGCGGGCGGTGGCGGGGGAGATGCCGAGGGTGTCGATGAGTTCGTCGACGGACACTGTGCCCTGGGCTGTCACGAGGTCGACAATTTTGGTTAGTCGTTGGCTGCGCAGCATGACGTTGTGAGGGCCCTTCCTGTGGTCGACGGTGTTTTTCCACCCTTGCACCCTTGTTTTAGCTACCAGAAGGTGTGGGGTGGTGGCCATCCTGGGCTGGTTGCGGGCGCAGGCTGGTGGCCTGTGGTGGGGGATGGCGGAGGAAGAGAAAGAAAAGAGGGGAGTGGGGGCACCTGGTGGTGCGATCCTTGCCCCACACTTTATGGGCAGTGTGGGGCAAAAATCTTGGATTTCGCATGTGTTCCCTTGCGGGATGCGAAAAATCCTTCAGTGGGCTGTTTAGACCTGGGCGAACAGCTTCAGCAGGCGCTCGGCTTCAGCGGAGAGGGCTTCGCGGCCGGCCTTGATGTATTTGCGGGAGTCGGTGACGGTGGGGTTTTCGTCGAGGAATGCCCGCACGGCGCGGGTGAAGTGGCCGTTGAGGTGGGTGGAGACGTTGATTTTGGTCATGCCGGAGCGGATGCCCTGGGAGATTTCTTCGTCGGGGACGCCGGAGGAGCCGTGCAGGACCAGGGGTACGCCGGCGGCTTCCTTGAGGCGGCCGATCAGTTCGTGGTCGAGGGTGGCGGTGCGTTCTTGCATGGCGTGTTCGGAGCCGACGGCGACGGCGAGGCCGTCAACACCGGTGTCGGCGACGAATTGCTTGGCTTCGGCTGGGTCGGTGCGTACGCCGGGGGCGTGGGCGCCTTTACCGCCGATTTCGCCGAGTTCGGCTTCGACGGTGACGCCGCGTTCGTGGGCGTAGGCGACGACCTCTGCGGTTTTGGCGATGTTTTCTTCGGTGGGCAGGGTGGAGCCGTCGAACATGACGGAGGAGAAGCCGAGGTCGATGGCTTGCTTGGCGAGTTCGACGGATTCGCAGTGGTCCAGGTGGACGGCGACGTCAGCCTTGGAGTTTTTGGCCAGGGAGAGCATGGCCAGGGCTAGGGGTTCGAGTTCGTCGTTGTGGAAGCGCACGCAGTTGTGGCTGAGCTGCAGGATGACGGGCAGGCCGGCGCGTTCGGCGGCGGCGACGAGGCCTTCTGCGGTCTCCAGGTGGATGACGTTGAAGGCGCCGATGCCGACGTTGCGTTGGGCGGCGTCGCGGACGAGGTCGAAGGTGTTTGCTTGGGGCATGTCAGTGTCCTATCGGGAAAAGATGGGGGTGGGGGTGGGTGTAGTTGTTATTCCGTGGGCGGGGTGGGGAATTCCACCCTGTCCAGCAGGGGCTTGTAGTCTTCGCCGATGGTTCCGGCGGCCGGCTGGAGGACGGCGGCGGCGGACCAGGCGACGCCGCGTTGCAGCAGTTGTTTGGGCTCCAGGCCGTCGATGAGGCCGGTGGCCAGGGCGGATACCAGGGCGTCGCCGGCGCCGGTGGGGTTGCCTTTGAGGACTTCGTCGAGTTTGGCGGCGACGATGGTGTCTGGGGTGACGGCGACGAGTCCGTCGGGGCCTGCGGAGGCGACGACCATGCCGGCGCCTAGTGCTAGCAGTTGGCGGGCTCCTGCGATCAGGGAGTCGCTGCCGGTGGTTTCTTTGAGTTCTGCCGCGTTGGGTTTGACCAGGTCGGCGCCGGCGGCGCAGGCGGCTTTCAGTGGGGCTCCGGCGGAGTCGACGATGATTTTGCCGCCGTGGTGGTGGGTGATGTCGACGAGCCGGGTGACGAAGTCTGCGGGGGCGCCGGGGGCGAAGCTGCCGGAGACGGTGACGACGGAGCCGGGGTGTTGGTCGAGGTAGCTGGTCAGGGTGGTGACCATGTTGTGGTAGACCTCGTCCGGGTGGGCGCCGCCGCGTTCGTTGATGATGGCGGTTTCGCCGGTGGTGTTTTGGTAGATGGCGAAGGTGGCGCGCAGGGGAACGGGGGTGGGGGTGAATGCGAGGTGTACGCCGTCGGGTAGGGCAACCACACCGTCGGTGCGGTTGTTGAGGTCTGCCAGGTCTGCTTCGCTGACGGGGCCGAGTGCGTAGGCGGTGTAGCCTTGTTCGGCTGCGACGGCGGCGACGTTGACGCCTTTGCCGCCGAGTTTGCGTAGGGCGGTGTCGATGCGGTGGGTGGCTTCGGGGATCAGCTGCTCGATGGGCAGGGTGATGTCGAGTGCCGGGTTGGGGGTGATGGCGAGAATTGCCGGGGTGTTGGTGGGGGGCATTTCCGCGTGTTCTTCCTGCGTGTGGCCATCGTCCGTCCGTGTGGTGTGTTCCCCGGTGGGGTTGTGGTGGCCTGGCGGTTGGTGGCGTGTTGCGTGGGGTGGGGGTGCCAGGGCCGGCGGTTCACTGTGGCTGGTGGGCTGTGGTGGGGTGCTGGCCCTGGCGGGTGGTGGTGCGCGCGGGGTGTGGGCGCGCGTGGGGGTTATTTGAGGATGACGGAGCGGGTGAGGTTGCGGGGTTCATCCGGGTTGAGGCCGCGGGCGCGGGCGGTCAGCAGTGCGACCTGGTGGACGCGGACGAGTTGGGCCAGCGGGTCGCGGTCGACGTCTTCGTAGCGGGCGCCGGTGGCTTTGACCTGTTCTGCTAGGCCTTCGGGGGAGGTGCCGAGCTGCCAGGTGATGCGGCCGGGGGCGGCGATGGCGATGGGGCCGTGGCGGTATTCCATGGACTGGTAGGACTCGGTCCAGGCTTGGCAGGATTCGCGCATTTTCAGGCCGGCTTCGATGGCGACACCGTAGACCCAGCCGAGGCCGAGGAAGGAGTATTGCTCGGCGTTGATGAGTTCTGCTTCGGGTTCGGTCTGGAGGACTTCTGCGGCCTGGTCGGCGGCGTCGAGGACGGCTTGCTTGCCGTGGACGGAGCCGCGCAGGAAGGACAGGGCGGTGGTGGCGAAGCGGGTTTGGACGACGGATTGTTCGTCGGCGAATTCGAGGTTGACGACGTCGTCGGCGAGTTCTGCGACGGGGGTGTCCTGTGCGCCGAGCAGCGCGATGGTGCGGACGGTGCCCTTGACCTTGGTGAGGTAGTCGATGATTTCGCTGGTGGTGCCGGAGCGGGTGATGACGATGGCGACGTCGTATTCGCGGTCCATGGGGACTTCGGTGGCGGTGAAGGCGTCGGTTAGGCCTTGGCCGGCTGCTTCGCGCATGGCGGCGTAGGCCATGGCCATGAACCAGGAGGTGCCGCAGCCGATGACGACGACGCGTTCGCCGTTGGTGGGCAGGCAGCTGTTGTCGAGTTCGGTGACTTTTCGCCACATTTCGGGCTGGCTGTAGAGTTCGGCTTCCATGTGGGCGCCAAGAGTGTTGCTCATTGGAGGGTTCCTTTTCTGTGTTTGGGTGTGGTGGGGTGGGTGCATTCCGGTGTCCGCTGGCGTCCGCGGGGTGAGTGATAAACCCCGAATGATGCGCGCTGTGTGATTGTTGTTGAGCGTGTGGGCGCTGGCGGGTGGTGTGCAGTTGTCGGGTGGCGGGTGGACCTTTGCTTTTCTCAGGGGTGCCTGTTGCCCGTCAGTCGTGGCATATCGCCTGCTTATGTGTGGTGTCGAGGTGGTTCTCGTGGGGGCGGGGGCCGGTGACTGGGGGCTAAGCATGCACATTTGATGATTGCACATGATTGAAAAGCTGTCCATCGCGTCACCTTCAATCATGCTGGTTTGGGCGAAAAAAGGCACGCTGAGATCTTGTGAAATATGTCATACGGTGTCGTTGTGTGTGTCGGATGTCAACAAAGATGGGGGCAAATAAGCAGGTCAACTACCTGGCAAAATACTGAAAAGCGTTTAAGGAAAATGGTAGAAAGCATGCCTAAAGCATGGCTGTGACGCAATGCAAACAATCAAAAAAAGTCATCGAAACACACATTCGTGCTTGCAGAGTGAGCGGAACGATTACTAGGCTGAAGCATGCAACAAAGCCACACGATCGATACGGCTGACCCACATCACGGGACATCGCCTAGACGATCAAAACCACAAAGGACGGTCGCTATGACTTTTCTCCCTGATGTTGTTGCAGCTCGACGTCACGCAGCCGATTGGCAGGAAGCCATCCGCATCGTCGGCGAGCTCTACGAATCCAAAGACATCGCCACTGCCGAATACGCAGAGGCCATGATCAACGGAGTCAAAGAATTCGGCCCCTACATGGTGCTCACCCCCGGTGTCGCCATGCCTCACGCTAAAAGCGCAAGCGGCGTGAAAAAGGCCGGAACCTGTGTCGTCACCCTTGACGAACCCGTCGAGTTCGGCAGCCCCGCCAACGACCCCGTCGATGTGCTCATCTCTTTCGCCGCCGGCGACAAGAAGGGCCACATCAAGATGATTCAGTCTTTGGCCGCAGTTCTCGGAGACACTGAACTGCTCGATCGGGCACGCGCCGCCACCACCGACGAGGAACTCCTCGCCGTGTTCACCGACGCCGCCAAATAACCCCCCTTTTTTCGACGCCACCGCGCGCCGAAAAACAAACCGTAAAGGACAGAAAAAATGATCCAGATTGCAACCGTGTGTGGCATGGGCCTCGGCACCTCCATGATGCTGGCAAACCAGGTTCGCGCCATGTGTGAAGACGCAGGCATCGCCGCCAAGGTCCAGCCCGTCGACTTGGGCTCCTTCAAGTCCCAGCCCTCCGACATCGTGGTCACCACCACCGCCATGGCTAAGAACGTCGAGGGCACCAAGGCCGTCGTCGTGCTGATCGACAACCTCATCGACAAAAACGAAGTCAAGACCAAGGTCATGGCTGCGGTCGACGAGTTCAACAACCGCTAAACACCACAGCGCACATATTTTCCCGCCGCGCTGCCCCCACCCAGCCTTGCACAAGCTGGTGACAAAAAAGGGGGCAGTAGCGCAGGGACACCGGTGCGAAGTGTTTTTCGCACACAAGCTTTCTTCTTTTCACTAACTTCATTTTGCCGTCGTGGACCACACCACAGGTTGCACCCCGACGCGCCACGATTCGCCCCACCACAGGCGACAACAACACCCCCCTTTGCAAAAGGTGCGGGCAGGAGCTGTACAGCACCACACACCGCGGCGCGGTGGACAAAGGTGAAGGTTTTTTTAAACTTCACCATCTTTTGCGGGCGCGACAACCGCCTTCTTGCCGCCATTGGCACGGGGTTGTTGCGAGGACACGAGGCACCAAGCCCACCATCCGCTTGTTTATAAGAAACGCGAGCACACCATGAACCCAGTTCTAGACTTCTTTGTCCAGCTGGTGCAGATCCCGGCCATCATCGTCGGTTTCATCGCACTGCTTGGCCTGGTCGTACAGAAGAAATCCGCCGGCGATGTCATCACCGGTACGGTCAAAACCGCACTGTCCCTGCTGATCATCGGCGGCGGCGCAGGCGTCATCGTTGAGGGCCTCGGCCCCATCCAGTCCATGTTCGAGATGGCATTCCCCTCGGGCAACATCTCCACCTTCGTCACCTTCGACGAAATGGTGGTCTCCGCCGTCCAGACCGGTCCCGTGACCACCCTGGGCAGTGAAATCGGCCTGACCATGCTGTTCGGCTACATGTTCCACCTGTTCCTGGCACGTGTCACCCCGTTCCACTACGTCTACCTGACCGGCCACATGATCTGGGTCCACGCTGGTGCATTCACCATCGCCATGTACCAGTTCGGCTTCAACCCCTTCGTCACCGTCGCCATCGCCTCCCTGCTCGTCGGCTGCTACTACACCTTCGCACCGGCCATCGCACAGCCCTTCGTCCGCCGCATCACCGGCTCCAACGACGTCGGTTTCGCCCACGGCCAAACCCTGCTCAACGTCCTGGCCGGCTACATCGGTATGGTCATCGGCAACAAGGAAAAGTCCACCGAGGACATCGAGATGCCGGAGAAGCTCTCCTTCTTCCGTGACGTCGCAGTCTCCACCTTCCTGGTCATGTTCGTTGTCTCCCTGCTGTCCGCTATCTCCGCGGTCTCCGTGGCCGGCGTGTCCACCTTCCAGGCAGCCGTCGACGACGGCGGCATCTCCGACGGCCAGAACTGGATCGTCTTCGCCCTGCTCATGGCCCTGAAGTTCACCGCCGGTATGCTCATC
Organism: Corynebacterium aquilae DSM 44791; assembly: GCF_001941445.1. Taxonomy (NCBI): domain Bacteria; kingdom Bacillati; phylum Actinomycetota; class Actinomycetes; order Mycobacteriales; family Corynebacteriaceae; genus Corynebacterium; species Corynebacterium aquilae. The sequence continues at coordinate 2,701,773 of NZ_CP009245.1, read as the reverse complement.
CTGCTCTACGGTGTCCGCATGCTGATCGGCGAAATCGTCCCCGCCTTCGAAGGTATCTCCCGCAAGGTCATCCCGAACGCCATCCCCGCCCTCGACGTGCCGGTGCTGTTCGCCTACGCACCCAACGCCCTGCTCGTCGGCCTCATCTCCGGCCTGATCGGCCAAATCGCCGGCATGGCACTGTGCGTCGCCATCGGATGGCCCGTCCCGATCCCCTCCATGATCGTCGCCTTCTTCGCCTCCGGCACCGCAGCCATCTTCGCCAACTCCACCGGCGGTCGCGTCGCCGCCTGGATCGGTGGCTTCCTGTGGGGCTTCCTCGGCTGGATCCTCATCTCCTTCGCCTACAAGTTCCAGGTCTTCGGTGACCTGTCCTCCCTCGGCGCCGAAAACCTCGGCTTCACCGTCCCGGACGCCATCGTTCCTGGCATCATCCTCCACGGCATTGCCTCCCTGTTCTAACAGCCAGGCTTGACCGCACCCCGGCCTAAAGCCCCACCAAGGGCTTTAAAGCCACCCCCACCGGCGGCGGCACTTTCTACCCCGCCGCCGGTGGCCCCCGACTTGCCGACCCCGCCGCACCCGGTGTCAGGTCGACCACAACTCAATAACCGACGGTCCTGCCCCCGCGCAGCACCACCCGTTCTTTTCTTCCCCCAACCCAAGGAGACACCCCCATGTCCAAGCTCACCAACCACTACTACGACGAAATCATCGCCCTGCTGCAGAAGGTGCGCGACACCCAGATCGACACCATCGACGAAGCCGCCAAAACCATCGCCCAAAAGGTCAAGGACGGCGGCCGCATCTTCGCCTTCGGTGCCTCCCACTCCTCCCTGCCGGTCCAGGACATCGTCTACCGCGCCGGCGGCCTGATGCTCATCAACCCCCTCTACGGGCCCGGCATCGAAGCACTGACCACCCGCCCCACCACCCTCGGCTCCCAAATGGAGCAAATGCCCGGCTACGGCAAGGTGCTGTTCGACAACAGCCCCCTTAAAGAAGGCGACGTGCTGATCTGCGTGTCCGTCTCCGGCCGCAACGCCGTGCCCGTCGAACTCGCCCGCGAAGCCCGCGCCAACGGCGTCTTCGTCGTCGGCCTGACCTCCAGCAAGTACACCGACGCCGTGACCTCCCGCGTCCCGGACGGCACCAAGCTCAAGGACCACGCCGACATCCTCCTCGACAACCAGGTCGACGCCGGCGACGCAGTGCTCACCCTCGAAGGCGTGCCCCAGAAGTTCACCCCCGCATCCGGCGTGACCTCCACCGCCATCCTGCACTCCCTGTCCGCCGCCATCATCGAAAACCTCCTCGAGCTCGGCATCTCCGCACCGGTCTTCCTCGCCGCCAACCTCGACGGTGGCGCCGAATGGAACGCCAAGCACATGGCAGAAAACAAAGACCGCATCTTCTACCTGAACTAAGCGGCCACCCGCGCGGCAGCCAAAAAGGCTGCCGCCCCACACACCTCACACCGGCCAAACCGCACACGCCCGCGGGCGCACCACCAGCGACAACACCCGGCATACGCAAAACCCCCGTTGTCACAAACGCCCGCAAGCCCCACCGGCCACCGGTGTGACCCCACACCTGGTTCATAGCTGACACACCGCGCAGCCATGAACCACCGGGGTGCCGGACGCTGTTTTTCTGTCCCAGCAACCAGCACCCCACCCCCAAACTAATACTGATTTCTTCTAAGGCCACCTCTTCTTCACCTCCGGCCCATCACCCCGCCACCGCATTCCAGGCGCCTTAGCCAACCGCGGCACCAGCGGCCAAAACCCACCACCGGAGCTGGCCCCCAAAAAAACGGCCCCACCAAAGCTGCCTCGCCAAAGAGAACAGCCGGACAAGGCCAGTCGAAAAAATACGACACCCCCAAAGCGCACCAGCGCCCTTCGCACCCGCGCAGTACCGCGAAACGCCACCTTAAGCGCCCTTAAAAAACCACTAGCGCCGAAAACAACACACACCCACCCGCGCACCATCGCGCGCGGGCACGTGCAGTTCGCTTTTCGTACCCACCCCCTTATGCATGTGCACGCACGGCGTTTTTCTCACCCACGCGGCCAACCCCCACCCGGTGCACCCCACCGTGGCAAAGGGACGCACTGCGAGAAAAACCGCCACACACCCGTGGCAGCGCGCACACACTTTCACATCAGAAAGGCACACCCACATGAAACGCCAAGTCCTGGCCCTGGCCAGCGTGCTCGCCATGACCCTGCCGCTGGCAGCCTGCAACCCGCTCGACATCGCAGGCACAATCGGCTCCGGCAGCTCCAACCTGTCCAGCGAACTCGCCAACGGCGCAAACGCCCTATCCTCCGGCGCCCCCTATCGCGCCGGCTGGAAACTGGCTCACCAGGAAAAGTTCGACCGGGATCTCGGTGTCACAGACGCCGCCTGGCAAAAAGACCCACTGGGCAAAGACAGCCCCTGGTTCGTCGACGAATTCTCCGACGACGACATCTACTTCGACAAGCTCGGCGGCGAAGCGTTTAAGCGCGCAGTAGAAAAAGCCAACATCTACCGCAAGTCCGTCAAGACCGGCCAAGACGGCTGGCTGACCGTTGAAGTCGCCGCACAAGACCTCGACGGCGACGGCAAGCCCGACGCCAACCCCACCCTGGCCACCAAAAACGGCGACGGCATCATCGACGTCCCCGCCTGGAACTCCGGCGTCGTGCTGACCTCCTCCAACCCGCTGCCCGACGAGTACCGCATCGAATACGAACTCAAAACCGTCGACTTCGGCGGCAAGCGCGAACGCAACGGCGAACTGACCTGGAACTACGACGGCAAGTACAACGGCTACAAGCCCGGCGACTGCAAGACCAACTTCCCCTGGGTCCGCAAGGGCGACTACAGCCAGGACGGCGCACAAACCCCCAACCCCTGCGAAAAGCCCTGGGGTGATGTGACCAAGGAAAACGGCTACTACCTGCTGTCCATCATGGACTACGCAAAGCCCGCCCCCCACAACAACATCTTCATCCACAGCCACCGCAAGGTCGGCATGGACACCTACAGCGTCGACGCCAGCTGGGCCAAGAACTACAAGGTCTGCAACCCCGCCACCGGCCAGGTCGAGGAATACACCGACTCCACCGCCAACGGCATCAACCAGATCTTCTTCGACGGCAACAGCTTCCGCGACCCGAAGTTCGCCTACAACCAGTTCGTCATGCCGACCGAATGCGGCCTGAAGGTCGGCGACGACCCGAACGCCACCATCGTCGCCACCGCCGAACTGCAGCCCGATCTCATGCCGAACGAGACCTACACCTTCGCCATCGAGCGTCACAAGGACTCCTACGTCACCGAGATGACCGGCAACTTCCGCCACGTCGGACACAAGACCCTGCGCTACGAGCGCAAGTTCGAAGAAGCCGACGGCCACAGCATCTGGCACTACAACCAGAAGGCCGACCAGTACAAGGGTGAGCACAACCAGACCCTCGAGTTCGAAGGCCCCTTCGGCAAGTGGAGCAAGGAAATGTGGCCTGCAGGCTCCGAGTACCCGGACAACTTCGTCATCGGTGTGCCCCACCTCAACTACTACGAAGGCTCCGCCACCATCGACAACCTGCGCCTCTACACCCGCTAAGAGCGCACACCAGGTGAACACCACATCACCGCAGGTTGCATAAGCCAAGCCCTGGTGGGTTTGTATCGTTCCCCGCACACCACCCGTGTGCGGGGAACAGCTCTATAACCCCCACAAAACGACCAACCGCCCTTGTGCCCCACACCAGGGGCACAAGGGCGGTTAGCGTGAAAAGACAACTAGCGCCGGTGCGAAAGCACGGCAACAATGCCACGCCAACCAAGCAACAGCAGACCACTCATCACGGTGGCGACGATGATGAAACTAATGTGCGGCACGTGGTCGTGGCGCAACCCCCACACCACCAGGCCACAGGCCGCGGTACCCAACCACACAGCCACCCCCGCGGGCACCAACGCCACCGGCGCCTTCCGCACGGCCGGCACAACAACCCACATGATCAGAGTGCCCAGCAAAAACGGCCACACGGTGCTCAACCACCCGGTGAAAGTAAACGGCATGCTTTCTGACTGGTGGGCGGCGCGCGCCAACAAAGCAAAAACCGCAACCGCGAGAAGATCAAACACCAAAAACTTCGAAGGGTTGCGGGTGGTGCGGGAAGTCATGAGAAACTACGAGCCTTTCGACACAGCAAAGGGGGAGTGCGCAGCGCTGACGCGACGGCACTACAACGCCCCCAACGCTAGCCCACAACCGCCCACGGGGCGCAATTAGGCCGCCTCGTAACCGACCTCGCCGGGGGTGGACGTTTTACCGGCACGCAAAGACTTACCAATGCTGGCGTACTTGGCGGCATATACCACCCAGCCGATAGCCACCAGGCCAAAAAAGGTCACCAGCCGGAAAATCAGCACCGCCCCCAGCGCAGTAGTTGCCGGCAAGCCGGCAGCCACCAAGGTGCCCGTCAGGGCGGCCTCCACGGGGCCGATTCCGCCCGGGGTGGCCTGCACAGTGCCGGCAATCTTGGCGGTCACAAACGCCAGCACCACCCCCATGATGGTGGTTTCGTCTGAGCGGGCCTCCCACAGGGGCATCGCCCCGGACACCGCCCACACGCACGCCCACAACACCACCACGTCACCCAACCAATTCAGCAACGAAGCTGCCGCAGTCGCTGCAAAACGCTTCGGCGACAAATACACCGCATCCAGGCGAGAAATGTGATCTTCCACCGCGGACAGCCCCGTGCCCGCGGGCGCGCGCCGCACCCGGTTGACCATCCCCAACCCCCACCGCGCCAGCGGCCGCAACACGTGGGGGTGGTGGGCGATGTAGTACACCGCCCACACCGTGGCACTCAACCCGAGCAGGCTTAAACCAAGCGAAGACAAAGACAGCGACGCGCCCAACACAAAAATCGTGACCACCCCAAGGGCAACCAGCCAGGTGGAAGACAACACAGCAGACAACACAATCTGCCAAGAACACACCAAGGCGCTGGCACCCCAAGAACGCATCACGGTGAAACTCAACATGGCGGCGAAAGCCTGCCCACCGGGCAGCGATGCCGACCACGCATTAGAAGCCAAGGCCAGGTGAACACAGTTGCGGGTGGACACTTTCACATCCCCCGCATACAGCAAGGAATGGGTGACATAGCCCATGGCATACATGGAAACTGCCGCACCAACCACAGTCAGCGGCAGCACCGCAGGCTCCGCGCCTCGAATCTCGTGAAAAGCTTGGGCGATCAGCGCATGATAACGCCACACGAAAAACACCATGGCCGCCACCACAACAAAGGGCAGCGCCGTGGTGATGGCGGCTTTGGCCCTCTTGGTGTTGCTGCGGGTGGCGTCCATGGTGTCTCAGGCCCGGTTCTCGACCCACAAGCCACGCGCCGGGGTGTGGGGCATGAGCTGTAGCCGAGTCCTGGTAGTCCTACTCGTTGTTGTCGTCTTCTTCTAGGCGGCGCAAAAGCTCCGCGAAAGGAATCAGCTGGGTGTCTTCCGTCGTGGAACGCCCTGCGCGCTTGGCCTCGTTATCGGCGATGATATCGACCTCGTCGACCACCGGTTCATCCATCTCCAGCACCGAATCACCATCGACACCGCCCTCGAGATCAGCAGCCGCATCCACCTGATCATCCGCATCAGCTGGATCAGCCGAAACAACGTCATCCTCGACAGGGGCTGCCGGCGCTGGCGAATCTGCGGGGAATTCAGGGTCTGCAGGGTCTGCAGGGGTTACGGCGGCAGGGGAGTGCTCCGGGGAATCGACGGCCAGCCCAGCATCGGCTGCGCCGGCAACAGACTCAGCACCACCAGCCGGGCCAGTGGACGCTTCGGAAGCTTCCACGGCAGGAGCCCCGGCCACGGCAGGCACCACAGGGGTGTGCATCAGGGAATTGTCAGGCGCATTATGCCCCAACACCAAAGACGCCTTCTTCACAAACCGCGGCGCCCACCAGTTGTCTTCCTTCAACATGTGCATCACCGCAGGCACCAGCAGCATACGAATAATGGTCGCATCCAAAATCAGCGCCACGATCATGCCATAAGCGATGTACTTCATCATCACGATGGTGGAGAACCCGAAAGCACCACACACCACGATCATGATGATTGCGGCCGCCGTAATGATATTGCCGGTATGCGAGGTACCAATACGAATCGCTTCGTCAGTGCTCTTACCCCGATCCCGGGCCTCCACCATGCGGGAGAGCAAAAACACCTCATAGTCTGTGGACAAGCCATAAATGATCGCCATGATCAGCACCAGCACCGGGCTCATCAACGGACCCGGAGTGAAGTTCAACAAATCCGCGCCAAAACCATCAACAAACATGGCAGTCAGCACACCCAGGGTCGCGCCCATGCCCAGAATCGTCATAATGATTGCCTTGGCCGGCAAAATCACCGAACCAAACACCAAAGACAACAGGATGAAAGTCGCAACCACGATGTACAACGCCATCCACGGCAAGGTGTGGAACAGCGCCTCGATGGACTCCACCTCCAGGGCGGGGCTGCCACCGATGTACATGTTGACGCCTTCAGGCACCGTGATCTCACGCAGCTGATGCACCACCGCCTTATTGTCCTCACGGTCGATGATGCCGGCCGCCATAACCGTGGTCTCATCCTTGGCGGGCTGGCTCGGCGCGAACCGGCCAGTAATCCCCTGAACCTCATTGAGCTGGCGGTAAATGTCAACAATCTGCTGATTATCCGCCCCGGTAATGACAACCTTGATGGGGTCAGTACGGAACTGGGGGAAGTTTTCGTCAAAAGTGTGCTGAGCGGCACGCACCTCATCGCCCGGCGGCAAATACGTTTCGTTAATACCGCCGAACTTCACCCCACCCAACGGAACCGCCAAAGCAATCAAACCAGCAACGATCACAGTGGTCACAATGCCGGAATGCCGCATCGCCCAATCCGGGATGCGCGCCCACACGGAATTTTCAATCCGCTCTTGCGTCAACGGCTTGCGACGCAAGGCAAACTTGTCGATCTTGTGGCCCAACAGCGCGAAAATACTCGGCAAAACCGTAATCGACAGCAACGCCGCCAACCCCACCGCGCTAATCGCACCATAGGCCACCGACTTCAAAAACGCCTGCGGAAACAGCAACAGACCCGACAACGCAACCGCCACCATCGCGGCAGAAAACACCACCGTCTTACCAGCAGTCGCAGTCGCAGTAATCGTGGCCTGCCGCACGTCATGACCAGCATCCAGCTCCTCCCGGAAGCGGGACACCAAAAACAGCCCATAATCGATCGCCAACCCCAACCCGAGCAAAGTCACCACCGACTGGGCAAACACATTGACCTGGGCAACATGCGCCAACAGTGCCAGCACACCCAAAGACCCCAAAATCGACAGCACACCCACAATCAAAGGCATAGTGGCGGCCACCAGGGATCCAAACACAATGAGCAACAACAGGCCCACCGCAGGCAACGCGTAAATCTCGGCGCGGTGAATATCACCGCTCATCCCATCATCCAGGGCATCCGCAATAGCCGTTTGGCCCGCCACCTGCTGCACCACCCCAGTGGCCTCAAGATCGGGGTCGACCAGCTGATCCTCCACGGCGCGGAAGTTTTTCAGCACATCCTCCCCGTCACCCTTCAACCCAATCGCAGCAAACGCCATGTGCTTGTCCTGCGTGGCAAGCATCGGGGTGCGCTTCTCAAAATAAGAAGTGACGTGATCAATGGTGTCGGGATTGCTGGCAGCCAACTGATCTAAATGGCGCTGGGCCGGGCCCACAATCGCCGGATCATCGACCGTGCGCCCCTCCGGCGCGGTATAGACGATGACCACATCACCGCCGTTATCGCGACCAAAGACCTCCTGCTCAATCGCAGCAGCCTTGGTAGACGACGATCCCGGATCGTCCCAACCCTCCTGGCTCATCAACGCACCCAACTGGGTACCAAACAGGGCAAACAGCCCCACAATGAAACCAATCACGACGATCGGCACAGCGACTCGGTGACGGTAGGCGAAGTGGCCCCACTTCTCAAACACTGGTGTCCGTCTCCCCTTTGTATCCTCGACTCACGGTGAACACACCCCACGTCCCACGCGCACCAGGGTGCGCGGCCACCGACAACCGGCGGCGGGAGTGCGACAGTGGGTAACGAATATTCGTGGCACTAAAACCAACACCCTACGCGCCCCAACCGGGCGCGGGAAGGCGAAAGCATCCAGCCACACCTGATGGTTACAGCAGATTGTCCAGGGAACGGAACGGCTGCAGCCACGCACCGCCCTCGGGCAGATGATCCAGATTGATACGCGGCAGCGGCTCCCGGAACACCCCGTGAATCTCTTCCAAATCCACAAAGTTCAAAACTTCTGAACCGACAGCCCACGACGCGTGCTCGTGGAAACCCAGCACAGTGGTAGACACACCCTCTTGGGTGTGGCGCTCCAGCGCATCCTTGAAGTTCTGGCCATCGGCGCTGGCAACCACCAGCCCCGCCAACACACCCTCATTCGCGCGGGTCTCAATGTGGGCCAACATGTCGGGATCCACATCGGAATCCTCCGTCAACTTCGGCTTCGCGAACACCGCAAAACCAACGTTGCGCAACGCCTCCACCCAGGGGCGGATCGAATCCGCACTCCCCGGAGTCACATTGGTAAACACCGTCGCTTCCGGAACAATGTCAAGACCAGTAGAAGCAGACAACTCGGCGGCCTGCTGTACCAGCCACCGGCCAACCGCATCAAAACGCGGGCGGTGGGCACTGGTCGGGCGGGAACCAAGAATGGCCCCCAAACCCATATCAAGGTTCGGGGCATCCCACACCAACAACAAGGTGTTCGGCCCCGGTGCGGGGTAACTTGCGTGAGTACTCAAGGCAAAATCCTCAAAAAACCCAAGCCCCACAGCGCCAACCACTCAAAGCAGCCGCACACAGAGCCTGGAAAATAAATAAAACAAAAAAGAAAAACAGAAGCGCACACATCACGCCGACACTTCACCGGCGCCCGGCGCACCCCCAGTGCGAAAGCCACAAAACAGCCCCGCACCAGGTGCCGACAAACACCAGCGCTACGCCAGCGGGCGGCGACGCCACAAATATTCGCGAATCACGTGATCCTTCTTCAGGCCCTTGCCCTCAAACTTGGTGATCACTTGACGATCCGTCAGCTGCGGGCACTGCTCCCACGGCCAACCCATAAACTCCAACGCAGGCTCCACATCCACCAGCTCATCAATCCACTCCGCATAATCGGCGTGGTCGGTGGCGACATGCAGCACCCCGCCGGGCTTCAAACGCGAAGCAATCAGATTCAACGTGCCCGACTGAATGATGCGGCGCTTATGGTGGCGGGCCTTCGGCCACGGATCAGGGAAGAAAATGCGCACCCCATCGAGGGAATGCTCCGGGAACATCCGGTTAAGCACCTCCACGCCATCGCCACGCACCATACGAATGTTGTCAATATCGCCACGCACCACCGCGCCCAACAGCTTCGCCAGGCCCGGCTTGTACAACTCGACCGCAATCACATTCGTATCAGCCTCCAGCGGAGCCATCGCCGCAGTAGACGTGCCAGTGCCAGAACCAATCTCCAGGATCGTCGGGTGGCCCGAACGGCCAAACCACTGCTCCACATCAATGCGCTCATCCGACAGCAAAGTGCCCAACCGGGGCCAATGCTCGTCGAACAGCTTCTCCTGGTTATCGGTCAAGGTGCCACGACGAAAGCTCACGCTTCCCAGACGCGGATAATCCAAGCCAGTATCGAATTCGGACTGCAACGGGCGGCCCGCAGGCAGCTCGCCAGTGTTTGAGGAATTATCAGAATTAGTCATCGAGCCTCATTTTGCCCGGTAAGTGACCCAAATTCAATTATCCCGCCAGGCATAAAACCCCCATCAGCCCCAACCACAAACCACACCCCGCCCACACCCCACCCACACCGGGCAGTCCCAAGCAGCTACCACTGGGTAGCACCAGTGCCACCAACACCACCCGCCAGCACCCACCAAGCAGTGGGGTGCGCAAGGGGTAAAAACCACACTTTCACACCCCAAGATCTGTGCTGCGCCAAGAAACCCACGCCCATCACATCTGCTAAATGTCCGGTTGATCCAAACCGGCACCACAAAAGCGGACACGCGAACCGGGTCGTTGGGCCCACTAAAAACGGGAGGAAAGATGCGGGCACACTACGCGCTCGGGGCGGTGGTAGGCGCGCCGGGTGGAAGGTGGTGTGGCGGCGAAAGGTCTGAAGTTTCCGCTGTGTGATAGGGGAATCCGTGGCAACTAAAAGTGAAAATCTTTTCATCGTGGGTGGGTGCTGCGGGTGCGGGTGGGAGGCCCGACTGCTGGGGTGCGTCGATGATTTCCCGTACCCAGATCGAACCCCCGCCCCACTCGAAACACCCCCATCACTACCCCCGTTTGTATGAAACGGCAAAAGTGTGCCGAGTCTCATAATTCGGGGGTAACGTGCGAATACTTTCTATCCACCGACTGGATATGACAACACGGGCCATCAGGATGGAAAAAACAACTGCAACCGGTGTGCCCACGCGCTAGTGTGAACCCGTAAGGACTCTTTGAATTAGCCCCTTTTTTTATGCGCCCGACACCACGGCGTAGTTCGTAGTCAATGTCAGGAGACACGATGTCCGAAACCGTCATCCCCGGCCTCAAGGGTGAAGCCCCCACTCGCAACGAGGAGATGCTGAAGTGGATCGCCGACGCAGTTGAGCTGTTCCAGCCCGACTCCGTCGAGTTCGCTGACGGCTCGCAGGAAGAGTGGGACCGCCTCGCGCAGGAACTCGTGGATGCTGGCACCTTTATCCGCCTGAACCCGGAGAAGAAGCCCAACAGCTTCCTCGCCCGCTCCAACCCGGACGATGTTGCCCGCGTCGAATCCCGCACCTTCATTTGCTCGGAAACCGAGGAAGGCGCCGGCCCCACCAACAACTGGGCAGACCCGGCCAAGATGAAGGCCGAGATGACCGAGCACTACCGCGGATCCATGAAGGGCCGCACCATGTACGTGGTGCCCTTCTGCATGGGCCCCATCGACGCCGATGACCCCAAGCTGGGCGTCCAGCTCACCGACTCCTCATACGTCGTACTGTCCATGCGCATCATGACCCGCATGGGACAGGCCGCCCTGGACAAGATCGGCGAGCACGGCGAGTTCGTCCGCGCCCTGCACTCCGTCGGCTACCCGCTGGAGGAAGGCCAGGAGGACGTCACCTGGCCCTGCAACGACACCAAGTACATCACCCAGTTCCCCGAGACCCGTGAGATCTGGTCCTACGGCTCCGGCTACGGCGGAAACGCCATCCTCGCCAAGAAGTGCTACGCCCTGCGCATCGCCTCCGTGATGGCTCGCGACGAGGGCTGGATGGCCGAGCACATGCTCATCCTGAAGCTGACCTCGCCCGAGGGCAAGTCCTACAACATCTGCGCCGCCTTCCCGTCCGCTTGTGGCAAGACCAACCTGGCCATGCTCGAGCCCACCATCGACGGCTGGAAGGCCGAGGTCATCGGCGACGATATCGCCTGGATGCACTTCGGTGAGGACGGCCGCCTGTACGCCATCAACCCGGAGAACGGCTTCTTCGGCGTGGCACCGGGCACCAACTACTCCTCCAACCCCAACGCCATGAAGTCGCTGGAGCCGGGCAACGCCATCTTCACCAACGTCGCACTGACCGACGACGGTGACGTCTGGTGGGAAGGCCTCGAAGGCAAGCCGGAGCACCTCATCGACTGGCTCGGCAAGGACTGGACCCCCGACTCTGATCGCCTGTCCAGCCACCCGAACTCCCGCTACTGTGTGCCCCTGGAGCAGTGCCCGGTGGCAGCCATCGACGACTTCAACAACCCCAAGGGTGTCCCGATCGACGCCATCCTGTTCGGTGGTCGTCGCCCCGACACCATCCCGCTGGTCACCCAGGCCTACGACTGGAACCACGCCACCATGATCGGCGCCCTGCTGGCCTCCGGCCAGACCGCAGCCGCCGAAGGCCCGGTCGGCTCCCTGCGCCACGACCCGATGGCCATGCTGCCGTTCATCGGCTACAACGCCGGCGAATACCTGCAGCACTGGATCGACATGGGCAAGAAGGGCGGCGACAAGATGCCGGCCGTCTTCCTGGTCAACTGGTTCCGCCGCGGCGACGACGGCCGCTTCCTCTGGCCCGGCTTCGGCGACAACTCCCGCGTCCTCAAGTGGGTCGTTGACCGCATCGAAGGCCGCGTCGGCGCCCGCGAGACCGTCGCTGGCCACACCGCTAACGTCGAAGACCTCGATCTCACCGGCCTGGACGTCGACATCGACGACGTCCGCGAGGCACTGCGCGCCCGCCCCTCCCAGTGGGAAGGCGACCTCGAGGACAACGCCGCATGGCTCAAGAAGCTCGGCCCGAAGGTCCCCGCCGAGGTGCACGAGCAGTTCGAGGCCCTGAAGAAGCGCGTCCACGACGCCCTGTAAAACCAGGACTCACTAACACCTGACACACAAAGGCCGGCCGGCCACCGTTTTAGAAGCGGTGACCGACCGGCCTTCGTGGTGCTGTCGTGGCAGCAACTATTTCCGAAGCACGACCACCAGGTTGCTGACCAAAAACTCGCGCACCACCGGCACGTTTACCAGCCACCATGCCCAGCTCGGGTGATAGCGGGGAAACGCCGCCACAAGCTCCCCGGACGTTGTCGAGTTCGCCCACCGTAAACCTTCAGCGCACGACACGTCGAACAGGGACTCGCCGAACACATTCTTCGGCGGATGCCCATGCTTGGAGGTGTAGCGATCGCGGGCGAAACCACCACCGATATAGTGCGGGACCAGCCCCGTCTCATGGCCACCGAAAGGACCCAGCCAGATGGTGTAGCTGAAAATCATCAGCCCACCCGGCTTGGTGGCGCGCAGCATTTCCTCACCCATACGCCACGGATCGGGCACATGCTCTGCGACGTTGGAGGAATACACCACATCGAACGCATCATCTTGAAACGGCAAATCCATGCCGCTTCCCCGCACACTGGCCGGCACATCAATACCAGCGGCCGCCATCTCGCCGACGTCCGGCTCCACCGTGAAATACTCAGCCCCCCGGCGAGCGAAAGCCTCGTGGAAATACCCGGGGCCGCCACCCACATCCAGGATGCTCAACCCCCGAAGCGGGCTATCACCTGCGACATCACCGCGTGAGAGATCCGCGACGAGATCCTCAATGAGGTTCGCGGTGTCCTCGGCGAGTGGTCCATAAAACTTTTCCGGCGCGGTTTGCTCGAAACGGAACGACGCCAACAAGTCGACGCTGCGCCGCAGGCTCGCACGGGCGCGGGTACGCCGCAGATGGTCAAAGGTGGGCATAAGGCTTTAGGCTACTGCAACGTGAAAGTCGTTGTGATGTCTTGGCGCGATAGCCAACACCCCGAAGGTGGGGGCAGTGAGCGCTACGTTGAGGCGGTCGCCGAATATCTGGCGCGCGCCGGCCACGACGTCGTCATCCGCACGGCACGCTACACCGGCTCCATGCGCACCAGCCGCCGCCACGGAGTGACCTACAGCCGCGCCGGTGGTGCCTTCACCGTCTACCCGCGGGGGCTCATGGCACTGGCCATGGGGCGCATGGGCATCGGCCCTTTGCGTGGGATGGACGCCATCATCGACGTCCACAACGGCATCCCCTTCTTCGCCACCCTGGTGGCCGACTGCCCGGTGGTACTGCTCAGCCACCACTGCCACAAGGAACAGTGGCCGGTTGCCGGCAAAGTCTTAGGGCGCATCGGCTGGATGCTGGAGTCCAAAGTCTCCCCAAGGGTGCATCGCAACAATCAGTGGGTGACCGTATCCATCCCTAGTGCCGATGAGCTCATTGAGTTAGGCGTTCCGGCCGCCAACATCACCATCATTCGCAACGGCTGCGATCCACTGCCTGCTGCCGAGGTCGTCGCACCCGCCACGCACGATGTGCACTTGGTGACACTCGCGCGCCTGGTTCCCCATAAACAGCTTGAGCATGCCCTTGATGTGGTTGCCCGGCTGGATCGGGAAACCGACTTTCACGGTCGAGTCACCCTCGACGTGGTTGGTGCCGGCTGGTGGGAGGACAAACTCCGCGCCCGCGCTGACGACCTCGGGCTTGGGTGTTGCGTGCACTTCCATGGGCATGTCAGCGAGGAATACAAGCACGCTCTGTTGGAACGTTCCCGCGTACACCTGATGCCGTCAGCCAAAGAAGGCTGGGGTATTACCGTCATGGAGGCCGCCCAGCACGGGGTTCCCACCATCGGCTACCGGGCAGCCAAAGGCCTGCAGGACTCCATCGATCACGAACGCACCGGCCTGTTGGCGGATGACTTCGACCAGTTCTACGCTCACACCGTGCGTGTGCTCCAGGACGATGAGCTGCGCTGCCGGCTGGGCGCAGCAGCGCGCGACAAGGCCGCGGGCCTTAACTGGACAGCCACCGGTGCATCGATGGAGACCGTCCTCAAGCAATCCATCGTTCGGGGGTAACTACCGGCGGGACGCCAGCCAGCTACTGGCGGCCCAAGTACCACACAGGACAACACCTGTCAGGCTCCACAGGGCGCACAACATCACACCCATCAGTTGCGGGCGCGCGGGCTGCGCGCCGGGGACCTCGGTGAGCGCACCAGTTTTTTCATCCAGAACCACCCCAACTCCCAGAGCCTGTAGCGCCGACATATCGTGCGCGTTCCACGCGTTGACGGCAGAAATATACGCGGGATTCGGCGGGTCGACGACTTCACCGTCAACGATCAGCTCCCCGCTGCTGAGCACACTCATCGCCTTGGTGCGCGGATCCACAATCGTGCGATCGTGAAAGCTGACGGTGGTGGAACCCGGCACGATGAGCAGCATCCGATCGCCGACCTGCTGGGCCAGGAAATCCATACGCGGCTCAGGGATGGGGGTGATCTGGCGCATCGCAAACGGCGCCCCCCACACGTTGATGACCAGCAATGCTGCTAACAATGCCTGTGCCGCCACTGCTTTGGTGGGCACACGCGACAACCAAGTGCACAACATGTCGATGGCGGGACGCACCCCAAGAAGCAGCGCCGGCAGCGCCAACATCACCAACTTCTGCCCATCCCGAATCAGGCCAGATCCTGGCAGTGGGGACAGCAGCGCACCGGCAGTAGATGGGAAAAGCCCCACCAGGCAGGTGGCGAAAAGGGCAAAAACGCCCAGTGCCCAGAGTTGGCGCGGCACACTTCGTGGTGTACGCCAGCCGGCGACCAACAGCAGCACGGTCACCAGCGCCCCGGCGAGCACAGACACCGAGAACACGCCACTGCGTGACGCCAGATCAGCCGAAGTATTCCAGATACCGCCTGTGCCCAGCACATTCAGGACAACGCCCATAGGTCCCTGCCCGCGGGGAGCGAAGGCGACGAAACTTGCAGCAGTTGCGGTAATACTCGCACCACGACTGCTGGCAAGAACACTCGGCACCAGCCACGGCAGCGACAGTGCGCCCCCGATAGCCAGCAGGATGAGCCTGTGGCGCCAAGAGGTGGCCAGTAGCAGCGCAACAACGATCGCAAACACCGCGCCGGTGGGGGTGAGGCTGGCCATCCACATGGCGAGAGCCACCAGCAACCAGCGCGGGCGGGGCGATGCGCAGAACTCGTAAGTCAGGACTGCAAGCGCGAAAAACGCGACCACCAACGACCAATGGCCCTGCAACAGCCGAGAGACCACAAAAGGATTCGCTAGCAGCAAAATCGCAGCGACTGGTCCGCCGATGCGCCAGGCGGCGCGCGCACCCCACCAGGCGGAACTCAACACCAAAGCCCGCGCCACCAGTGGCGCAAGCCCGAAAGGAATCAACGCGAGAAACCCATCCTGGGGCGCGGCCCGGGCAGGCAGTACAGAAAAACCCGTGGCCTGATCGCTCAGCGCCATGTGGCCAAGCACCACCATGTCGCGCGCCAACAGCCCACCCGGCAGCAAAAACGGCCACAGGACGCTGAGCCCAACAATGACAACACCCGCGACAACAGCGAGGTGGCGCGGGTGTGTGGAAGGCATGCGGATAGTTTATTCGGCCTTTGTGGAGCGGTTCTTATAGACCAGGAACAGGCCAATGATCAGCAGGATTGCGCCAAGGGTAAGCCCCAGCAGGTGCAGGCTATCCAGCAGCCGCAACTTGGAGGCACCATCATCGGCCTTGGCGAACTGGCGATCCTGGGTGTCCTCATTCCACGCGGCGGTGGCCACCAGCGCGGAACGATCCATACTCACCGGCGCGTCCGGATCCGCAAAGTGCGCATCCGCCGCAGCCTGAGCTTCCTGTTGGGAGGACGCGAAGAAATAGTGCAGGCGCTCCTGGCCACGCACAATCACCCCGGTGCGGGGTTCCACCAGCAGGTCGCGGGCGACCGCATAGTAGCGGGTCATCACCACCTGATCCTCCGGGGCAACGCCCATCTTGGCCATCTCATCCGGGGTGTACCAGCGGCCATAGGTAGAAACCAGGCGCAGGCCCGCCAGCACGCCCTTTTCGCTGTCGGTGAGCTCACCGTCGCGATTTAAGGCGATAGAGACCGAATCGAACATGTTCACCGCGCCGACCTGCTGGCCAAAGTGCAGTACCTTGCGGCCCTTGAACTGCTGCTCGTCGACAAAATCAATGGGGGTAGATTTTTGGGCGGTGGTATCGAAATAGGGGTAGGACTTCGGCTGGGTTCCGAAGGGGAACTGGTACTGCAGCCCATCACGCAAGAAACCACCGGTGGTGTCATCCAAACCCAAATCGGGGGCGGTCATGTGGAACGTGCTGGTGGGTTCCTCAATGGGGAACGCGTCGTGACGATCCAGGGTGACCTGGTCCACCGAGGCACTGATCAGGCCAGTGTCCTCCGGCTTATCCATCCGCAACAGCACGTTGCCGGCCCGCAGGGTGATGTCGTCCTTATCCGACGGCTCCACGGCGGCCACATTGCGCACGCCCTTCACCGGAACTGCCGAGCCCACGAAGCAGTGCACCGGCAACTCCTTAGCGCCCTCCGCGCGACAGGTGGGATCCTCGGCGTGTTCCTCAAGCACCTTGCCGGTGGCGAAAGCGCGCGCATCCAGCAACACCGCCGGCACCTCGTTGGTGACGGTCTTACCGCCCGCCGACAGTGGGATGGTTTTCAACGCCGGCATCAACACAGCGGGCATCAGTGCGGAAAACGCCAACAACAACGCGCCAACAAACGCCAATACTCGCGCGAGAAGATCGCGGCCGTTTCGCTTCGCCAAATGCATAGTCCTTCGTGTGAAAGGCCCCGTGAGGCCATGAAAATCCGCACACAAACTCCTAAGAAACGATGTGCTGTGCGCGGCGGAAAAGGAACAATTTACGTATCGCTCAACTAAGTTGAACGAGTATGTCCCCATCATCCTACGCAACCAGGCAGCAATTCCTGGATTCACTAGAGGGTTTGCGCGCCGTGGCCGCCCTCGGAGTGATGGGTACCCACATTGCGTTTCTCACCGGTATCGACCAGCGCACCCTCATCGGGGCCCTGCTGGCGCGCAGCGACTTCTTCGTCGCCGTTTTCTTCTCCCTATCAGCATTCCTGCTGTGGCGCCGCCACGGAGTCGCTGGCGCAAACCTCGATCTGCGCCGCTACACCACCCGCCGCATCCGCCGCATCGTGCCCGCCTACCTAGCCGTCGTCCTCGGCACCTTCCTGCTGGTACCAGCGGCCTATCCCACCCGCGGTGAAGTCAAAGCAGCAACCGTGTTCTTCGCGCAGATCTACCTGCCGGATGGGCTCGCACCAGCCCTGACACACCTGTGGTCCATGTGCGTCGAAGTGGCCTTCTATCTCGCACTACCCCTGCTGGTGGCGGCCCTGCGCCGCATCCACAGCACCCGCAGCCGCATCCTCATCGTGTGCGCAACAGCAGCGCTGTCCCTCGGATGGGCATGGCTGCCATTTGTCAACCACTTCACCCCCGGCGGCATCAACGGGCAAATCTTCCCCCCGGCGTTTTTCTCCTGGTTCGCGGTCGGCATCATTGCCGCCGAGGCCGAACCATGGGCCACCTCTAGCCCCCGGATCGTCAAGGTGTGCGGCCTTCGCCCCCTATGGTGGGCTCTCGCGCTGGCCACCATGTGGCTAGCCGCCCAAGAATTTTTCGGCCCACTAGGCCTAGTGCACCCCACCGCGCCCGAGTTCGCCCGCCGCACCCTCGCCGGCGGCCTCGTTGCCGCGTTCATCGTCACCCCCTACGCATTCAACCCCCGCTCCACCGCCCTCGAGCACCCCACCGCGCGCTGGCTGGGCCGCATCTCCTACTGCATCTTCCTCATCCACCTCCCCGTGATCGAGACCATCATGCAACTAGCCACCATCGCCCCATTTACCGGGCACGCCCTCACCCTCACCCTGGTCGCTGTGCCCACAGCAATCATCGCCGCCTGGATCCTTTACGAAACCGTCGAAAAACCCTTCGCCGACCGCGGAATCACCTACCTCCGCCAACTCGGCGCAACCAACGCCACCAACGCAGCCACACCACTGGCGGCCACCACCCAGGAATCCCCCGCATAACCCTGCGGCTGCGTCCACGGGCCATGCGCCAACCACCAACACGCACCAGCGACACCACCAGCAGCCAGCACCGGAGCAAGATTCGGGCGCACAGCCACCACCGCTGTCACAACCACCGCCGCCAACACCCCGGCTATCCCACCAACACACCACGCCACCAGCAGCGCAGAACACAGCGCCACCCCATCGCGAAGCCACCGGCCAGCACCCCGGGAAGAAAACGTCTGTGGCACGGCGACGTCGACGCACAATGCGGCGCGCTCGCGCCAGCTAAGAATCGCACAGACCACCAGAGCCAACACCCCCACGATGCCGCCACCGACGACCCCCGCCCGGTAGGTGCTATTGCCGGCGTGAGAGACCGTGACCTCGGACGGGGCGGACGGGTAATCGAAAGCCACCAAACCCGGGCCGATACTGATCGGTGTCGCGCCGGGTGCCGAAAGCCCCGGCAGGTTCGTCAAGCCCGTGGGCACCACCGTGGTGTGCGCGGATTCGGATCCCGGGATAAAACCCTCCTCGGTCAAGGACACCCAAGTATTTGCGGTGGACAGGGTATGTGGGCCCGCGGCAAGCGCGGCCACCTGCCCGCAGGTGTAATCCGCGCCGTCGATGGTGACCGGAAGATCGCAGCGCCCAGCGCCCACCACGAGTCGGTAGCTGCGCGCGGTGGTGAAATCCCGCTTGAGTGATGGTTGGGCGATGGACAGGCGCTGGAAGACAAAAGCCCGGGCAGATGGAGGGGCATCGGGCACCCGGATGACAGGGCGCGCCAGGAGTGCGCCGTGGGGGCTTATTTCCGCGATGCCGGTAGCGCCCCGGGATCCCGGAATGGCGATGGAGACTTCGGTGGTGGGGCCACCCGGCACACTGACCTTTTGGGGGATTCCAGGAACCGCATCGATCCATGTCGCATCGGATGCGGACGCGCCCCACACTTTCAGCCGTGCCGGCCTGCCGGTGATGGTGATGTCGACGACGGGGCGGGTGGAGGTTAGCTGCAGCACCAGTCGCGGGTTGGCGGCACCTGGTTGCGGATACCAGGCGGTATCGGGGTCACCGTCGACGGCCATCGCCGGTGCCCGTTCCTGGTCGGCGCCACCCAAGGCGTCGACGTCGGCGGCGGAAGAATTCGCCCACACGGCGAGATCATCTGCGACGGTTGCCGGGCCGGTGCCGGGGTAGTTCTGCAGGCGATTGCGCACGCTGGTTGCGGTGTCCTCCCGGGTGAGGAAAGCACTTTCGGCGCGCTCGACGGTGCCGTAGTTGCGCACGGCAAGCGCTGGGGTGTCGGTGATGATCTGGGCTGGGGCGTGACTGATGGGGGCGCTGCCACCAAGGGTTGCGCGGCCGGCAGCGGAATCCACGGAGCCGGAATCGGGTACAGCTTTTGAGCCATCGGTGGTCAGCTGGAAGGGAACTGTTGGCCCATACAGTGCGGCAAGTAAAGCCAACACATCACCGCTGCCAGCAACCGGGACCGGGGCTGCGTGCAGAAGCTCGCCGGTGGTGGAGGCCGCCAAGGTGACCACGAAGTACCCGGTGGTGGGGTCTTCCTTTTCGGTGAAAGCCTTGATTGGAAGGCCGGCCTGGTGCGCGCGGCTCAGGATGTGCTCGGCGCGGTGTCGGACGGCGGCGATATCGGTGCGCACGACCAGCCGATCGATGCCCATGCTGGCCATTGCGGCAAAGGCCTTGTGCGCCGGAATATCGTCGTTGAGCAGCACTGCCTGTGCCCCGTCGAGACCGCGGATGGTTTCGGGGTTGATCAGGGGAATAGCGTCGCGCACCGCCCAGGGCACATCGAGCAATGGTTGCAGTGGCTCGTCCCGGGTCCAGCCGTAATCTTGCCGGGCAAAGGAGACCGCGGGAACAACCAGCACGCGCCCGGAAGCAGCGCGGGATTCCGCGGTGACGGGCACCGCGTTGCCGCGCGATGCGGCAACAGCCGTCGGCGAGGGCGTGGTGTTGAGGTAGTCGGCTGTGTGGCGCACATAGTCGGGAACCGCCCGGTATGCGCCGGCGGGCAAGAGTAGACCTGCGGTTGCTGGGGTGAGTGCTGCCAGCACCACCAGCGCTGCGGTGGCGGCGGCAGGGCGGGCGAGCGCCCGCCAGGACCAGTAGCGGCCGAAGACGGGGGCGGTGGCGGTGGCGAAGCCTACGACGAGGGGTAGGCGCACCCACACGTCCCACTTGTGGACATTGCGAAACGCCAGCAGGGGTCCGTCGAGTAGTGCCTGGATGCTGGCACCTGCCGGGCCCAGGCTGGCGGACATGACAAGTGCCCCTGCGAACAGGAAAAACACCCACAGTCCCCGGTGTGGTGTGCGGGGGTGTGCCAGCCCCCATAGGCCAATGGCGGCGATGATGCCGGTGATGAGCACGTAGGTGGCGTTGGTGGATATGAGGTGCCCGGCGAAGCGTTCGCTGGAGACAAACGCCACCCAGTGGTCGCTGCCGCGCAAAATTTCGGCGAGGTTGGCAAAGCGCGTTGTGGTGTAGGCCGACTCGATGAACTCCACGAAGGGGGCCGCGTATGCCCCCAGCACGAGCAGCGGCACGATCCACCAGGCGGTCACCGCCAGGATGCCCAGCGCGAGAACGCATAGCCGCGCAATGGTGTGGCGGAGGCCGAAAAATCTGGTGGAGGCCAGCACGACCACCACGCCGGGCAGCAGGGCTGCGATGGTGGCGGTGGCGTTGACCGCGCCCATCAGTGCCACGCACACCACGGCCGGCGCGATACCCCGCCACCACTGCTGGTTTGGCCTGCGGGGGAGTAGCACCGCCACCATCCAGGGGGTGAGCATCGCCGGCCAGCTTTCTGAGGAGATGGTGCTCAGCGTGCCCATGACGCGCGGAGAGAGGGCGAATAAGAGGCCGGCGCACACGATCGCGATGGGGGAGGTGATGGCTAGTCTGCGCAGCAGGAAGACGGTGCCGGAGTAACCGATGCCGAGCAGCAACAGCCACCACAGGCGTTGGGCTAGCCAGTCGGGAAAGAAAGCGGTGAGCTGGAAGAATAGCCCGTGGGGGAAGAGGTAGCCGAAGGCTTGGTTTTGCACTTGCCCGAAGGCAAAGTTGGGGGTGTATGCCTCGGCGGCGCCACGCAGGAAGTGCCCGGGCTGTGCGGCGAGGTCGTGTTTGGTGTCGGCGGTGGTAACGCCGGGGTGGCGGAAGACCGCGAGTGCTAGCAGCAGCCAGCCGAGCAGGTGTGGCGCCAGGCTGGCGCGCCTGCTAGTTGCGGGAGCCGTATTCAACGCCGCCGAGCAGCGCGTCGTCGCTGACCTGTGCGGAGTCTTGCGGCAGGGTGTTGTCGCCGCTGAGCTGGGCGATCCCGACGACGCCGACGGCGCCGAGAACCGCACCCATCACAGCGGCCGCTAAAGCGGGGCCGACGGTGCGGCGGGTGAGGGAATCAGACTCGTACGCCAAGGGGGCCGCCTTCCAAGGTCAGCAAAATTTACGAAAAAAGTGTGGACGCAATGTGGGCAGCGCCAGCACCAAACGGTGTTGCTGCACAAAATTATCCTTGGGGAATCATCCTAGGGGATGGGGGTTGAAAACCCCCAAGCGCCCACCGGGATGGTGGGTGGGGTTATTCGTCTTCGTCGTCGTTTTCCGGCGGGACGATGAACACCGGCAGGCCGGCGTGGTTGACGACGTTGTCGGCGGTGGAGGACTGCCACAGGGAACGAATGCCGGTGACGGCGCGCGTGCCGGTGACGATGACGTCGGGTTTGAGTTCTTCGGCGGCGTCGACGATGGCGGACCAGATGGCGGTGGTGGATTCCACCATGTGGGCGCGGGCAACCAGCCCGAGGGATTCGGCCAGGGCCACGCCTTCGCGGCAGGTGTTCAGCGCCTCGTCGTAGGCGGGGTCGCCGTCTTCGGACAGTTGGGACCAGTCGGCTTGTTTCATGCCGGCGCCGCTGGCGGCGCGGGCTGCCTGGCGGTGCAGGGGCTCCCAGGCGGTGAGGATGTCGACCTGCTGCGGCTTGAGCAGCTGGGAGGCGTACTCCAGGGCGCGTTTAGCTTCGTCGGAGCCGTCGTAGGCGATCAGCATGGTCTGCACGGGTTTAAGTCACTCCTTGTAGGCATCCGCTCCACGCTCTTGGTGCGCGGGGCTTGTGGGAAATAGAAGATGCCTCAACTGGTTGGCTTGCTAAGTAATCCACCAGACTACTAGGCATCAGCGCATAGGTGGGCGATATGTGGGCGCGGTGGCGCAGAAAAAGTGTGCGGTGGCTGTGCGGTGGGGTGGTGGTGGGTGTGCTCAGGCGTTGTGGGTGGGGTGGTGGGCGCAAGAGGGGTACTGTTGAAACGCATTTGAAAAGCGTGCACCCGGATTGTTCGTGTTTTGTCAAAGGACCCGTTGATGATGACTTCTCCCGCATCTAACAGCCCACGCCACCGCCTGGTGGCCTGGGTGGGTGCGAGCACCGTCGCCTCGCTGGCGCTGGTCAGCTGCGCTTCGGCGGGGGATAAGCAGCTAGCAAGTAGCACCAGCCAGGTCGCCCCATCTTCCAGCGCGGCACCCACGACCAGCCAGGCTCCGGCGACGTCCTCCGCTGAGCCGACCAGCAGTATTCCCGCTCCACCGCCGGCGCCGCCACAGCGGCCGGTGCGGGAAGATATTGCCACGCTGATGATGGTGGGGGTGAGCAATTACGACGATGCCCGCCAGGCCCTGGCCGCCGGAGTCGGTGGCTTGTTCATCGGGTCCTGGACGGATCCGGCCCTGATCACGGAGCCGGGCCGCAACATCCAGGCGCTGCGCCAGGAGTTCCCCCGCCCCTTCAACGTTGCCATCGACGCTGAAGGCGGCCGTGTGGTGCGGCAGTCGGGGCTATTTGGGGCGGTTCCGGCGCCCCGGGTGATGGCCCAGACAATGACCCCGGAGCAAGTCCAGGCCACCGGCTTTGAGTTGGGCAGCAAACTGTTTGCCGCCGGCATTAACGTGGATTTCGCGCCGGTTCTCGACGTCGATAGTGGCCCCGCCGACGGCGCCATTGGGGATCGGAGTTTCTCCGGGGACCCCACCACCGCCGCGACCTTCGCCACCGCCTTCGGCCGCGGGCTGCTCGACGCGGGGGTCACCCCGGTGTTCAAACACTTCCCCGGGCACGGCCGCGCCAGCGGCGATAGCCACTACGCCGAAGTCGTCACCCCGCCAATACAGTCGCTCAAAGACTTAGACCTGGCGCCCTACGCGCAGGCGCTCAGCCTGCCGGGGGCGGCCGTGATGGTCGGCCACATGATCGTGCCCGACTACGGCGACCCCGCACTGCCATCCACCCTGGACCCCGCCATCTACCAGCTGCTGCGCAGCGGCGACTACCCGGGCGGGGTGCCCTTCGGCGGGGTGGTCTACACCGACGACCTGTCCGGCATGAAAGCAATTTCTGACCTGATGGGGCCCGCCCAAGCCGCTGAGGCGGCGATCGCCGCCGGCGCCGACGTGGCCCTGTGGATCACCACCGCCCACCTCAACCAAGCCATCGATGACGTGGAAGCCGCCGTCGCCGACGGGCGCATCCCGGAGGACAGTATTCGGGCGCGGGCGGCGAAAGTTCGGGGCGAAAACCCATAAGCATTCGTTAAGGAAATGCCTGCGCGCTAAGATAGCCGCGTGGAAAAAAGCACGAGTCCCCACCCCAAACGACACCGCGGCGCCAAAATCACCGCCGGTGTTCTCCTTGGCATGGTTATCGCCGGCGGCGTCGCCTACGGCGCTGACTTTGTGCTGATGAAAGACCGCGTCCCCCGCGGCACCGTCGTCGCCGGCACCAACATCGGCGGCGACACCACCGAGGAAGCCACCCGGGTACTCACCCAGGTCGCCAACGAGCGCAACACCCGGCCCGTGAAGATCACCGCCGGCGAAAAAACCGCCGAATTCATCCCCGCCGACATCGGCCTCGGCATCGACATCCCCGCCACCATCGCGGCGGCCGGCGAGCCCTCCCTCAACCCGATCGTGCGCATCAAATCCTTCTTCGTGGAACACCCCATCGAGCTGGTCTCCGACGTCGACCAGCAACGCTTCGTGCCCGCCACCCAAGAACTCACCAACCAACTACACATCGACCCCACCAACGGTGCGGTGAACTTCCAAGACGGTGACATCGTCACCACCGACGCCGCCGACGGCCAAGACGTCGACCCCAGCGACCTGCGCCGCACCATCAGCGCCAGCTGGCTCGACGCCGACGGAGTCACCATCACCCCCAACCCGGTCAAACCCCAAGTCAACAACGACGCCGTCAAAAAAGCCGCCGAAGGACCGGCCGCCAAAGCCATCAGCGGTGACATCATCGCCAAAGGCCGCGACAACATCGACGGCATCATCCCCATTGAACGCATGGGCGAAATCCTCCACTTCGACAACAAAGGCGGCCAACTCGAACCCGTCGTCGACACCGCCAAAGCACAAGAACTGCTCGCCGAAAACCTCTCGGCCACCGAAGTGCAAATGCGCAACGCCAAGATCTCCTTCGTCTCCGGCAACAAGACCGTCACCCCCTCCGCCGACGGTGTAGCCATCGACTGGGAAGCCACCATGGACGGCTTCGCCGACCGCGTCATCGGCGACAAAGACCGCGAATTCCCCGCCGCCTACAAAGACGAAAAAGCCACCTTCACCACCGCCCAAGCCGAAAAAGCCACCTTCGACGACAAGGTTTCCTCCTTCACCACCGGCGGCTTCAGCTACGCCAGCGGCGTCAACATCCGCAAAGTCGCCCAAATGGTCGACGGCGCGATCGTGGCCCCCGGTCAAACCTTCAGCCTCAACGGCTACACCGGGCCCCGCGGCACCGCCCAAGGATTCATCGAATCCGGCATCATCATGGACGGCCACGCCGACAAAGCCGTCGGCGGCGGAATCAGCCAATTCGCCACCACCCTGTACAACGCCGCCTACTTCGCCGGCATGGAAGACGTCGCCCACACCCCGCACAGCTACTACATCTCCCGCTACCCCGCGGGCCGCGAAGCCACCGTCTTCGAAGGCGCCATCGACCTGCAATTCAAAAACACCAGCCCCTACCCGGTGCTGATCCGCGCCTACGGCGACCAAAACACCATCACCGTCGACATGATGGGCAAAAAGACCTACCAAGTCGACTCCACCAACGGTGGCCGCTGGGCCGAAACCCAACCCAAAGCCATCACCCTCAGCGGCGACAGCTGCGTGCCCTCCACCGGCGCGCCCGGCTTCACCACCTCCGATACCCGCGTGGTGCGCGACCTGTCCGGCAACGAAGTCTCCCGCAACACCACCACCACGGTCTACGACCCGGCACCCATCGTGAAGTGCTCCTAACCCCCACCTGCGAGCACAAAACATAGAAAAATGCCCCCGCACGCTGTGCGAGGGCATTTTCCATGCAAAAAGCAGCACCTGAGCAAGTTTTTCTTTTACACTCAAAGCAACCTGTCGACCTGCTGACCCACAGGCACGTGCGCGAACTGACGAGGAGCCCAATCATGGACTCAATCCTGCCCATCATCGTTTTGCTTGCATTGGGTGTTCCGGCCCTTGTTGTGCAGGCCATCACCAAATCAGCCGCCCAAGGACGCACCGGGCGCAACGCTGTCGCGGGCATCCGCATCAAACCGGTCACCGACAGCGATGAAGCCTGGATCGCCGGACACCAAGCCGCACTGCCCATCATCAACGCCCTCACCCTCGCGCAAATCGTCCTTGTTGTGGTGAGTATCGTGTTTTTCTTCATGGGCAAAGAACAGGTGGTCTCCACCATGCTGCTGATCATCCCGGTAGTGCTTCTCGGATTCACCGCCTGGGCCACCGTCAAAGCCCGCGCCGCCGCCCAAGCAACGCTTGAGACCACCTAGCCTGTAACGCGACAGCAGCGCCGCAGCCCTACCCACAAAGGGGGCACAGCCGCGGCGCTGCTTTTTCCAACGCGCCTAGTTACTGGCCTAAGTGCATACGCACCGTGCGCACCGCAACAATCATCCAGGCGCACACCAGGAAGCCATAGGCGATGATCGACATGACCCCCAAGACGTGGCTACCCGTGTGGCCGGCCAGCCCGGCAATACCCGTCACCACGGTGCCCACGGGGAAGGTAAACGACCACCAGGTCAAAGAAAACGGCATATCCTTTCGGATCGTGTGAATAGTGACAGCTGCGGCGATACCCACCCACAGCAGGGCAAAACCCAACGTGGGGATGCCATAGAGCACGCCCATGGCCTCAAAAGCGGCTGATAAGTTCTCGCCAACCGCCAGATGCGCCTGATTCGCCAGATTGTTCGTGGCCGTAATCGACTGGCCCAAAGGGCCCAGCACAATCCACAGTGTTGGCACCGCCGCAGCCGCCCCAATCTTGTGGTGCGCCAACCGCGACCACAACATGGTGATCATTACGACCGAAACGAACAAGCTCAAACCGAACATCGCGTAACAGCCCAACAACATCAGCAACCGCAACTCACCTTCCGGGGTGTGCGGAATCAACAGCGCGCCGGTTGCCGAAGACACCATCGGCGGCACCACCGGCATCAACCAGCCGGCAAAAGCGCTATCCATCTTCACCTCATAGCGAGTAAACGTTAAGAAGGGGATCAACACCGCCGTCACCAGGCCAGTAACCGTGCCAATGATCCACAGCACCCAGTCGATGCGGACCGCCAAATCCACACCAATCAGCGGCGGACCAAACAACAACGTGCCGGTACCCACCGTCAAAAACGCCATGGGTGGCGCGCCATAAAAATGCGCCATCGTCGGATGTAACACGTGTGAACGCGCCACATCATTGAACTTCACCCAGTGCACAATCGTCTTCGCGATCAGCACCACCATCCACGTACTCGCAGCCAACCACACCACCGTGGCAAAAAGCGTCAGCCCCCTATTGTGCAGCGGCAACGTGGCGGCGGCATTAGCCACAATGCCGGTACCCATCACCGATGCAAACCAGTTCGGGGTGAGATTTTGCGACAGACGCTGACGCGGCGCGCGGGTAGGGGCGGGAGCTGTAACGGTCATGGCAACAATCCTGAACCATGCCAGTAAAGAAACTGAAACCAATACCCTTTGTCCGGCTACAATGAATATTTGTAACGCCAGGTAGTGGAGGAAAAATGGTTGATCTCCGACAACTTGAAGCACTTGCTGCGCTCGAACGTTTGGGCACCGTCTCTGACGCCGCCCGCGCCTTAAACATCAGCCAACAGGCCTGCTCCGCGCGCCTGAAAGCACTAGAAAAACACCTCGGCCACACCCTCTGCGAGCGCACCGCCACCGGGCTCACCCTCACCGACACCGGACGCATCATCAACGGCTGGGCCGCCAACCTGCTCAACGGCGCCCAAGAATTCAATAGCCTCGTAGCAAGCCTCAGCCCCACCCCAACCGCGCAGCTCCGACTCGGCGCATCCCTAACGGTCGCCGAATACCTACTTCCCGCCTGGCTGCACCACCACCGCGAACACCATCCCCACCGGGATGTCACCGTCCGCGCCGAAAACTCCCACTCCATCGCGCACGCAGTCGAAACAGGGGAGATCGACCTCGGCATTATCGAATCCCCAACCTGGCCAACAACACTGTCAGCACGCCAGGTCAGCACAGACGCCATGGACATCGTCGTTACCCCACAACACCCATGGGCACACCACACCCCCAGCCCCCAACGCGTCGCCACCACCCAATTGATCTCCCGGGAACAAGGCTCCGGAACCCGCGCCACCATCGACCAAGGCTTCGCCCGCCTCGGACTCACCCCAGCGCCCGCGCACACCGAAGTCACCTCCACCGTCGCAGGACTCAGCCTCACCCGCGCAGGCATCGCGCCGGCCATCCTGTCGCGCCGGGTGGTTGCCGATGACATTTCACGCGGAACCCTCGTCGCCGTCGCGGTGAATGGCCTGCATTTCATCCGGCCCATCACCGCACTATGGGCAGGAGAAAAACCCTCGCCTGGGGCGCAAGAATTCCTCACTGCCCTTAACAAGCCCTAAGCAATACGGTATCTTTTTCAACACGCAGTCCGCCCCAAAAGGGAGGAAGGTTCCCGCCATGTCCGAACCAGAGACGCAAACCCCCACCACACAGCCCAACCACGCGCCGGGCTGCCTGTTTTTCTCGCCCTACCTGATCCTGTGGAGCTGGACCTTTGCCTTCGTGCCGCAACTGTCCCAAGTGGCCGGCGATTTGGGTAACGGCAAACCCATCGCCGTGGAATGGTGGATGGCCATCTTCATCGTCGTCGGTTTTGTGGGCTCCCTCTATTTCGCCTGGCGCAACCTGGGTCCACGCCACCGGCCAAAATACCTCGGTGCGTGGGCCGTCTACGTCCTCGTTGCATGCATCGTCTCTGCTATCGCCTACGTCATGCGAATGGACAGGGACACCACCATCGGCCTGATCGTGCCATGGGTTTTGGCGCTGAGCGCGTTGGGGCTCGGAATCTATCTCGTGATGAAAAGAAATTCGGATGCGGACGCCAATATGGGTTAAAAACCGCATGTGAGAGTATTTATCTCCGCTTAGCCTTGGGGAAGTATTCATGAGACACTTAACCCCATGGAAAGATGCGACCAAAAGGGTGAAGCGGAACACTCCGTAAACCAAGGCCTGAAAAAATCCACCAGCTGGATCATCATCGCAGCCTTCCTCATCGGCATCGGCGCACTCTTCGGCCTTTTCAGCGGAGCAGGCGACGGCAGCGGCGCCCCGGAAACACTTCCTGCGAACTCCCAAGCAGCCCGCGCCCAAAAACTCGCCGCCGACTTCCCCGGTGGCGACGCACTCGCCGCCATCGTCGTATTCCACACCAACCAGCCACTGAGTCAGCAACAAATCGGCCAACTGCAGGCAGTGCCCGCCCAGGCTGCCCAGTCTCTCGAAGGCGCTGAGCCCGCAAGCCCAGTCATCCCCGCTGGCCCTGACACAGCACAAGCCACCATCAACCTCCCCGGCGACCTCGACGGCATCGCACTATCCGACGCCGTGGACGAGCTGCGCACCGCAGTCAAAAACGCCACCCCCGAAGGCGTTGAAGCCCTGGTAACCGGCCCCGCAGGATTTGCAGCCGACACCGCAGCAGCATTCAAAGGCGCCAACTTCACCCTGCTCGGCGTGACCGCACTCGTCGTCGCAATCCTGCTCATCATCACCTACCGATCCCCAGTGCTATGGCTCATCCCCCTACTAGTCACAGCCCTGGCAGATCGCGCCGCAGCAGTACTGACCGGCTGGCTGTCTGAAACCACCGGCTTTTTCGCCTCCGACGGATCAACCGCCGGCATCACCAGCGTGCTCGTCTTCGGTGCCGGCACAAACTACGCACTCCTGATGGTCAGCCGCTACCGCGAAGAACTCGCCCACGAACACGACCACAAGATCGCACTCAAGCGAGCATGGAAAGCCTCCATCCCCGCCATCGTCAGCTCCAACCTCACCGTGGTGCTAGCCCTCCAAACCCTGCTCCTCGCCAGCGTTCCCTCCCTCCGCAGCCTCGGCATCTCATCCAGCATCGGCCTACTCGTAGCACTACTGTTCGCCCTCGTCCTCCTGCCAGCCGCACTCAACGTCTGCGGGCGCGGACTGTTCTGGCCCAAAATTCCCACCGTCGGCCACGAACAAGGCGGCGGCCACACCTTCGAACGCATCGCAGACACCGTCGACCGCAACCCCCTGCGCTTCCTCGTCCCCCTCGTCATCATCCTGCTCGCCCTCGGCGGTGGCATCTTCGGCACCCGCATCGGACTAAGCTCCATCGAACAATTCCGCACCCAGTCCGAGGCCGTCGACGCAGCACAACTACTCGGCGAAGCATCCCCCATCCAGATCTACGTCCCGACCCCTGATACCGACGCCGCCCAAAAAGCCATCAGCCAGACCCAAGGCATCGACCCTGTCGGCCAGCCCCAACAATCAACCAACGGCGACATGACACGCCTAACCGCCATCGTCGAAGGCGAAAACACAAACGCCGTCAAAACCCTGCGCCAAAACCTCGCCACCGACGTCGGAGAAAACGCCGTCGTCGGCGGACAACTCCCACAACAAATCGACAACAAGGCCGGCATCGTCCACGACATGAAAGTCGTCGTCCCCCTGATCTTCCTGGCCGTACTGCTCGTCCTCATCGTCGTACTGCGCGCACTACTCGCCCCAATCCTGCTCCTCGCCGCAGCCGCACTATCCACCTGGGCCGCCATGGGAGCAGGCACACTCGTATCCACCCACATCTTCGGATTCCCAGGACTAGACACCTCGGCACCGCTCTACGCCGTCCTCTTCCTCATCGCCCTCGGCATCGACTACACCGTCTTCCTGGTGCTGCGCGCCAAAGAAGAAGCAAGCGCGCCGGGCATGAACACCCGTCGCGGCATGGTACGCGCAGTTGGCGTGACTGGCGGCGTGATCACCAGTGCCGGCATCGTCCTGGCAGCAGTGTTCGCCGTGCTTGGCGTGCTGCCACTGATCACCTTGACCCAGGTTGGCATCCTGGTGGGCTTCGGCATCATCTTGGATACCTTCGTCGTGCGCACCCTGGTGGTGCCCGCAATCTTCGCCCTGGTCGGGGAGAAGATCTGGTGGCCAGCAACAATACGTAGCGAAAGCTAAGGCTAGCTGTTAGCTACACAAGACAGGACTTCGTAGCGGAGTCCTGTCTTTTTGCATTTTGCAGCAGTTCGTCTTCATAGCCACAAGCAGCGGGGACGGAGTTGGCGAAAACTCGATTATCTAAACGGCAGTTTCTCACTACCCTGGAACCAACGTTTTAGCTCTACATAGGAGAATGCGGTATGCGCAGCTCAGAGTTTGGGAACGAAGATAACTCCGATGATGCTATCGCTGCGATCATCAGTGACGACAAGATTGACGAAGTAATCGCCGAAGAACTCAATGGGGAGTTCGAGGAGGAAATTAATGGCGAGCCAATTGACCGATCCGAGCTGAAAAATCAATTAGCTCAGGTCAAGGAGTTTGTTTCGACGTCCTCGATGGCGGACTTCAAATCCGGTGATTGGTTTAAGAAACTCTTGACGCAATCAGTCGCTAACTATACGAAGCAAGTTGATGCAGAATTCTTTCGGAAGAAATATCCCAATCTGCCGACTGATGAAATCGTTAACACACGCATTGCTCTCGCTTCGCGGTATGCGGCGATTGAGGGAGGTTTAACATCTTCTGCGTACACCGGGGCGATTGCCACAACCATTCAGTCTGCTGGCAGCGCTTCCCCAGTCGCAGTTCCTGCGGCGGCTTCCGCGTTCCTCATTGACATGGTGTTTCTCACACAGATTCAAATGAGACTGGCCTATGACATTTCTGTGCTTTACGGAAAACCACTTGATATCAACGATTCAGAGGATTCCTGGAAACTTATTCGTATTGCCTTCGGTGTTAAGGGGGCTGAGGTCGGCGGTAACGTCGCGATGAAGGGTGTGCCGGCTGTCGTGCAGCACGCTATCCGCGCAATTTTTTCTGGGGCACGACTCAAGGCAGCCCAGGCACTGCCGGTTATCGGTAAGAAGCTTCTTCAGCGCAATCTGGTCAAGATGGCTATTCCCGGGGTCGGTGTGCCGGTTGCGATTGCACTCAACGGCTGGATGACGAGGGCAGTTGGCTATCACGCAAAAACGGTCATCCGTGATGAGGTGCGCGTGGCTGAACTCGCGGATCGGATTATGAAGCGGTCTACCGAGTATGAAGCTGTGCTTTGGTCCGTTTTGTGGGCAGCTCGTAGGGTTGGAAGGCTTTCCGAGCGACAAAGCATGTTTATTCACTACCTGTCTATAGCTGCTGAAACCGAAGCCAAGCAGGCTGGCCACAAAGTGGATTTTGAGGAATTCCGAACAGTCGTCGAAATCGACGAGGAAAAAATGGAACAAGTTATCCGCGATGCTCGTGGTGAAGGGGAGTTGATTTATGGTGCCGTGGTTCAGGCCCTTGGAATGAGGGAGAAAATCACGAAGAAAGCCATAACGGTGTTGTCCGACTTCGCCAACAAGCTCGATGTTGCTTTCGATCTAGAAGAGGCTGAGGCTGTCGCAAAGAGCTGGAAGTAGCTTAGTTATTCCACCAATGGTCCGATCTTGCTCCGCAGGTCGGGCCATCGGTGTATAAACACTGTCTGTACAGGGAGTTTGTTACTGGACGGCTGCCAAGGTGTTGTCTGAGAAACTCGTGCGCAAGAAGACAGAGAACTGTGGGTGGGAAAGCTTTTTGCGGGGCGAAGATGTGCTTGGCAGAGCGGACAGCGTGAAGTGGTTCTTAACGCGGTCTTAACACCATCGCAGCACGAACGGCCTATAGCGCAAAGAATGCGTTAAGGAGCATGTGGCTGGATTGGGTGCGGGGTGAAAATCATCAGCATGCTAGACATCGTGTTTGTGCTCGCGACCCTCGTGAGCTTCGGTCTGCTGCACTTGATCATCAAGGGGGCAGACAAACTATGAACCTTGAAGCCATCGTCGGTGCCGTTCTCGGCATCATCGCCATCATCTATGTGTTCATGGCCTTGTTGAATCCGGAGCGTTTCTCATGAGCATGAATGCACTACTTCCAGTCATCGCCACCTTGGCGGCCTTGGCCATCGCCTACATTCCTGTCGGCAACTACATGGCCCGGGTGTTCCAGTCCCAACAGGACTCCAACATTGAGTCCGCTATCTACCGCATTGCGCGCGTGGATCCCCGCGCGAGCCAGCACTGGACCCACTACGCCACCGGCGTTTTGGCCTTTTCCATGCTGAGCGTGTTGGCGGTGTACGCGCTGCAGCGCCTGCAGCCGTGGTTGCCGTTGGCCATCGGGATGGAGCCTGTCCACCCCGACCAGGCGTTCAACACCGCAATTTCCTTCACCACCAACACCAACTGGCAGTCCTACTCCGGTGAGCAGGCCATGAGCTTGCTGACCCAGATGGCTGGCCTGGCGGTGCAGAACTTCGTGTCCGCAGCCGTTGGTATCTGCGTTGCGGTTGCTTTGATTCGTGGTCTGGTGTCCAAAGCTACCGATGGTCGCATCGGTAACTTCTGGGTCGACCTGACCCGCACCGTGCTGCGTATCCTGCTGCCGGGTGCGGCGATTGCCGCGTTCATCCTGATCAGCCAGGGTGCCATCCAGAACTTCCACGCACCTCAGGCGGTGCAGACCCTCACCGGTGCGGTGCAGAACATTCCGGGTGGCGCTGTCGCCTCCCAGGAAGCCATCAAGGAGCTCGGCACCAATGGTGGTGGCTTCTTCAACGCTAACTCTTCCCACCCCTTCGAATCCCCCAACCAGTTCACCAACTGCCTGGAAATCTTCCTGATCCTGGTAATCCCGTTCTCCCTGACCCGCACCTTCGGCAAGATGGTGGGCGATACCCGCCAGGGTTGGGCTGTGCTGTCCGCAATGCTGGTGCTGTACTTCGGTTCCTTGATCACGGTCATTCTTGCCGAGACTGGCACCATCATTCACCAGCCTGGCGCTCCTGCCATGGAGGGCCGTGAGGTTCGTTTCGGGGTTATTCCTTCCGCGTTCTTCGCGGTGTCCACCACGATGACCTCCACCGGTGCGGTCGATTCCTTCCACTCCTCCTACAGTCCGCTCGGTGGCGGCGCTCTCATCCTCGACATGTTGTTGGGTGAGATCAGCCCCGGCGGTGTGGGTGCCGGCCTGTACGGCATGCTGATGATCGCCATCCTGTCGGTGTTTATCGCCGGCCTGATGGTGGGTCGTACCCCCGAGTACCTCGGCAAGCGGATTGGCGTGCGGGAGATGAAGGCTGTCAGCCTGTACATCCTGACCATGCCGGTGCTGGTGCTCACTGGTGTTGCAGTCTCGACCTTGCTGCCCGCCACCCCGGACAGCCTGGGCAATGTTGGCGCGCATGGTTTCTCCGAGATTGTGTACGCCTACACCTCGGCGGCCAACAACAACGGTTCTGCGTTTGCAGGTTTTGGCGCCGACACCCCGTGGTTTAACACCACTCTTGGCTATGCGATGCTGCTTGGCCGTTTCATCCCCATCATCATGGTTTTGGCTTTGGCTGGGTTCTTGGCACAGCAGAAGCCGGTTCCTGCCACCGCTGGCACCCTTCCTACCCACCGACCCCAATTCGTGGGCTTGATGGTTGGTGTCGCACTGATTGTGAGTGCGCTGACCTTCCTTCCCACTCTCGTTCTTGGCCCGCTGGTCGAGGCTCTGGAGGTTATGTAAATGTCCCAGGTTTTTAATCCCCAACTGCTCGGGATGGCTGTGAAGAAATGCAACCCCCGGCAGATGCTCACCACCCCGGTGATGTTCCTTGTGGAGGTTGGTGCGGCGTTCACTTTGGTGCTTGCAGCACTGCACCCCTCCCTGTTCACCTGGTCGATCACGGCGTGGCTGTGGTTTACCGTGCTGTTTGCCAATTACGCCGAAGCGATCGCGGAGGGCCGCGGTAAGGCGCAGGCTGACTCTTTGCGTGCCGCGAAGGTTGATGCCGTGGCTCACCGCGTGGTCGGTGAGAAGAATCTGGTTGATCCGCAGCTGGAGGAAGTTCCCGCTGACAGCCTGATGCCGGGCGATACGGTGCTGGTCGTGGCTGGCGATGTGATCCCCGGTGACGGTGATGTGATCGCTGGTGCCGCCAGTGTTGATGAGTCTGCGGTCACGGGTGAGTCTGCGCCGGTGATTCGTGAATCTGGTGGTGACCGTTCCGCTGTGACCGGTGGTACCCGCGTGTTGTCGGACCGGATTTTGGTCAACATCACCTCCAAGCCGGGCGAGACCTTCATTGACCGGATGATCGCTTTGGTTGAGGGCGCGGAGCGTAAGAAGACCCCTAACGAGTTGGCGTTGAGCATTTTGCTGAACGTGCTGACCCTCATCTTCTTGGTGGTGGTGTTGGCGCTGGCGCCGATGGCTGCGTTCAACGGTGCCGCCCAGGACCCGATCATTTTGATTGCGTTGCTGGTGTGTTTGATTCCGACGACCATTGGTGCGTTGCTGTCTGCGATTGGTATCGCCGGCATGGACCGACTGGTGCAGCGCAATGTGCTGGCTATGTCTGGTCGTGCGGTGGAGGCCGCTGGTGACGTGTCCACGTTGCTGCTTGATAAGACCGGCACCATTACCGTCGGTGATCGTCAGGCGGTGGCTTTCATCCCTGCCCCGGGTATTAGTGAGCAGGATGTGGCCCGTGCCGCCCAGGTGTCGTCCTTGGCGGATGAGACTCCGGAGGGTCGTTCCATTGTGGAGCTCGCCGAAAATGGTCTCGGTTTGGGCCAGTTGCCGGAGGAAAGCTACCGGCACGCGAACTTCATTCCCTTTACCGCTAATACCCGCATGTCGGGTATCAGCCAGCCGGATGGTTCCTGCATCCTCAAGGGTGCTGCTAGTGAGATTTCTCAGCTGGTGGAGACCTTTGGTGCACAGGTGCCGCAGGAAGTTCTGGATGCCGCTACTGAGGTGTCCATGGCTGGTGGTACCGCGCTGATGGTCGCTGAGACCGGTCCGGTGCGCAGTGATGATGCGGTGGAGCGTTTCCCGGCGCTGCCGGGCACCCCGGAGACCGCGCGGGTGCTGGGTGTGATTCACCTGAAAGACATCGTCAAGGATGGCATCATCGAGCGTTTCGCAACGCTGCGTGCCATGGGTATCCGCACCGTGATGGTCACTGGTGATAACGAGCTGACCGCTAAGGCGATTGCTGCCGAGGCTGGTGTGGATGACTTCCTGGCGGAGGCCACCCCGGATGAGAAGCTGGCCCTGATCAAGAAGGAGCAGGACGGCGGCCGCATGGTGGCGATGACTGGTGACGGCACCAACGATGCGCCGGCGCTGGCGCAGGCGGATGTGGGTGTCGCGATGAACACCGGCACCATGGCTGCGAAGGAGGCCGGCAACATGGTCGACCTCGACTCCGATCCGACCAAGCTGATTGAGATCGTGGAGATCGGTAAGCAGTTGCTGATTACCCGCGGCGCGTTGACGACGTTTTCTATCGCCAACGATGTGGCGAAGTACTTCGCGATCATCCCGGCTATGTTCCTGGTGGCTTTCCCTGGTTTGGAAAAGCTCAACATCATGGGGTTGCACAGCCCCCAGTCCGCGATTTTGTCGGCGGTGATCTTCAACGCCTTGATCATTGTGGCGCTGATCCCCTTGGCGCTCAAGGGTGTGAAGTACACCCCGGGTGGTGCTGCCGCACTGTTGAACCGCAACCTCATGATTTTCGGTCTTGGCGGCGTGATTGTGCCGTTTATCGGAATCAAACTCATCGATATGCTGCTCAGCGGCGTCTTCGGAATGTAAAGGACCCAAGTGATGTTTTCCGCTACCTATCGCAGGACCCTCGGCGTGGCCGCCACGTTCCTGTTGACGTTCACGGTGATTTTGGGTGTGTTGTATCCCTTCGCAATGTGGGGTGCAGGGCGCGTGTTCGCGCACAATGCTGACGGCTCCATGGTCACTGGCGCTGACGGCCAAGTGGTGGGCTCTGCCTTAATTGGGCAGGAGTTCGACGACCCGGCCTTGTTCCACTCCCGCCCCTCGGCCAGCGGCTATGATGCGCTGGATTCCGGTGCGACGAACCTGGCGAAGGGCGATGAGACGCTGTTGCGTGATGTTGCCGAGCGTCGGGCGCGTATCGCACAGGAAGAAAACGTTGCCGAAAGTGCGGTTCCCGACGATGCGATCACTGCGTCCGCGTCGGGTTTGGACCCGCACATCAGCCCCGAGTACGCGCGCCTGCAGATCCCGCGGGTGGCCAAGGCACAGGGGCTGAGTGAGGACACGGTTGCCGGTCTCGTCCTAGACTCCACTCAAGGGCAAGGCGTGAATGTGCTCTTGCTGAACCTGGCGGTTTTGGACGTGGCGAAAGGATAAGCACACACCATGACACGGCGCGGCACTCTCAAGGTGTACCTCGGTTTCGCTCCTGGCGTCGGTAAGACCTACGCCATGCTGCAGGAGGCTCATGAGCTGACGAAGCGGGGCCACGATGTACTCGTGGGCCTGGTGGAGGATCATGGGCGGGCGCGTACAAAGGCGCTGACTGAGGGCCTTGAGATTCTGCCGCGCATCGTGGTGGAGCATAAAGGCGCGCAGTTTGAGGAGATGGATCTCGCCGCGGTGCTCGAGCGGGCGCCAGAGTTTGTGCTCGTTGACGAGTTGGCGCACACCATTGTCGGCGCCGGCCAGGTTGATGCCGATGATGAGAATCCGCACACCAAACGCTGGCAGGATGTCTACACCCTGCTGGATGCGGGCATCAATGTGATTTCGACGCTGAATATTCAGCACTTGGAGTCGCTCAACGATGTAGTTGCTGCGGTGACCACCACCCGGCAGCGGGAGACGGTGCCGGACCAGGTGCTGCGGGATGCCGACGATGTGGTGCTGGTGGACCTGTCGCCGGATGCGTTGCGGATTCGCCTGTCGCGGGGCGAGATTTATCAACCGGACCGCGCGGAGGCCGCGCTGTCGAACTATTTCCGGCTGGGCAACCTGACGGCGCTGCGCGAGTTGAGCTTGTTGTGGCTGGCCGACAAGGTCGATGAGGGCCTGGAGAAATACCGCCAGGATCAGGAAATTACTGATAGCTGGCAGACGCGTGAGCGCATCGTGGTTGCGGTGACGGGGCGGCCAGACTCGGAGATTTTGATTCGTCGTGGCGCGCGGATCGCCGGACGTAAGGCGAGCCGCGAGCTGATCGTGGTGCACATCGCCGAGGACGATGGGTTGGCGTCGCGCGCCCCGGAGACCTTGTCGAATTTGCAAAAATTGACCGAGGATCTCGACGGCGAGTGGCGGGTGCTGCTGGGCGGCGATGTGGTGGAGACGCTGATTGATTTCGCCACGAATGTGTCGGCCAGCCAGCTGATTATTGGCACTTCCGGCGGCAACCGGTTGACGTTGTCGGGCCGGATTAGCCGCAAGATCATTGATCGTGCCGGCAAGGGCATTGATGTGCACATCGTGTCGATGGGCAAGCAGGATTCCCACCTGTCTTTTAAGGGTTTGCCGAACACGAATTTCCCGACCCCGCGCCGGGTGGCGGGCTGGCTGGTGGCGATTGCTGGCCCGCTGGCGTTGACGGGTGCGGTGCAGTTGTTGAATCCCTCGGAGGATTATTTGGCCCCGATTTTGTTGGGGTATTTGACCATTGCGGTGTTTTCCACCTTGCTGGCGGGGGTGTGGCCGGCGTTGGCGGCGGTGATTGTGGGTTCGTTGTTGGCGAACTGGTTTTTCACCGACCCGGTGCACACGTTCACGATGTCGGATCCGGAAAACGTGGCGGCGTTGGTGCTGTTTTTGGTGATTGCGCTGGCGGTGGCGTGGGTGGTGTCTGCCGCGGAGCGGCGTGGCCGGGAGGCGCGGCGCGCGCAGGCGCAGGCGGTGGTGTTGGCTGATTTGGCCTCTGGGGTGTTGCGTGAGGGCGATGATGTGCCGGCGTTGTTGCGGCGTTTGGAGTCCACTTTTGGTTTGGATCGGGTGGATGTGCAGCGTTATTCGACGGGCCGGAAGAAGTGGTTCCCGTTGTATTCCAGCAAGGGGCATCAGGTGTTGGCGGAGCCGACCCCGGGTGGGGATACTTCGCGGATTGCGTTGGGGGAGAATTTGCGGTTGACGTTGTGGGGGGTGACGCCTTCGCCGAGCCAGTTGGCCATTATTGAGGCCCATGGGGCGCGGATTACGGCAATGTTGGCTCGGGAGGATGTGGATGCGATGCGTCGGGCGACGGCGGCGCTGCAGGCCGGAAACCGGGTGGGTAGTGCGCTGCTGACGGCGGTTAGTCATGATTTGCGCACCCCGTTGGCGGGGATTAAGGCTGCGGTGTCGAGTTTGACGCTTGATGATGTGGAGTTGTCGCCGAAGATGCAGCGGGATTTGATTGAGATGATTGAGCAGTCCACGGACCGTTTGGACACGGTGGTGGGCAACTTGTTGGATATGTCGCGGTTGAATTCGAATGCGGTGACGGTGGCGCGCACGGCGATGAATGTGGATGAGTTGGTCGATGCGGTGCGCCGTGAGATTCCGGAGGCCGCGAGCCATGTGACGGTGGATATTCCGGAGTCTTTGCCGCAGGTGTCGGGGGACCCGGGGTTAACTCAGCGGATTTTGGCGAATTTGTTGATCAATGCGCGGACCTATGCGCCGCATTCGGATATTCATTTGGTGGCGGGCAGTGTGCAGGATTGTGTGGAGATCCGGGTCATTGATCATGGGCCGGGGATTAGTGAGGAGCAATTGGCTGACCTGTTTACTCCGTTCCAGCATTTGACCGATAGCGGTAAGCATGGTTTGGGCTTGGGATTGGCGGTGTCGCATGGTTTCGCGGAGGCGATGGATGGGGCGTTGACCTATGAGCAGACCCCGGGTGGGGGCGCTACTTTTGTGTTGACTTTGCGAAATGCTGACGGGACGCCGCCGAGTGGACGTATCTTGAAACCTGTTAAGGAGAAGAAGGAGAGCGCCCAGTGACCAAGATTTTGGTGGTTGAGGATGATCATGCGTTGGCGCAGGCCATCATCATTAACCTCAAGGCCCGCGATTATGAGGTGCAGGTGGCGCAGAATGCTGCGGATGCGTTGCGGATTGCGGGGGAGTGGGTTCCCGATGCGATGCTGCTGGATTTAGGGTTGCCGGATTTGTCGGGTTTGGATGTGTTGCGGGGGACGCGTGGCTGGTCGGATATGCCGATTTTGGTCGTGTCGGCGCGTCAGTTGCAGCAGGGCAAGATTGAGGCGTTGGATGCCGGCGCGGATGATTACATTACGAAGCCTTTTGCGATGGGGGAGTTGTTGGCGCGGTTGCGGGCGGCGTTGCGACGTACTGGTTCGTCGGTTTCGGGCGCGGATCCTTTGGTGGTGACAAAGGATGGGCATCTGCGTTTTGATTTGGCGAATAAGCAGGTGTGGCGGGATGGTGAGTTGGTGAAGCTGACTCCTAATGAGTGGGGGATTGTGGATTTTTTGGTCAAGCATCAGGGCAAGTTGGTCAGCAAGTTGGATTTGTTGCATGCGGTGTGGGGGGAGAATTACAACCGGGAGACCAATTATTTGCGGGTGTATTTGTCGCAGGTGCGGCAGAAGTTGGAGCAGGAACCGAAAAACCCAGCTCATTTCATTACTGAGCTGGGTTTCGGGTACCGCTTTGTGGTTTAGGCGCAGCCGGATCCGTCCGCGGCGCAGGCGCCACTGCCGTTTGCCGGCTGGGCGGCCGCTTGGGTGAGTGCCTGTTCGAATACCGCGACGGGTTGTGCCCCGGAGATGGCGTAGACGTTGTCGAAGACGAAGAAGGGCACGCCGCGCACGCCGAGTTGTGCTGCCTGTGTTTCATCGTTTCGTACAGCCTCGGCGTAGCGGTCGCTGTTGAGTAGCTCATCGATGGCGGTTGCGTCGAGTCCCGCCTCGATGCCGACTTGGCGTAGGACTGCGTGGTCGGCGAGGTTTTTGCCTTGTTCGAGGTAGGCGCGCATGAGAGCTTTGTTGACTGGGGTGGATTGGTTGTTTTCCGCGGCGAGGTGGATGAGGCGGTGGGCGTCGAAGGTGTTGCCGAAGCGGGCGTGGTGGTAGTCGAAGTTGACGCCGACGGTTTTTAGGCTGGCGGCGATTGCCTGCTGGGAGCGTTCGGATTCTTCTTGGCTGATGCCGTATTTTTTCGCGATGGCTGCAATGAGGTTGCTTGGGGGTTGGTGTGGGGCGTTTGGGTCGAGTTCGAAGGCGCGGTGGTGGATGTCGATGTCGAGGTTGTCGCTGAGTTTGTCGCCGAGGTTGTTGATGGCTTGTTCTAGGTTGGCTAGTCCGATGAAGCAGAAGGGGCAGACGACGTCGGAGTAGATATCAATGCGCATACAACACACAAGTTGTTCTTTTGGCTTGGGTATTCCCGGATGGGTGTTGGCCTGGTGTTTTGAGGCTTTTGTGGTGCTGGTGTTGGTGCTGTGTGGTGCTGGTGCTGTGTGTGGGGGTGGGTGGTTGCTGCCAAGGTAGTTGCGCGCGCAACTATATCGGCCTATATTGGTGACATGACAACAAAGTGGGATGTGTGGAAAAGCTTCCTCACCAGCAGCACCAAAATCACCCAAACGCTCGAATCGGCTCTAAAAAGCCAGCTGGGCTTGAGTATTTCCGACTACGACGTGCTGGCCACCATCCATCGCGCGCCAGAACAGCAACTGTCCATGAACTGTCTCAAAGCCACCGTGCTGGTGACCACCTCCGGACTCTCCCGGGCTGTGAGCCGCCTTGAACAGCGCGAACTGCTGGAAAAAATCCCCGCAGACCACGACAAACGCGCACTCACCCTGGCGCTGACTGCGGAAGGAACCACCACTTTTAACAGCGCACGAGCACTCCACGACCGGATCCTCGAAGACACCTTCTTCGCCGCGTTGAACGACACCGAACTTCTGGCCCTTGGCCAGGTGCTCGACCAGTTGAACACCTACCTTGAATCCACCACGGACAAATAGACGAATAGACAAAAAGCTGTCTGACTACCCCTACACACAAAAAGGAATCCCATCATGCACATCGGAATCTTCTCCGTCTCCGACATCACCACCGACCCCACCACCGGTGTTACCCCTACCGAAAACCAGCGCATCAAAGACGTGGTGACCATCGCGCGCGCCGCCGAGGACGCCGGCCTCGACGTCTTCGGTATCGGTGAGCACCACAACCCGCCCTTCTTCTCATCCTCGCCAACCACCCTGCTTGGATACGTCGCCGGGCAAACCGACACATTACAGCTGACAACAGCCACCACCCTGATCACCACCAACGATCCGGTGAAAATCGCCGAAGACTACTCCATGCTGCAGCACCTTTCCGACGGTCGACTCGATCTGACCCTAGGCCGCGGCAACACCGGACCGGTCTACCCCTGGTTCGGCAAAGACATCCGCGACGGCATCGACCTCGCCATCG
The DNA here is from genome assembly GCF_001941445.1 of Corynebacterium aquilae DSM 44791. Taxonomy (NCBI): domain Bacteria; kingdom Bacillati; phylum Actinomycetota; class Actinomycetes; order Mycobacteriales; family Corynebacteriaceae; genus Corynebacterium; species Corynebacterium aquilae. The sequence continues at coordinate 2,659,275 of NZ_CP009245.1, read as the reverse complement.
AAAACTACGACCTGCTGCGCACACTGTGGGATAACAACGTGGTCAATTGGGAAGGTAAATTCCGCACCCCGCTGCAATCGTTTACCTCCACCCCACGCCCGCTCGATGGGGTCGCACCGTTTGTGTGGCACGGCTCGATTCGCTCCCCGCAAATCGCCGAACAAGCCGCCTTCTACGGCGACGGCTTCTTCCACAACAACATCTTCTGGAAGCAAGAACACACCGCGGAAATGATCGACTTCTACCGGCAGCGTTATGAGCACTACGGCCACGGCCGCGCAGACCAAGCAATCGTCGGTATCGGCGCACACGCCTTCATGGCCAAAAACAGCCAAGACGCCATCGACCGCTTCCGCCCCTACTACAACAACGCCCCCGTCTACGGCCACGGTGCGCCCATGGAAGACTTCATGGCCCACACCCCACTGACCGTCGGCTCCCCACAACAAGTCATCGACCGCTACGCCAGCATGCGCCAAGCCTACGGCGACGTCCAGCGCATCATGTTCCTCATCGACCACGCCGGCCTGCCGCTGAAATACGTGCTTGAACAAATCGAAATGCTCGGCGACACCGTCGCCCCGGCACTGCGCCACGAATACGACAGCAACCGCGCCGCAGACGTCCCTGACGCCCCCACCCACGACAGCCTGGTCGCCGCCCGTGATCACCAGCTCGAACTCGAAGGCAAACCCGCCTTTTCCGCCAGCTACCCCTTCCACACCGGCGACAACTGGACCGGACTACGCGCCGAAGACAAAGCCACCGCCAAGTAAAAAGCCCGCACCCCTCATCTCCCCGGCCCGTACCCACACGGGCCGGGGGAGAGAACCTCACCACCAGCCCACAAACCCACCCGAAAAAAGAAAGCACCCCCATGAGCACCTACACCCTCACCGTCGTTACCGCCGGCCTTTCCATCCCATCCTCCACCGACCTGCTTGGTCAACAACTCGCACACCACACCCAGCAACTCGCACACACGCAAGGCCACGACATCGCCCTCGAGCACATCAACCTCAAACCCCTGGCCTACCCACTGGCCGAAGCACTAGCAACCGGCATACCACCCAACGAACTCGATGACGCTCTAGACGCCATGGAACGCGCCGACGGCATCATTTTGGTCAGCCCCATCTACGCCGGCAGCTACTCCGGACTATTCAAAACCTTCATGGACTTTGTCGGAACCGACCGCATCCGCAACACACCCGTCCTACTCGCCGCCACCGGCGGCACCGCCCGGCATAGCCTTGCCATCGACTACGCCCTCCGGCCACTGGCCGCAGCCCTGCGCGCACACCCCATCGCCACTGGCGTGTTCGCGGCCACCGAAGACTTCGGCACCACCGGCAGCGCCCTCAACCAGCGCATCAGCCGCGCCGCCGCGGAACTAGTTGTGGCCATGACCGCCCCCACCGTCCAACTCCCAGCGGCTACCCCCGAAACTGTCACCCCGGCGCCACAACGCCGCACACCCCACCCACTCAGCCCGGTGGGTACCCCGGGGAAGAACGCCACCATCCCAGCGCTCGACTCCCAAGGAAAAATCACCACCCTTAGACCCCAACTAGGAGACTTCGTTCCCATGACGAACCTGATCAACCGCCCTTAAACCACCAAACATGCGGCTTCCCCCCGGCGGTGCAACCTCACAGCTAGGGGGAGGTGTCCACGGAATGGACAAAGAGAAAAACTATTTCACCCCAAAAGGGGATAGTGATGTGTTACACACACTAGTAGACGCCTTCCCAAGGAGCCGCAATGAAAATTCTCAAACGCACACTGCTGTCCATTCTCACGCTGATCCTCACCCTCGTACTAATCGTCGTGGCCCTCAGGGTTTTCTACAACCACAAATACGGCTCCGACTCCACCAGTGCGAGCACAAGCTACTACACCGACCCCACCAACTTGAGTCTGTACCCCACCGACATCGATGGCGTAGAAGTCACCACCGTCAACAACAACACCCTCCACGGCTTCCACCTCGTGCCGAAAGACAAAAAGCACAAAGGAATCATCGTCAGCTATGGCGGCTCAGATGGCGCCGCAGGCTTTCAGGATGCTCAACAGCTCGCGCAACGTGGATATGAAACCATGGCCGTGTTCATGTTCGGCATGGACAATCAGCCACAAGAATTGTCGAAGGTGCCGCTCGAACAATTCGACGACGTGTTGGACTACATCAACGCCAACGTCACAGACAAAGGCCCCCTCACCGTCATCGGCGCATCCAAGGGCGCGGAATACGCACTCAACCTCGCCACCAAATACGACGAAATAGACTCGCTCATCCTGCGCGCGCCGTCCGCGTACAACTACGCCGGCCTCGACTTCGGCCGTGAAGCAAGCTCCTCTTGGACCTGGCAAGGCCAACAATTGCCCTTCATCAACATGAAGGAAACAAACCCCGCCACCTTCTTCGCGGAAGCCGGACTACCCATGCTGGTTGGTGCTCCGGTCGAATACCTAAATGTCTACAAAAATGCCGTCGAAGACGACCCGGACCGAGACAGCAAACTCATCCCCGTCACAGACACAGACGCCGACATCCTGCTCATCGCCGGCGGAAAAGACATGATGTGGGACAGCACGCAGGCAGCACAGCTCATCCAGGAGCAACGCCCCCAAGGCACCACCGTCAAAACCTACCCCGACGCCGGACACATCTTCTTCGGCGACGGCGTGAACAATCTGTCCAACATGCGCATCGCCACCGGCGGAACCCAAGCAGCCAATGAAGCAGCACACGAGGACAGCCAAAAAAGCATCGAGGACTTCCTCGAACAGCACCACCGCTAAGGTGCCCAACCCAATAAAACGTGGGGGCACCCCCCTTGAAGCAGGCGGGTGCCCCACTTTCTTTCACAGCTGTAATACTCGCAAGCAGACAGCAAAACAGGTAACGGCTGTACACCCAGCTATGAGATGCCGTGGCGGTGGGTAATCGCACCCCCAAAGTGTCGCTCCCAGGGACTTTTCCCGTCAGCTACCTAAGCTTGAAAAACCCAATGCTGCAACACCCTCATTGAACCGGCTTTGCCCGACTTGTATGTGCGGAAAAGAAAAGCCGCCATGCGATCTGGCACAAGCATGATGATGACAGGCTCCAATACCTCCGCATTGGTGCACGCATAAACAGCCAGCGAGGTTGCCACAAAGCAACTAGCTAAGAAAAACGGCAACGAAAACATGCTCGGCAAACACCTATTTTTCATCGACACATTCCGACCTGCCAAGAAATCCACACCGCCCCTGCCCACTGCTGAATCGCTTGAGAATTGTGGCGCTAGTGGGAATAATTGTCAGCGTAGGAACCCTGGGGAATTGAGGGAAAAGACCCAGCGAACACCAACCCGCGCCCGCACACCCAATTTGCTTAAAAACCCCATCTGGGGCAATTCGCCGAACCCTTCGGCCAAGACAATCTAGCGCAAGCTTTCCTGGAGGTATGACGACGATGGTGAAAACAACCAAGGGGCGCATCGGGCTGCTGTTTGTGCTCTATATGGCACTACCCGCGTTATCTTTTGCCATCTCCTTAAGCGCGCAGCTAAACGATTGGTCGAAGAGTTTCGCTTTCCTTGTGCTGCTGGCTGCCCTTCCGCTGGTGACTATTGCCTTGGCGGGGTGGGATGGGGTGAAAAGTGGGTTTAATTTTCTCTGGCTCCTCGCCCCTGTGCTGTGCTTCCTATTGCCCATGATCGTCTTTTTTAACGCCAGCGCACTGATCTATGGCGTTGCATACAGCGTGCTGGCTTTAGCATTTAACGCCATAGGCGCGTTTTTCCACTCGGGCCGAACTCGTTAGGCCTGCAGTCCAGGAGGGTATCGCGCTACCTTGCGCAGACTCTTTCGTTGGTTTTGCACCGCGATTGCGTGGTTTGTCTTCCATGTGCGCGTGCCAGTTGTATTGTGTGCCGTGCTCCCGGCGGGGTGGACTTTTTTAGCCCCAACCCTTATTCCATCGTGGCGCTACATGACACGAGATACTTTTCCATCCAAACGGATATGCCGAAACGGTTAGGGTGCTGCGTGGGGAGAATCTGGACGTTTTCAGTCAAACTGGCCGTTTTGGCTGAAGTGGATGCGGTAGTGGAAAAACGTCGTCGCAGTCTTTTATCCTCTTTCCGCTCTATAAGCATTCATCCAAATTCAGCGTAGAAGGAATTTATGCCTACGCAGAAAATCAGGAAAATGCCATCCACCCTTCTTTCGTCATGGCATTCACATGATCGGCACGCACTTCGTTTAGCGTATGCAGTTCAATGCCTCCTGTCGTCCATTGATGGGCAAAGTCGAGTTTTTCTGGAACCCGCTTCGATGCCGGATCTCGTTGACCTGTTCCTGGAGTTGCGGGTGTTTGGCTTGTGTCTGGTCATAAGTGTGGGGTGTGGCGCCATACTTCTGCTCGTATTACCCCATCGCTAGGGCGGCGTTCGTTCCCTTTTCTCCTAGGTTGGCTAGTGCTTGGCTGGCCGCGTTGAGAGTGGCCCGGGCGATTTTAATTTCGGCTTCCAACCCACTGGTATCGAATTGGTCAGCACGTGCATGCTCCACCAGTATCAGGGGGTCTTTGGCATTGGCATGGAGCATGGTGGCTAAGGCTTTTTCGGCCTCTGTTAGCTATCGGATGGAAAATAAATCCAGGATGGATCCTTGTCAAACTTGGCAAGCATGTCATTCCAGCCACGCATCTGCCAAGGTCTCACTCTCAATGGCCTGCATTTTGGCGTCAGGGGTTGCCATATCTGCCCCCCATCCCCACATCTACCTACTGAAACATCTACTGAAAAAAAATGTTGCAGTAGGTGTTCAACCAAACGCTCCAGCAGCTTCGCTCCGCCTGTCAGCCTGCCCCTGCGTCGGGAACGGTAAGGTAACGCAAGTAAAGTCACGCGAAAGCAATGGTAATGCACGGCTTAATGAGGATATCTCCAGCTCTCCACTAGGCAATATCTGCCAACAAGCATCTATATAAGACAGTGAAATCTACTGGAACAATGTTACAGTAGATACGTGAGTTTCCGTAGTGTTCATGCAGTGCTAGCCCAACCGGACTCGAGGGCCTTGAAAGATTTGCTGGTCAGGGCGGAAGATCAATGGTTTGACCGAAAATCCGGGCGGATAGCAGCCAAAGACCTCGCTCGACCGTTAATTGCCTTTGCTAACGCTGAGGGAGGCATTCTGGCAGTGGGGCTCAGCAATGGGCAAGTCGATGGAGTGCCAACTAAATCGGTCAATGCCATCCGCCAAGCCGCTATTGACTTCACTATCCCCCCGGTGCGTACCCAGATTTCAACCATCGAGGACGATGGTAAACAGGTGCTTATTATCCGAGTCGAACCTGGTGACACAGTTCACACCAGCAAATCGGGAGACTGCTTCCTGCGTATTGGCGATGAATCTCGCAAACTATCACTAGCAGAACAGCAAGCGCTTGCCTACGATCGAGGTAGTAAGACTTTCGAAGCAACGCCAGTTGATCTGACTATTAATGACCTAGCAGCAGAACTCACGGAAAGCTATCAGCAGTCGATTGGTTCTTCAAGCGTGAAAGAGATGCTGTACGCCAGGGATCTGATAGACCGTCACGACAGACTGACTGTAGCTGCGGAGTTACTTTTCGATGACCGCCCGCAACGCGATTTTCCCAGCGCTTACGTCAGAATCCTCAAATATGACAGTGATGAACGTGGGCTTGGATCCCAAATGACTCTGCTAGAGGACACTCGGATCGAAGGTCCCTTGCCGCAACAAATCATGCAGGCAGCTACGAAAATTACTCAATCCATCCCCGCCCGGCAGCAGCTCACTCAAAGTGGCCTATTCAACCCGGTACCTATGATTCCACGCGATGCCTGGCTAGAAGGATTAGTTAATGCGGTTGTTCATCGCTCATACAACATAGCGGGTGACCATATTCGATTCGAAATTTTCCCACATCGCGTAGAGATCACGTCCCCTGGGCGCTTCCCCGGACTGGTTGATACAACCGAACCCCTCCAGATTTCACGCTATGCCCGTAACCCGCGAATCGCCCGCGTCTGTGCAGACATGGGAATCACTCGAGAACTAGGCGAAGGTATCAAGCGTATCTTCCATGAGATGAAAACACAGGGACTTTCCGCCCCTATTTATCGGCAAAACGCATCCTCCGTAACCTTAACGCTTAAAGCAACCGATGCTGTGGACCCAGAATTACTTGCTGAGCTGCCCCGAAACGCACGAATTATCCTAGATGTGCTTAGACTGCAGGATCGCCCGCTGAGCACTGGACAAGTCGCGGAGCTGGTCGGTATTGCGCGACCAACTGCCAAGCGCGCATTGGAAGCACTTCGAAAAGCCGAATTAGTGCGCTGGAGAGGAAAGTCTGACCGAGATCCACGCGCTTCTTGGCACCTACTCTAACTACTGTCAAACCTTTTCCAGTAAATGTGCGAGTAAGTTGCGGGCTCATACCCTAGCCTTGCTCATCTGTACATGGTAAGTAATCGTGTCTCTCACACTGAGCTTTTGCTGCATTTGGATGCTTCGTCTATGTACCTGTTGCTTACGAACTGTTGGGATCTATTGACTCGAAGATAGCGACCTGGCTGCTTGGCGTCAGTAAAGTCAGTGCGGTACTCAAAACCGCGTCAACGCCTGAGAGCAACAGCCTGGGAGAAAAAGTAGAGTCTGTAGGCGCTTACGTAATGCAAACCCGTTCCCACTCATGGTGGGAGACCTCGTTCCCACCTTCCAGTGCCTCAATCACACCCTGACGGCGACAGCAGTGCCACTAACTCTGAACTCCGTGGCCATCACAAAACTGGATGAACTCGCCTCCGCCAGACCGTCCTCGGCTAACGAAGCACCCACACCGCACCCAACAGCCGACAGGCACGAAAAACCCGGGCACCCGCTTTTCCGCAATATCAAGGAAAACAGACCGCCCGGTCAGTGGCCGCGAGGAAACTGCTTGTATCCGTTTTGGGCTGGATAATGGATCCGATGATGGTGTGAAGTTCGGGGACATATCTGACATCTCCCCACCAGTACAGCCCCCACATGTCCCGGGACATACCTGACACAACCACGTTGCTAATCCAGAACGATCGCAATTACGAACACCCCCAATAGCCCCGTCGCAACACCACATACAACCGCAACAAAGCCATCATCGTCAGGAACCGCAACTGCCAATCCGTCACCGCCATCGCCAAAGCACTTAACCTCAGCCTCCAAACCATCTACACCATTCTCCGAGCCTACGAACGACACGGCGACCAAGGACTCAAACCCCAATCCACACCCCACCACCAGCACCAACACCTAGGCCCACACCCCAAACACAAAACACCCCACACCAAAAAATTCACCCAACCCCCACAACCGATGTAGCGCGACATAGTTCCGGCCACCATGAACACATCCGCACCCACAACCATCCAGACCTGAAAAACACCACACCTGCACCGCCCGCCTGCACACAACGCCCACAGCCCAGCAAGAGTCAGTTCACCCAACACCACCTCACAAACCCTCAGCCCAGCAAAAAATTCGCCCCAGTTGCAGAACCGAACCCCCAAAGTGTGGCCTCGCAACGACACTCATTGCGCGAAAAAACAGCGGCCCATTACACCGACCCGAGCCGATCTCAGCACCCCAGAAAATAGAAATGTAGCGCGACATTGTCTGGAACAATGTCGCGCTACATGACACGAGAGCCGATGACGGGAATCGAACCCGCGCCGCCTGCTTGGGAAGCAGGAGTTCTACCATTGAACTACATCGGCAGCTGAAGAAAACTCTCGTCGACGTTTTCGGAGAAAACACGCAACGAAGGAATCGTTCTTCTCGCGATGACTATACCAGTTCCCAACCGCGGATGTTTCTCTGGGGTCATGTAAGTGGTGTCGCATAGGGGCGAATCTGGTGCGTGATGCGGGTGATGCTTTCCCGAACCGCCTCGAAGTGCTGGTTAGGGGTGTTTTCTGGCAGGCCTTGGAGGATGGCGTTGAGGGTGATGGCGGTGTTGTGCTGCCAGGGGTGAAACTCTGTGCTGGTGGAGAGTTTTTCTTCGATGGGTTTTAGCCAGCGGTTTATGTCTTCTGGGCGGGTGTTGGGCTGTTGGGAAAGGGCGGCGAGGCTGATCAGGGCGGTTCGTGCTAGCCGGGCGTCTTCGTGGGCGGTGTAGGCGCCACCTGGGCCTAGCAGGCGGAGGCTGATGGTTTCCAGGCATTCGTTGGGGGCGAGGTGGTGGTGGGTGACCAGGCTGGCGAGGTAGTCCGCCCCGTGGGCGATGGCGTGGATCCATCCAATTTCTGGGTCGTATCCGCGGGTGTCTTCTTCGGTGAGGTACCACTGGCGCATGGTGGTGTAGGCGTGGTCGTGGTGGGTGCCGGATTCGCACAGGCAGCTCAGGATCAGGGTGAGGAAGGATTTTTCCCATACGCTTGCCTGCGCTGTGGCCAGCCGGCAGGTGGCGTGCTCGAGGATGGCGGTGCGGGTGGTGGGGTTGGTTTCTTTGGCGATGAGTTCTGCCAGGGTGTTGAAGGCTTTGTCGTCGCGGGTGTGTGCCTCGGGGGAGGCCAGTTCGGTGAGCAGGTGTGCGTAGCGGGGATCCATGGTGGTTGCTTTCGCGGGTGTGGTGGGGTTTCCACTGTAGTCATGGGCAAGGCCCCACCCGGGGTGGGCAGCGGGGCTGCGCGCTTTTCGGGTGGGGCCTTTTGGCGTGGGGGGTTAGAGGCTGATGGCCGGGTGGAGTCGTTTCATGGTCCAGAAGCGATCGCGGCGGGCGCATAGTGCGGTCAGTGCGATGCATAGCGCGGTGATGAAGGCGACGGCGCCGGCCGCAATCCAGATGCGGTGGTCGAGGTTGCCGTACATCAGTTCGCGGAAGCCGTTGACTGAGTAGGTCATCGGGTTGATGGGGTGCAGTACCTGGAACAGTTTGGGTTCTGTTTGGACGGGGTAGAGGCCGCCGGAGGACAGGATCATGAACATCAGCAGAGCCATGGCGGCCACCTTGCCGGGCCCGGGGCCGAGTGCCACGTTGAGCAGCTGGTTGAGGGCGGTGTACATGATGGAGACGCCGATGGCGAAGATGAATAGCCAGATGGGGTAGCGGGCGTCGAGGCCGACGGCCCAGAGGGTGACGGCGGTGATGACGGTTGCTTGGATGGCGGCGATGATGGCGCCGGGCAGCAGGCCGTCGAGGGCTGCGCGTAGCGGGGCGACGCCGGAGGCTACCGCACGGTTTTGCATGGGGCGCAGCAGCAGGAAGATGATCATGCCGCCGATAAACATGGCCAGGGAGAAGAAGAAGGGGGCGAGGCCGCCACCGAAGGTGTTTTCGCCGGCTTCGTTGCTGGAGGTCAGTTCCACCGGTCCGCCGAGGACGCTGGCGGTGCCTTCGCGTTGTGCTTGGCTCCAGCGGGGTACGGCTTCGGAGCCTTCCTTCAGCTTGGTGGCTAGGGTGTTGGAGCCGTCGGCCAGTTTGCCGGCGCCGTCGTCGAGTTGGGCGATGCCGTCGACGAGTTTGGTGGAGCCTTCGGCCAGGGGTTGGGTGCCTTCGTCGTGGAGGCGGTGTGCGCCGGAGGCGAGTTCTTGGGCGCCGGAGTTGAGTTGGTTGACGCCGTTGGTCAGTTCGCCGAGTTTGCCGGGCAGTTGTCCGGTGCCGGCGTGGAGTTGGTCGAAGCCGCTGCGGAAGGGGGCGTTGGGGTCGCCGAGCTGGTAGGCGAGTTGTTGGGTGCCGTTGGCCAGTTGGTTGAGCTGGCTGGTGGCGGGCGCCTGGGGTCCGAGTGCGGTGGTGTTGACTTGGGTGGCGAGCTGGTCGAGTTGGGCCACGGCGCGTTGCACGTCGGGGTTGGGGATGCCGCGCAGTTGGTTGGCGAGGTTGGTGATGTCGCGGGCGGCATTGCCTTGGACGGCGGTGACTTCGTCGAGGCGGCCTTTGAGCTGTTGGACGCCGGTGTTGATTTGGCCGGCGCCGTCGGCGAGCTGGTTGACGCCGCCGGATAGTTGGTCAACGCCTTGGGTGAGTTGGGTGAGTTTGCCGGTGGCTTCGGTGACTGCGCCGTTGAGTTGTTGGGTGCCGGCGGCGAGTTTGTCTGCGCCTTGGGCGAGTTCGAGGGATTTGCCGTTGAGTTTGTTGGCGCCGTCGGCGAGGTCGCTGGCCCCGTCGAGGGCTTGGTCGAGTCCGGTGTCGAGTTGGGCGGCGCCGCTGGCGAGGGCGTTGGCGCCCATGGCGGCTTGGTCGAGTCCGGTGCCGGCGGATTGGACGCCGAGCAGCACTTTGTCGATGGCTTGGGCGCCGATTTTGTTGGAGATGACCGGCAGCATGGTGCGCATGACGTTTTCGCCGATCATGGTGGACAGGTAGCCGTTGGCGTCGTTGTAGATGGTGTTGATGACGGCGCGGCGGGGCTGCCCGGTGGCGGGGGAGGCGACTGCCTCGGAGAAATCGGGGGTCAGTTCGACGACGAAGTAGTAGTCGCCTTGTTTGACTCCGTCGAGTGCTTCTTGGCGGGTGACGAAGTCGAAGTGGACTTGGTCGTTGTCTTTGAGCCCTTCGACGACTTCGTTGCCGGCGTTGAGGGGCTTACCGTCGACGACGGTGCCGCGGTCTTCGTTGACGAAGGCGATGGGGAGGTCTTTGACTTTGCCGAAGGGGTTCCAGAATCCCCATAGGTACAGTGCGGAGTACAGCAGGGGGATCAGGCACAGCGCCAGGATGGCGATGCGGCCCAGTTTGGAGCGTTTGAAGCGCCTGAGTTCGGTGCCGACGTTGAAACCGGAAATCACTGCTGGTTCTCCTCTGCTGTGCGGGTGTTCCGCGGGGTGTGGATGCTGTGCATGTCGCTGCGGATGGTGTCGACGAGGTCGCTGATGCCGCCGGCGTTTTCGGGCTGCAGGTGCCCGGCGTCGGTGAACAGCTCGATGAGCGTGTAGTGGGGCATGATTTCTTTGGGCAGCTCGTTGACGGCGTTGACGACGACGGGCATGGTTTCGGACAGTCGCGCCAGGATGCCGATGAGGACCAGCCGGTCGTCGATTTCGTGGACTTGTTCGATGTCGTCCATGACGAGCATTCGGATCTCGTCGCCGCCGGCCGGCGCCAGGGCGAGGGAGATGCGGATGAGGATGCGGTCGAGGCCGCTGATTTGGGAAACGTAGGCGTCAAGTGGTGGCAGGGTGCGGTCCCCGAAGACGGGCTCGCACAGGCGGCGGTAGTAGTCCTCGTCGGCTTTTTTGCGCAGGGAGAACCACGGCCGGGTCCAGGCGAGGTGTTCGGTGAACACGGTGGACAGTTTCACGTCGCGGTCGAGTTGGTCGATTTCTTCGACCCCGGCGATGGCGACGTGGCGGCGGAAGGCGCGCGGGTTGGTGTCGCCGAGCACCTCCAAGGTGCCGTTGTTGGGGCGCATGCGCCCGGAGATCGTCAGCGCAAGTGCGGTGCGCCCGGATCCGCCGCGGCCGGCCAGGACGGTTAGTCCTTCGCCGGGGATGGTGAAGTCCAGCGGACCGAACACCGGGCCCTGGTCGCCGGTGACGCCGATTCCTTCGGCGATGACGGCCGGGGTGGCGTGGTGGTGGTCAGACTCGGAGCGGTGTGAAGTCAGCCGCGCGGTGGTGGCGGCGGATGTATAGCGCGATGAGGACATGATGACTTTCACGAAGCATTAAAAGGCATGGAAATGGTTACAAACGCCCCACTATACCAAAAAAGTGAAAGAACTACTTTCACAACTGCGGCGCCCCACACCGCACCAAGCACTCACCATCCGCACTGCCCTGTCGAATCACCCCAAAAATGCCCGCTGAACAGCATTAACCACCCAAAACGTCCCAAAGCCGCAACAGCGCCCCCAAAAGGTCCAAGAAGGCCCAGTGAGACCACGGCGGACAAAAAATGAGTGCAGATTCGCTCATTGGTGCTGCAAAAACCACCACCCCCAACCCGCACACACCCTGTCAGCGCGCAGAAATACCCGGGCGAAAGCTGCGGGCACCACACCCGCAGGGGTGGTACCCCAACACCGGGTACGAAGCAGGCGCTGCGCAGGCAACAGACGCATCTGCCACACACCCCCAGGCGGCCGTTGGGGGGATCATGCACAGCTTTTCACCGGGCTGATGCGCGCATCATTCACTAAACTGGTGAACCGTGCTTCTTTCAGATCGCGATATTAAGGCCACCATCGATGCCGGCGAGCTCGTCATCGAACCCTTCGACCCCAAGCTCATCCAGCCGTCCAGCATCGACGTGCGCATGGACGGGCTGTTTCGGGTGTTCAACAACTCCCGCTACACCCACATCGACCCCAAGCTGCAGCAAGACGAGCTGACCACCCTGGTCGAAGTGCCCGCAGGCGAACCCTTCGTGCTGCACCCCGGCGAGTTCGTACTGGGAGCCACCCTGGAAAAATTCACCCTGCCCGCCAACCTGGCCGGCCGCCTGGAAGGCAAATCCTCCCTCGGCCGCCTGGGGCTGCTCACGCACTCCACCGCCGGCTTCATCGACCCGGGCTTTTCCGGCCACATCACCCTCGAACTATCCAACGTGGCGAACCTGCCCATCACCCTGTGGCCCGGAATGAAGGTCGGACAGCTGGCGTTGTTCGGCATGTCCAGCCCCGCCGAAACCCCCTACGGCGCCGGCAGCCTGGGCAGCAAATACCAAGGCCAGCGCGGCCCCACCCCATCCAAGGCCTACTTAAACTTCGTCGACGAGGAATAAATGATCTCCTTCGAACACGTCCAAGTCACCTACCCCGGGACAGACAAACCCGCAGTCAAAGACTTCAGCTACACGGTGCCCACCGGCACCACCACCGCCCTGGTGGGAAGCTCAGGTTCGGGGAAAACCACCCTGCTGCGGTGCATCAACCGGATGGTGACCCCCACCGCGGGGCGGGTGTGTATCGACGGAGAAGACATCGCCGACCGCGACCCCGTGGCGCTGCGCCGCTCCATCGGCTACGTCATCCAAAACTCCGGCCTGTTGCCCCACCGCAGCGTGCTCGACAACATCACCACCGTGCCCCGGCTGTGCGGCGAACCCAAAGACGCCGCCCGCGCCCGCGCCCTGGAACTGATGGACATCCTCGGACTCGACCGGGCACTCGCCAGCCGCTACCCCGGTGAACTCTCCGGCGGCCAAGCCCAACGCGTCGGCGTGGCCCGCGCCCTTGCGCACGACCCCAACATCCTGCTCATGGATGAGCCCTTCGGCGCCATCGACCCGCTAGTGCGCCGCGACCTGCAAGACGAAATCCTCAACCTGCAGCGCAAACTCAACAAAACCATCGTCTTCGTCACCCACGACATCGACGAAGCCTTCCTACTGGCCGACAACATCGTGCTACTGGAAAAAGGCGGCGTGATCGCCCAAGCCGGCAGCGCCGACGAGCTGATCACCAAACCGGCCAGCGACTTCGTCGCCGATTTCGTCGGCGCCCGCGACCGCCAAGTCACCATCGAAAAACGCGGCAACGACACCGTCGTCGTCGACCGCAACGGACGCGTCACCGGGCTGGTGTCCTAGTGCGTCTTTCCTGGATCCCCGACAACGCCGAATACATCTGGACACTGATCACCAGCCACATCTGGCTGTCCTGGCCACCCATCGTGCTCGCCGGACTGATCGCCCTCCCCCTGGGATACCTCGCCGCCGCGCGTCCCAAACTCCGCAGCCTCATCCTCGCCGGCTCCGGCATCCTCTACGCCATCCCCTCCCTAGCCGTCTTCGTGCTGCTACCCCCACTGATCGGCACCTCCATCCTGGCGCCAATCAACGTCGTCATCGCACTCACCCTCTACGGGCTCGCCCTCCAAGTGCGCAGCACCACCGACGCCTTCCTGCACCTGCCACCCGAACCCATCGCCGCAGCCAACGCCATGGGGTATCCGCGCCTGCGCCGCATCCTCACCGTCGACCTGCCCCTGGCCGCCCCCGTCATGCTGGCAGGCCTGCGCGTCGTCAGCGCCAGCACCATCAGCCTGGTCAGCATCGGCGCCATCATCGGCGTGCCCTCCCTCGGCAGCCTGTTTACCGACGGCTTCAACCGATCCTTCCCCACCGAAATCATCACCGGGGTGCTAGCCACCGTGCTGCTAGCCATCGCCTTCGACCTCATCCTCCAGCTCATCGGCTTCATCTGCCTGCCCTGGACCCGCCGAAAGGGGGCATAACACCATGTTGGACGCACTCCAAGGAGTCGACGTTGGCTGGCGACTCGCCCAACACCTGGGCTACTCCTTCCTCGCACTGGCCATCGCACTCATCATCGCCCTGCCCATCGGCCTGGCCATCGGCCACACCGGCAAAGGCACCGGCATCGTGCTCGCCACCAGCGGCGCCCTGCGCGCACTACCCACCCTCGGCCTCGTCACCTGGCTCGCCCTCGCCCTACCCATGGGAGTCACCCGCCCACTAGTGCCCGCCACCATCGTGCTCGTCGTCCTCGGCGTGCCACCCATCCTCGCCGCCGTACAATCCGGCGTGGCCGCCATCGACCGGCCCATCATCGACGCCGCCAACGCCATGGGCTACAGCCCCGCCCAAGTCATCCGCGAAGTCGAAATCCCGCTGGCCGCCGGACCCATCATCGGCGGCATCCGCTCCTCCATGCTGCAAATCATCGCCACCGCCACCATCGCCGCCTACATCGGCCTCGGCGGACTCGGCCGCCTCCTGCTCGACGGGCTCGCCGTCCGCGACTTCCCCCAAATGATCGCCGGCGCCCTCCTCGTCGCCATCAGCGCACTCGTCATCGACGCACCCCTGGCACTGGCACAAAAACGACTGGAGCACAACTAATGAAAAAGCTCCTCAGCGCACTGCTCGCCAGCCTCGCACTGGTTGTATCCGCCTGCTCCACCAGCCCCTATAGTGTTGGCGGCGACGGGATTACCATCGGGGCCGCCAACTTCCCCGAATCTGAAATCATCGCCCGCATCTGGGCCGGCGCCCTGCGCGACAACGGCTACGACGTCAACGTCATCCCCGGCATCGGCTCCCGCGAGGTCTACCTCGGCGCCGTCGAAGAAGGCTCCGTCGACATCGTGCCCGACTACTCGGGCAACCTCGCCCAATTCTTCGCCCCCAACCCCCTACCACCCGGCAGCGGGGAAGAAGACGTCGACCAAGCACTCAAGCAATACCTCCCCACAGACCTCAAAGTCGGCGCCCAAGCCCCCGCCGAATCCCGCGACTCCTACCGAGTCCTGCCCAGCCTCGGCATCACCAGCCTCGAACAACTCCCAGAAATCGGCGGATTCACCCTCGCCGGCAACCCCGAACTCGCCACCCGCCCATACGGCCCCGAAGGACTCCAAGAGCTCTACGGCGCCACCGAGATCACCATGCTGCCCATCGCCGACGGCGGTGGCCCACTAACCATCGCCGCACTATCCGCCGGACGCGCCCAACTCGCCGACATCTACACCACCAGCCCCACCCTCGACGACAAAGGCCAACCCCTCGACCTCGTCGAACTCGCCGACCCCAAACAACTCATCCTGCCCCAACACATCCTGCCTGTCGCCCGCAAGGAAGTCCCCGCCGAAGCACTCGCCGTCCTCGCCCGCGTCAACCAACAACTCACCACCGAAGACATGGTCGCCCTCAACACCCGCAGCATCGGCGAAGAAAAAGCCAGCGCCTACACCATCGCCCGTGACTGGCTCGCCGAGCACCCACACTAAAACCACCACCCAACCCCACCGGGCACAGCGCACACCACGGCCGCACACAACACCACACCGCAGCCCACACAAGCAGCACACACGCGCCCAATAGTTGTCGGCGCCGAAACATTTCACCCACCAACACCCAGCTCAACCCCACAAAGACACGGGGGTATACCAACCCCACAACACACCCAAACCCCACTAGGGTGGTGGCCATGAAAATGACCATGATTGGCACCGGCTACCTCGGCGCAACCCACGCCGCCTGCATGGCAGAACTCGGACACGAGGTCCTCGGCCTCGACGTCGACGAACACAAAATCACCCAACTCGCCGCAGGCACCACCCCCTTCTACGAGCCAGGCCTCGACGAACTCCTCGCCAAGCACACCCAATCAGGTCGCCTCCGCTTCACCACCGACCCGGCCGAAGCCGCCGAATTTGCCAACATCCACTTCATCGGCGTCGGCACCCCCCAACAAGCCGGCAGCTTCGCCGCCGACCTCAACTACCTGCACGCCGCCGTCGACAGCATCGCCGAACACCTGCGCGGCGAACACCTCCTCATCGGCAAATCCACCGTCCCCGTCGGCACCGCCGCCGACCTCCAGCAGCGCTACCCCCACCTGGAAGTGATGTGGAATCCAGAGTTTCTGCGCGAAGGGCACGCCGTCAACGACACCCTCCACCCCGACCGAATCGTCATGGGAGTCCGCGACGGCAGCACCGCCGCCGAAACACTCACCCAGGTCTACGCCCAACCAATTGCCGAAGGCACACCCGTCATCGTCACCGACCTGGCCACCGCCGAATTGGTCAAAACCAGCGCCAACGCCTTCCTGGCCACCAAAATCTCCTTCATCAACGCCGTCTCCGAAATCTGCGAAGTCGCCGGCGCTGACATCGTCGACCTGGCGCACGCCCTCGGATTAGATGATCGCATCGGGCCGAAATTCCTCGGCGCCGGCCTCGGATTCGGCGGTGGCTGCCTGCCCAAAGACATCCGCGCCTTCATGGCGCGCGCCGGTGAACTCGGCGCCAACGAGGCGCTGACCTTTTTGCGGGAAGTCGACGCCATTAACCTGCGTCGCCGCGAACACCTCGTGCAGATGGCCCGGGAAGCTTGCGGCGGCAACCTGATTGGGGTCCGCGTGACCGTCCTCGGCGCCGCCTTTAAACCCAATAGCGATGACGTGCGTGACTCCCCAGCACTGGCCGTTGCCGGCGCTTTGAACCTGGCGGGCGCCCACGTCACTGTCACTGACCCCAAAGCTCTGGCCGGCGCGCAGCGAGTGTTCCCCACCCTGGCGTATGAGGCCGACACCCTCACCGCGCTGCGTGGCGCCGACCTGGTGGTGCTCGCCACCGAATGGGACGAATACACCAACCTGGACCCGCAAGAGGTCAAAAAAATAGTGCGCCGCCCCGTCGTCATCGACGGGCGCAACGCACTAGATCGCCAGGCGTGGCGGGATGCCGGCTTCGACATCCACGCCATGGGGCGCGCCTAAGGGTGCATGTGGGTCGCTTCCTCTAAACGGCGGCGGCCCACCACCGTGAACGCGGCAATGATCGTGGTGATCGGCACCGCCAGCGCCAACGCCAGCGCACCAATCGCGGAACGCAACAGCTCCGTGGCCATCACATCGCTGGTAAACACCTGACCCAGCGGGCGATCAGCAA
Organism: Corynebacterium aquilae DSM 44791; assembly: GCF_001941445.1. Classification (NCBI taxonomy): domain Bacteria; kingdom Bacillati; phylum Actinomycetota; class Actinomycetes; order Mycobacteriales; family Corynebacteriaceae; genus Corynebacterium; species Corynebacterium aquilae. Next base: position 2,641,911 of record NZ_CP009245.1, on the reverse strand, counting down.
CGCTGACTAGTAGCAGCAGCGGCAGTGCCGCACCGGTGTAGGACAACACCAGGGTGTACACCATCGAGGCAATGTGGTCGCGGCCGACCTTCATGGCGCCCTTAAACAGCCGCCACGGGTTGGCCTCCGGTTCGATTTCCGCCAACTCGTTAATGGTGGAAGCCTGCGCAATCGTCACGTCGTTGAGCACACCCAACGCACCGATGATGAAGCCGCACAGCATCAAACCGGTCACCGTCACATCCGGCAAATACAGCTGGATCAGCAAATTGTCCTCATTGCCCAAGCCACGCAAGTGGGAGGACGCAATAGCGTACTTCGCCAGCAGCGCCGCCAAGCCCAACGAAATGACCGTGCCGGCCAGCGCGGCGGATGTCTTCCACGAGAAACCGTGCACCAGGTACAGCACCGCGTACAGCACGGCGCTGCCGCACACCACGGCCAGGGCCAAAGGATCACCACCGCGCAGCAGGGCGGGTAGCAGGAAGAAACCCACCGCCGCCAGGGTGATGGTCAACCCCAGCAGGGAACGCGCACCACGCCACGCGCCCACCACGATGATTGCCAGCGCGGTGAGAATCGCCCAGAACAGCAGCGCGTTTTTACGCTGGTAGTCCGTGAAGGAGTACCCCACCGACCCGTCGGCGGCCTGTTGCTCGGCCATGCGGATCTGCTGGCCTTGTTCCAGGGTGGGGTCGCCCGGGTGGTTACCGATCATCAGCAGGGTACGCTTGCCGGCGTTTTGTCCGGAGGTGATGTCGACGATGGCGCGCTCGCAGCGCTCTTGGGAGCCCGCCAGCGGGGCCACGGGATTCTGGTCGAAAACCCGACCCACCGAGGGCGAATTACACGACCCCTGATCCCGGACCGCAACCACGCCATCGACCTGGTTTTGGGGTAGGGGAGAAGTGGTGGCGAATTCGGGTGCCACATTCGCCGGGGTGTCTTCCGGCCACAGCACCCACACTCCCACCGCGGTGGCGATGCCAGCGACGATGAGGAACACGGTCAGCACCCATTGCACGGGGGTGAACGGTTCCCGGTAGTCGCGGCCGGTGGCCCGCGCGGTGAAGGGACGCCACTGTGTAGAGCCCCACTCGGGCATATCTACCGGCGTCTCATCGGCTTTATGGTGTCGGCCCATGAGTGAAACTCTTTTCTTTTTCCAGTGGCTTTTTCTGAAAGACCCGGATAACTGTACCTACTGCTTGTAGGAAGCCAAGAAATTCCCCAGCCGGTCAATGGCGTTGGACAGGTCGTTCGCCCATGGCAGGGTGACCACGCGGAAGTGGTCCGGGGTGGGCCAGTTAAAGCCCGTACCGTGCACCAAGAGGATCTTTTCCTGCCGCAACAGGTCGAGCATCATCTGGGCGTCATCGTGGATGTCATACATCTCAAGATCAATCTTGGGGAACGCATACAAGGCGCCCATGGGTTTCACGCAGGACACCCCGGGGATCTCGTTGAGCTTCTGCCATGCCACGTTGCGTTGCTCGAGCAGGCGGCCGCCTTTGCCGGTGAGTTCGAAAATGGATTGGCGCCCGCCGAGCGCGACCTGGATGGCGTGCTGGGCCGGCACGTTCGGGCACAGGCGGGTGCCGGCGAGCAGTTCCAGGCCTTCGATGAATCCGGCCGCGTGGTTTTTCGGGCCGGTCAACACCATCCAGCCGGCCCGGTAGCCGGCCACCCGGTAGGCCTTCGACAGGCCGTTGAAGGTGATGGTGAGAACATCCGGCGCGACCTGCGCCATGGAGATGTGTTCGGCATCGTCGTAGAGAATGCGGTCGTAGATTTCGTCCGCCAGGATCAAAAGGTCGAATTCGCGGGCCACATTGGCGATGTTTTCCAGCACCTGGCGCGAATACACCGCTCCGGTGGGGTTGTTGGGGTTGATCACCACGATGGCTTTGGTTTTGTCGGTGACCTTGGAGCGAATGTCTTCGATGGAGGGGTTCCAGTCGTCGTCTTCGTCGCACAGGTAGTGCACCGGCTTACCGCCAGCCAGGGAGGTGGCGGCGGTCCACAGCGGGTAGTCCGGCTTCGGGATCAAAACCTCATCACCGTCGTTGAGCAGCGCCTGGGTGACCATGGAAATCAGCTCGCTGACGCCGTTGCCGAGGAACACATCGTCGACGTCGAAGGAGGGGAAACCTTCGATGACTTCATAGCGGGTGACGATGGCGCGTCGCGCGGGGATGATGCCCTTTGAGGTGGAGTAGCCCTGGGAGGTCGGCAGCGCGGCGATCATGTCGCGCATAATGACGTCGGGCGCGTCGAAACCGAAGATCGCCGGGTTGCCGGTGTTGAGCTTTAAAATGCGGTGGCCGTCCAGTTCGAGGCGTTCCGCCTCGGCGGACACGGGGCCGCGGATTTCGTACAGGACATCTTTCATCTTCTCCGACTGGTCGAAGATGCGCCGCGGGCGGCGGCGAGGAGTTTCGCTACTGGTCATTGCTCTAGTGTGCCACGTCACGGCACGCCGTGCCCCCTAGACTGGTCATGACATCGTTCACCACTAAACTCCCCCATCTACGCAATAGGACTGAGGAAAGTTATGCGCCTGCCGAGTGCCGATGCGTTATTGCTGCTTGTCATTGGCTGCACTCTTGGCGCCCTGTGGGCTACCGGCGCGGTGTACAACTATGTGCGTCCCTCCTACGCCAGTGCGGTGCTGGTCGCAGCGATCGTGGTGGTGTGCGCTGCGGTGTGGCAGTGGTGGAAAGGCAGCGTCCGCGCGGATGCCAATAATTGGGTGGTCATGCTGGTCCTGGTGCCCACCGCGCTGCTGGCGTTTGTGGGCGCACGTCCCTTGCAACCGACCGGCCCCGGTGAGGACATGCGGGGATTTTTAGAGCTTGCCCAGGACGATAGTGGCCAGCAAAGCCTGGTGGGGCAGCACGTGGATCTGGTGGGGCAGGTGTGGCCTACCCCGGATGATGAGTACACCCCGTGGACGTTGGTGCGCTATCGGATGATTTGTTGTGCCGCTGATGCTGTTCCTTATGGGATTCGGGTAGCTAGCCCGCCGCCACAGGATGGGCAGTGGGTGCGGGTGGAGGGCACCGTGGTTGAGAATCCTTTGCGCATTGTGGATGCGCGTGTGGTGCCGGTGAAGGCGCCGGAAAGGCCCTATCTGTGACTCGCGAAGCCCCCAGACATAGCGCGCCGCTTGCGGATAATCGTTTCCGGGCGCCCGCCCAGCCGGCTGTGGTGGAGCAGCCCGTGATGAGTGTCCGCGCCGCCATTATCGGCGCGATCGGCTGCATCCTGATCCTATTTTTTGCCCGCACCCCCATTTCCGATCGGGGCGCGCAGTGGTCCACCATCGTGGTGTCTTTGGTGGTGCAGGCGTTCCCGCTGGTGGTCTTGGGCAGTGTGCTGTCCGCCGCGGTGTCGGCCTACCTGCCGCCGCATTTTTTGCAGCGCATCTTGCCGGCCGGAAAGTTTTGGACGGTGCCCGCGGCGGCGGGCATGGGAGTTTTCCTGCCCACCTGTGAGTGTGCCAGCGTGCCGATTGCTAGTGGGCTGGTGCGGCGCGGATTGTCTCCGGCCGCCGGTATTGCGTTCATGCTGGCCGCCCCCGGGATTAACCCGCTGGTCGTGATCTCGACGTATTTGGCTTATCAGGCCACCCCTATGGTGGCGGTGGCTCGTTTTGCTGCCGGTTTTGTGGCGGCGTGCGCGGTGGCTTTTGCGTGTCGGCGCGCCCTTCCAGCGTCTGCTGAGCACTGCGAGCATCATCACCACCGCGAGTCTTTTGGGGAGACGTTTATTCGTGATGTTTTGCGCACCACCGCCTACTTGGTGTTGGGGTGCATGATTGCGGCCGCGTTGAAGGTGTTTATCCCCGCTGGGGTGATGCCTTGGCACAACCTGGTGCTGTCGGTGGTGGCGATGATGTTGCTGGCGATGGTGATGAGTATTTGTAGTGAGGCGGATGCTTTTGTGGCTGCTTCATTTACGAACGCCCCACTGCCGGCCCAGCTGGCCTTCATGGTCGTGGGACCAATGGTGGACATCAAGCTGGTTGCCATGCAGTGGGGCGCTTTTGGCCCGAAGACCACCTTGAGGGTGGTCGGGCTGAGCGTGGTGGCCGCGGCTGCGGCCACCACTGTGGTGTCGCTGGTGCTGTTTTAGACGCCGCGCACCACGCCGAAGCGGTGGCGGGTGTGGCTGACAGCCTGCTCCTGCAGCTGGTGCAGCAGCTCACGGCGACCGTCGGCTAGTGCTGGGCCGGCAAGGATGCAGGCCAGGGACTTCGCGGCCGCGTCGTACAGGCCGGCGGGAACTTCCCCGAGCACGCGGACGCGGGCGTTGTTGCGGGCGCCGATACGCGCGGCGAAGGCCTCGTCGGACAGGGTGTTTACGGCGATGCCGGGCACGTTGGTTTCCTCCGCGGAGGTGAACTCCAGGCGGGTGCCGGTCAGCAGGGAACCGAGGTGCAGGCGGATGGCGTCACGCATGTTGAAGCCACGGCCCAGGCGCACCTGCAGTGGCTCCAGCATGGGGCGGTAGCGGAAGACGTTGGATTCGCACACCAGGCCGGTCGGGTCGTGCTCGACGCCGAACTCGGTGGCCCAGGCGTGGGCGTCGCTGCTGGCGGCGTGGCGCAGCCACACCACGTCTTGCTCGCTCAGGCCGGCGGTGGCGGTGAGCTCCTTGAGGGCTTGGGCCACCTTCAGGGTGATGGTGGCCTGCGGCAGCAGGGCAGAGTCGACTTCTTCCCACCGGCCGAGGTGCGGCACGTAGTTCGGGCCGCCGGCCTTAGCGCCGGCACCGACGGCGGAGTCCTTCCAGCCGCCGAAGGACTGGCGCTGCACGATGGCGCCGGTGATGCCGCGGTTGATGTAGGCGTTGCCGACCTCCACGTGCTCCTTCCAGTAGGCGATCTCGTCCTCGTCGAGGGAGTGCAGGCCGCCGGTCAGGCCGTAGCCGGTGGTGTTTTGGATCTCGATGGCTTCTTCGAGGGTGTCGGCGCGCATGATGCCGAGCACCGGGCCGAAGCACTCGTTGGTGTGGAACCAGCTGCCGGGCTTGACGCCATCGCGCACACCCGGGGACCACAGGCGGCCCTCGGCGTCGAGCTGCTTGGGTTGGACCAGCCAGGTCTCGCCGGGCTCCAGCTGGGTCAGGCCGCGCTTCAGCTTCTCACCGGGGGCCTCAATCAGGCCGTTCATGGTGGTGGAAATGTCGGTGCCGGGGCCCACGTGCAGGGAGGTCACCGCATCTTTGAGCTGGCCGATGAAGCGCTTGGACTGGCCCATGGAGCCCACCAGGATGACCAGGGACGCGGCGGAGCACTTCTGGCCGGCGTGGCCGAAGGCGGACTTGTAGACGTCGGCGACCGCCAAATCCGGGTCGGCGCTCGGGGTGACGATGATGGCGTTCTTGCCGCTGGTCTCAGCGGACAGGCGCATGTCCGGCTTGAAGGAGGTGAACAGGCGGGCAGTGTCGGATGCGCCGGTGAGGATGACGTGGTCGACATCGGGGTGGGAGACCAGGCGCTTGCCGGCCTCACCCTCGTCGGCGTTGAGCAGGCACACCAGGTCCTCGCCGATACCGGCCTCGCGCAGCAAGGAGATCGCAACCTCGGCGCAGCGCACCACCTGCGGGGCCGGCTTGATGACCACGGAGGCACCGGCAGCCAGGGCAGCGAAGACACCACCCATGGGGATGGCGACGGGGAAGTTCCACGGCGGGGTCACCACAACCACCCGCGGGGACAGGAAACGCATGCCCGGGGTGTTGTCCAGCTTGCGGGCGGACTCGGCGTAGTAGCGGGCAAAGTCGATAGCCTCGCTGACCTCCGGGTCGGCCTCACCAACGGTCTTGCCGGCCTCGTGGGTCATCACGGTGATCAGCTGGCCGCGGCCGCGTGCCAGTGCCTCCGCGGCCTGGTCCAGCAGCGTGGCGCGCTCCGCGCCGGTTTTCTTGCCGAACTGCTCACCGGCAGCCACCGCGCGAGCAACGGCCTCATCAACGGCCGCCACATCGGTGACCCGCGGCGACTGCACCGCACCCGGGTCGGCCGCCAAAGCCTCGATCGCCCACTGGCGGTTTTGCGGCAGCGCCGGGTCGGTATCCGGCTCGCCCACGAAGTGGCCGGGCACGCTTCCGGAAGAACAACCCTGCTCGTCGCGACGATCCTGGGTTCGGTTCGGGCCGGCGAAAGTCTCCCAACGGTTAGCAACCGCATTGCGGAACACCCGCTCCTGATCCTGCAGCGGGGTCAAACCATCAGCGGCGGCGACCTCGGGAGCGAACAGGGCGTAGAGGAAGTTCTGGCTCGCACCGTTTTCCTCCAGGCGGCGCACCAGGTAGCTGACCGCCACATCGAATTCCTCGGAGTGCACCACCGGGGTGTACAGGATCAGATCCCCCACCACGTCGCGCACCGCACGCGCCTGCGCGGGCGCCATGCCCTGCAGCATCTCAATGTCGAGCTGACGCTCCACACCGCGGGCCTTGGCCAACTCGTGGGCGATAGCCACGGTGAACATGTTCTGGGAAGCGACACCCACCCGCAGCACATCAGCGTTTTCCGGCTGCAGGACATAGTCCATCAGGCGCAGGTAGTTCGCATCCACATCATCCTTGGTGAAGTAGGGGGCCTGCTCCCAATCGTGCAGCTCAGCCTCCACCTTCTCCATCGACAGGTTCGCGCCCTTGACCAGACGCACCTTCACCGGGGCGCCACCGGCCTTCACACGCTCGTGGGCGAACTCCAGCAGCTCCTGCAAAGCGTCGAAAGTATCCGGCAAGTAGGCCTGCAGCACGATGCCGGCCTCCAGGTTAAGGAACTCCTCCTCGGACAACAGCTCCTTGAACAGCTTCACCGTCAGGCCAAGGTCCTTGTACTCCTCCATGTCCAGGTTGATGAAGGGGTGCGGGGAACGAGAAACCGCCTGGCGGTACAGCGGGCGCAGGCGCTCCTTGAGGCGCTCGGTGTTGCCCTCAATGTCCCACGGGTTCAGCTGGGCGCACACGCTCGACGCCTTCACCGACACATAGGTCACGCGCGGGTTCTGCAGCAGCTTCACGGTGCGCTCCAGGCGGCTGGTGGCCTCCGCCTCACCGAGGACGGCCTCACCCAACAGGTTCACATTGAGGCGGAAACCCTCATCGGCAGAGCGGTCCAACAACGCGTTAAGCTGCTTGCCCTCCGCGTCGAGAACCAAGTGGCCCACCAGCTGGCGCAGGCGCTTACGGGCCAGCGGCATAGCGATACCAGGCACCCACGGCGCAACCACAGCACCACTAGACAGCAGCAGGTAGTCCAGGGTGCTCATGATTTCGTCCGGAACATTGGCACGACCACCCAGCGGGCTGGCCAGGTTCGCCAGCTCGCGGGCTGCGACCTTGTTGTCCTCGGGGCGGGCAACACGATCGACGAAGTCCATGGTGAAAGCAACACCATCAGCGTTACGCACCATGGCGGCCAACTGCTCGGTGGAAGCGGCTTCCTTCTTGGACGCCTGCTTGCCGGTGGCATCAATCCAGGTGTGGGCGAGCTGGACGGCGCGGTCGACGGCCTGATCCAGATCAGCGGAGTTAGCTAGCGGGGTGTGCGCAGCAGGATTACGGGTAGAAGACATGGGTTCTCCAGAAATTAGGCTCGTGAAAACAGACTGCTTGGGTGCGCAGCCGTTAACAACAGGTGAAATAACAAAGGGGGTAGGGATGCTCGAGGGCGCGAGAAAGTCGCGAAAAACTCACGCGCCACATGCGAGTCAATTACACCGGTGGCCTATCGCCAGTGGGACGAATCCGTCCGCCAATCCGAGACAAAGGGGTAGTTCTCCTCGAAAAACAGTGGCCTCACACACTGTGAGTGCCATCTCTGTAGCGCACATCATATGGCCTAACACACAAAAAGCCAACTGTGTTCGCAAAAATTGTGAAGAAGTGCCCATTAACCAGCCGAAACTAGCAGCCGGCAAGGGGGAATATGGGTGTGCTCAAACGCGAATGCGAGCCAAGCGGCGAGACTTCCTTCACCGTGAGGGCCTTTCGCGCTTCCAAACTCAAAAACACGCGCACAGCAAGAGGTGTTCGCGTCGAAACGACCACCTCAAAAGGTGACACCGGTGGGCTGCGGTTTGTGAAAGCGGCCACGAAAAGACACTGCGGGGTGGAAGCTAGCAATAGGCCACCGGGCCTTGTAGTACCCACAGCACACCAAGACCACACAGCGCCAGCGCCGAAAGAGTTGCCACGAGCAAGCCGCTCAACACCCGCCGCCCCCGATCCCACGGGGCCGCGGTTGCCACGTGAGTGCACGCGGTGATGGCAACAAGGGAACACAACCCAAAACTGACCATGCGCAAACCAAAGGGGCCGATAAAGAACTGCCTAAACGTGTCGTTGGCAAGCACCGGGAAACTAGCGGTGAAAGCAAACACAGCCACATAGACTCCGCTGAGAATCAACAGCCCGGAAAAACCGGCAGTGTGGTCTGCGCCAGGTGCGTTGGCCGCATCCGGCGGGATACTCCCGCCGAGGCCACCTGATTGCCCGAGCTGTGGATCAAAAGCAGCATTTCCAGAAGAACTACTCACCAAGACTGCGCTCCTCGAATCGGTCTGCGATCGAAACGCACTCGCTTGCGCGAGTGCTCGCATAGTGATGCGTCATCACAGCTAAGCCCGACCAAGCAACCGCCAAAGACACAGCCAGTGACACTGCCTGTATGAGTCTGCCGGAGGTTAGAAGGTGCATCGCGCCAACAACGCCACCGAGAATCACACATCCAATCACGGCAGTTCGCGGCTCAAACCCGCCCAAGAGGAAAGCCGCCACGGTAGCTGCGGGCACAAGAAGTACCACCGGGTAGACAGGGCCGAACTTCACCATAGGTACACCACCCCTTCGCCAGTCAGGCACCCCACGAGCAGCTCCGCGGCGAACATCCCCACAAAAACCACAGCGATCAAAAATGCGTATACGGTCAGGAAAACTCCGTTGAAGACCCTTTCTGGCTTGCACCGCCAACCAAGGTAGCTGCTGATCACGACAAAGCCAGCTACCAGGTAGGAGCCAATGATGGCGAGGGTGAAATAGCCGTTAGAAATTTCAATCCCCAACCCCATCGTGGTTGTCACTTCCGCCGACTTATACAGCGGCGACTGCAACCAGATAAAGCCATAGAGCAGCGCCAAATGAACTAAAGCGGCGAGGGCTACCCATGCACTTCGCCGCCGCCACTGGATGTGATCAAAGTGTGACGCTTGTGTTTGCGAACTCATCAGACCACCGCCGGAATCCCGTAGCAGCCTTCACCGGCGCTGCGCCAAACAATCGCGGCCGCGCTCATCGCGCAGATGACCACGAACAATGAAATTCCAGCAATGAAGTGCGCGGTCCGAAGCGGGTACCGCTCCTGGCGGAGATGCAGAAAACTAAACCCAGCGCAGCACAGCACCGTGACAACAATGCCCACAGCAATATGGATGGCCACGGCGAGCGAAATTGCGATAGCTCCCAGCGGGAGCAGCGCAAGTGAAATCGGAAAAACCCGCTGGCTCAATTCCCCAGTCACTAGGACTCTATTTGAGGTGCGCATGGTGGTAGCCGGTGGCATTTTGAATTTTTTTGTTCCCGTGGATCATCAAAAAGCTCCTCTATAGCCCCTCGCTGCTGACGCGAATTTCGTGGCCCGAGAAGCGCCTTCGGATGCGAAAAACTTTGGGGCAGCCCGAAGGCTACGAGGGGCGGTAAAGATGGTGCGACAAGGAACGAAACACGTTTCCCAAACATGGTAAGCCTGCCCTTGCCTGTCGTGGTGTGAATTCTAGCAAGGGTGAAATACATGTCAATAGCTTCAATAAAAAGTCTGACATGGGTATGTCTAGGAAATTGGGCATCTCAACCCAAAATGCAAAGCCGCCTACCGGGCTTACTCTTCTTCCCCGCGTGAAGGATGTGTGTCTTCAGGTGAGGTAGTTGAATCCCTTTTAGCCGGAGGTGTTGCTGCACTGGAAGGCTTTGGTGCCACAGGCGCGGGAGGTACCGCGCCCGGTGCTACGACTGCTCCCGGCGCAGCAGGTGCGGCCGGTGCGGGAGGCACAGCGCCCGGTGCTACGACTGCTCCTGGCGCAGTGGGTGCATCCGGTGCAGGTGCGGCAGCACTAGGCGCTTGCGGTGCGGCCGGTGCGGCAGCGCTGGGAGGACGTGGTGCGCTGGGGGCGGGGGGAACGGCTGTTGGTGCGGCCGCTTGAGGAGCATTGGGTGCTGCTGGTGCGGGAGGTACCGCGCCCGGTGCTTGCGGTGCAGTCGGTGCAGATGCTCCCGGCGCGGCAGGCACTTGTGGTGCTACTGCGCTGGGTGGGCGTGGTGCGCTGGGGGCGGGGGGAACGGCTGTTGGTGTGGCCGCTTGAGGAGCATTGGGGGCTGCTGGTGCGGGAGGTACCGCACCCGGTGCTTGCGGTGCGGCCGGTGCAGATCCTCCTGGCGCAGCAGGTGCAGTCGGTGCAGGAGGCACAGCACCCGGTGCTACTGCTGCTCCTGGCGCAGTGGGTGCAGCCGGTGCAGGTGCGGCAGTATTAGGTGCTTGGGGTGCGGCAGCGCCAGGTGCCTGAGGCGCAGTCGGTGCGGATGCTCCCGGAGCGACAGGCGCTTGTGGTGCGACTGCGCTGGGTGGGCGTGGTGCGCTGGGGGCTGGGGGAACTGCTGCTGGTGCGGTCGCTTGAGGAGCGCTGGGGGCTGCTGGTGCGGGAGGTACCGCACCCGGTGCTTGCGGTGCTGCCGGTGCAGAAGCAACCGGAGCGGCAGGTGCTTGAGGTGCGGCAGCACCAGGTGCTTGAGGTGCCACCGGCGCAGACGCGCCAGGTGCGGGTGCGCTCGCAGCGGGGGTGCTCACACCGGGTGCTTTCATGCCGGGCGCCGGGGGAGTAGCAGCAGCCGGCGGTGTCGGCGTGGTTGCTGTTGCTGGGGCAGCTGGGGCGGAAACCTGGGTGGAGGTCACCGCCGGAGTCTGCGTGGGTTCAGACGCTTGAGCTGTCTTAGTGTCGGCCTTCTTCGGTTCCCGCTTAAGCGGCTGCAAGGGCTTGAGCGGCAACGGCTTCGGCAATTTCCCATCGACCGTTACTGCGTCGCGCATCAATACGGCGACGTCTTTGATGTCGACGGCATCGTTTGTGGATCCGGTCGCTTTCATGCCGCCAGTGAGCATGGTGTGGCAGAAGGGGCAACCTACGGCTACCGTGCCAGCGCCCGTATCCCGCAGTTCCGCGGCGCGCGCATCGGCAATGCGGGTGCCCAGTTTTTCTTCCATAAACATGCGGGCGCCACCGGCACCGCAACACATCGCATTGTCTTTATTGCGGGGCGCCTCATTGAGCGGCCCGACTTCGCCGAGCAGCTCGCGTGGAGGATCGAAAACCTTATTGTGGCGGCCCAGGAAGCACGGATCGTGGTAGGTGATCGGGCGGCGGTTGGCATCGGTGCGCGGAACCGGGGTTAGACGTCCCTCCCGCACCAGACGGTTCAACAGCTGGGTGTGGTGGAACACCTCGAAGTGGCCGTCGAAATCTGGGTATTCGTTGCGGATAGTGTTGAAACAGTGCGCACAGGTCGTGATGATTTTGCGCTGCCCTCGCGGCACGCCGTCGAAGGCCTCGTTGAGGGTTTCGACGTTTTGCTCCGCGAGCATCTGGAACAAGAACTCGTTGCCGGCGCGGCGCGCCGGGTCACCTGTGCAGGTTTCCCCGTCGCCGAGGACGGCGAAGGGCACCCCGGCGGTGTTGAGCAATTCGACCACTGCGATGGTGGTTTGTTGGGCCGCATCGTCGTAGACGCCGGCGCAGCCCACCCAGTACAGGTACTCGATGTTGTCCATGGTGGCGTCGTCGCCGATGACTGGCACCTGCAATCCGCGGTCGCGGGCTTTGTCGATCCAGGTGCGCCGCTCGGAGGCGTTGCGGCCCCAGGGGTTGCCTTTGTTTTCGAGGTTTTTGAACAGCCCGGTGAGTTCTTGGGGGAAGTCTGCTTCCTCCAGCACCTGGTAGCGGCGCAATGCGGCCACGTGGTCGATGTGTTCGATATCGACGGGGCATTGCTCGACGCACGCGCCACAGTTGGTGCAGCTCCATAGCTCATCGGGGTGAATGGAATTGCCGACCAAGGTGAATGCTGATTCGCCGGAAAGGGCGGCGTCGCGTTCGGCCATGATGAGTTTTTTGGGGCTCAAGGGTTTGTTGGTGTTCCATGCCGGGCACACATCCTGGCAGCGGCCGCACTCGGTGCAGGTGGCTGAATCCAAAAGCATTTTCCAGGAGGCATCACCGACGCGCCCCACCCCGACCGGGCCGTCGGCCTCAAGGTCGGGGGTGGCTAGTTTCCCGAGGGCGGGTGCGCCGTCGGGGTTGCGCTGCAAGAAGATGTTGAAAAACGCCAAGAAGCGGTGCCAGGCCACGCCCCAGCGCAGCTGTTGGCCGACGATGAACAGCCAGATCATGCCGGTGAGCAGTTTGATCAGGGCGAAAACACTGACCATGGTGGCGTTGGCGGGCAGGAGTTTGGCTAGCTGGATGGTGAAAAAGTCGGTGTGGGGGTTGCCGAAGAGTAGCGGCCAGGTGGCGATTCGGCCAGCTTTGACCATCAGCATGCCCAGGCCCTCCAGCAGGACGACGGCTTCGACGAAGTGGGCGGCGGTGGCATTGGAGCCGTAGAAGCGGTTGCGCTCGCTGCCGCGGGTGGAAAGGCGCACCCCGATGAGGAACAGCACCCCGATGACGGTTCCCAGCCCCAGCAGTTCGTCGACGAGGTGGTAGGCGTGGGTGTCGCCGATGATTGGCCAAGACCCCTGGGGGTTGAAGGTTTGAATGTAGGCCTCGAACCACACGATGCTGCCCAGCAGGAAGCCCACCATCACCAGCCAGTGGGCGGCCGCCACAAACGGTTTGCGGGCGAGTTCGGTGTGGAAGACCACCTCTTTGAGCAGGGTTGCTAGGCGGGTGGGGAGCTGGTCGGTGCGGGTAAAACTATCGGGTCTTCCCGCCTTGACGAAGCGGAATAGTTTCACCGCGCCCGTCAGGAAGTAGCCCCATGCGGGTAGCGACAGCAAGACACCTAAAAGCCCCAGCGTCATCGTCTGGGCGGTGATCGTGGGGCAGGAGGCGATAAGGCTGTCGAGCATGTTCCCAATCATATGGCTAGAGTGCATAAACCCCTCAATGAAGCCAGCCCTAAAAAAATCCCGCCGCACCGGGGTGCGACGGGATTGCCTAAGCGGGCAGAGCGGAAGTGTTTTTAAGACTTCTTTTCCATCCGGCTAATGGAGCGCAGCTTGGATTTCACCGCTTCCAAACCTTCGGCGCTGTCGCCGTGCTTGTGGGAACCATTTTTGGTGGCCACCTCGATGTCCTCGAGGGTTTTTTCTCCTGCGCGCAGGGAGACCAGGTCGCCGTGGTAGCGCAGCCATACGGCCAGGGTGGCGGCGACGGGCACCGCCAGGAAGGCGCCGATGATGCCGAACAAGGTGCCACCAACGGTGACGGATAGCAGCACGATCACCGGGTGCAGATCCATGGCCTTGGACTGCAGGATGGGGGACAGGATGTGGCTTTCCAGCTGCTGCACGGCGATGATCAGGATCAGCACGCCGATGGCGGTGGTGGGGCCGTTGGATACCAGTGCGATGAGCACACTGATTGCGCCCGCGGAGATTGCGCCGATGATCGGGATGAATCCGGCGAAGAAGGTCAGCACGGTCAGCACCAGTGCGAGCGGCACCTTCATCAGCACCAGGCCGATGCCGATGAAGATGGCATCCACCAGCGACACGGCGGCCTGGGCGCGGATGAATCCGGCGAGGGTGTTCCAGGTGCGGGTGAGGACCTCGGTGAGGTGCCAGCCCCAGGTCGGGCCGCTGACGCGGCGCACCCACGGCAGGAACTTCGGGCCGTCTTTGAGGAAGAAGAAGGACAGCACCAGTGCGATAACACCGGTGACGACAACCTCGGAGGCGGTGGACACGCCGGCGACAACTCCGGATGCCAGGTCGGAAGAGGAGCTCTTGAGTCGCACGATGAGCTGGTCGAGAGCGTTGTTGACCTGCTCGGTGCGGATGTTTAGCGGCGGGCCCTGGATCCAGGACTGCAGCTGATCGACGCCGACGAAAGCCTTTTCGTACAGCTCCTTTGACTGGTCAGCAACCGACGGGGCCATGGCGGAGAAAATTCCGCCGAAGGCTGCGAAGACACCCAGGATGGTGGTCAGTACAGCCAAGGCTGGGGGGAACTTGTGCTCCCGCAGCCAGCGCACTGGCGGCCACAGGACGGTGCAGAACAAGATGGCCAACAGGATGGGAAGCAGGCCGCTCCACACTTTGCCGAGCCCCAAAAACGCGATGTAGCCAGCGATGGCAAGGATGATGAAGCGCAGCGCCCAGGACGCGAGCCAGCGACCATCGCGACCAATAATGCTGGCGCGATCGAGCTTCTCAACGGTCCCGTCGGACGGTGATTGAGACGTCATAGTGTTCAGTGAAGTCCTCTTGCTTAAAAGGGATGTAATGCGAAACCTCCAGCGGGCTTTGCTGAGCAAAGACCGCTAAACTCGGCGAATTCTCAGGAAAACTCCTGGTGGCGCCGACAAGGTTCGCGACAACACTACCCAAGTGCGCGCCTTTTTAACAATGTGTGCCACTGCGTTTCACAAGTCTTCCAACCCGCCGTCGGCGCAGGGAAGTAGGGGAGATGAGGGTAAAAGTGGAGTTTTTCAGGGCAATCCCTGATGCGCGACACCCGCTCGGGGGAATACGGTGGACACCATGAGCAACAACAATGATTTCAATCCCTCCAACTTCGGCCCCGCCTGCGCCGCGATGTCGCCAATGGCTGGTTCTTCGGTGTCTGTGCCGGTATTGCCCGCACTTATGGTCTCAATGTGCACTTGGTGCGGCTTGCTTTTGTCGCTTCCTGTCTCCTGCCGGGCCCTCAGATCTTGCTGTACCTCATTTTGTGGATGATCATGCCGGCCGATTAAGGTTCCCCGAAAAGATTTCCAGGCCCCGGTGTCGCCCTTGTGGTGATGCCGGGGCCGGGTTTTGCTGTGGGGGAGGGTGTGGCTCTTTTACAGTGAAGCTATGAAGTCTCATGGGTACCCCGCAGATAACGGATATGTCAGCATCTCGCACCCGCATGCGGCGCGGCTGACGCGCGATACGAAAAACAAGATGATCGCTGGGGTGTGCGCCGGGCTGGGGCGCACCTACAACATCAATGTCACCTTGCTGCGGGTGCTTTTTGTGGCCTCCTTGGTTCTTCCCGGGGCGCAGGTGTTGTTGTATGCGGTGCTGTGGGCGGTCATTCCTCGCGGCTAGGTATTCCTCGTTGATTCCTCGTTGATTCCTTGTTGGCCACTAGTCCTTATCTTTTTGGGGGAGCTGTGTCGGCTGTCGGGTGGTGTTTTGTGGGGCGTGTTGGGGGTCAGTGTTGTAGGTCAGTGGTGTGGGGGCGTGGGGGCGGATGCGATGTTTTTTGCGTGGGGTGGCGTGTTTTTGCAGGTCAAGGCTATGTGATGTAGCTCATATTAAAAAAGTTGAGTCGGGTGGGAACAACTTTGGGTGGGCTGTAGTTAAGTCAAGTAGAAAGCTTGAGTGGCCCACACTCAAGGCGACTGCTAGAGTGGTCGCCAGTGTTGAGTGGGGTTCACGCAACTTCATCTCAACAACAATAAAAATCAACTTTTAAGGAGACCACATCATGGGACGTGCAGTAGGCATCGACCTCGGTACCACCAACTCTGTCGTATCTGTTCTCGAAGGCGGCGAGCCCGTCGTCATCGCTAACGCTGAAGGCGCCCGGACCACCCCGTCTGTCGTCGCTTTCGCCAAGAACGGTGAGGTTCTGGTCGGCCAGTCCGCCAAGAACCAGGCCGTCACCAACGTCGACCGCACCATTCGCTCCGTCAAGCGCCACATCGGCGAAGACTGGACCGTCGCCATCGACGACAAGAAGTACACCCCGCAGGAAATTTCCGCCCGCACCCTGATGAAGCTCAAGCGCGACGCCGAGGCTTACCTGGGTGAGGACGTCACCGACGCGGTGATCACCGTTCCCGCATACTTCTCCGACGCTCAGCGTCAGGCCACCAAGGAGGCCGGCCAGATCGCAGGCATGAACGTGCTGCGTATCGTCAACGAGCCGACCGCAGCCGCCCTGGCTTACGGCCTGGAAAAGGGCGATAAGGAACAGACCATCCTGGTCTTCGACCTCGGTGGCGGTACCTTCGACGTCTCCCTGCTCGAAATCGGCGACGGTGTCGTCGAGGTGCGCGCCACCTCCGGTGACAACGCCCTCGGTGGCGACGACTGGGACCAGCGCATCGTTGACTGGCTCGTCGAGAAGTTCAAGTCCGCCAACGGCATCGACCTGACCAAGGACAAGATGGCCCTGCAGCGTCTGCGTGAGGCTGCCGAGAAGGCAAAGATTGAGCTGTCCTCCAGCCAGTCCGCCACCATCAACCTGCCCTACATCACCGTCGACGCCGACAAGAACCCGCTGTTCCTCGACGAGACCCTGTCCCGCGCAGAATTCCAGCGCATCACCCAGGACCTGCTGGATCGCTGCAAGGCTCCCTTCAACCAGGTCGTCAAGGATGCCGGCATCTCCGTCGGCGACATCGACCACGTCGTGCTCGTCGGTGGCTCCACCCGTATGCCGGCCGTGAGCGAGCTCGTCAAGGAGCTCACCGGCGGCAAGGAGCCCAACAAGGGCGTGAACCCGGACGAGGTCGTCGCCGTTGGTGCTGCCCTGCAGGCCGGCGTGCTGCGCGGCGAAGTCAAGGACGTGCTGCTGCTCGACGTCACCCCGCTGTCCCTCGGTATCGAAACCAAGGGTGGCGTGATGACCAAGCTCATCGAGCGCAACACCACCATCCCGACCAAGCGTTCCGAGACCTTCACCACCGCTGAGGACAACCAGCCCAGCGTCCAGATCCAGGTCTTCCAGGGCGAGCGCGAAATCGCCTCCGCCAACAAGCTGCTCGGCTCCTTCGAGCTCGGCGGCATCGCACCGGCACCGCGCGGTGTGCCCCAGATCGAGGTGACCTTCGACATCGACGCCAACGGCATCGTCCACGTCACCGCCAAGGACAAGGGCACCGGCAAGGAAAACACCATCAAGATCCAGGACGGCTCCGGCCTGTCCCAGGAAGAAATCGACCGCATGGTCAAGGATGCTGAGGCCCACGCAGAAGAGGACAAGAAGCGCCGCGAGGAGCAGGAAATCCGCAACTCTGCCGAGTCCATGGCATACCAGACCCGCAAGTTCGTCGAAGACAACTCCGACAAGCTCTCCGAGGACCGCAAGAACAAGGTCGAAGAGGCAGCCAAGGCCGTCGACGAAGCCCTCAAGGGCGACGACATCGAGGCCATCAAGACCGCCGTCGAGACCCTGTCCAAGGAATCCCAGGAAATGGGTAGCGAAATCTACGCCGCACAGGCCGACGAAGGCGCCACCCAGGCCGACGCCCCCGCCGACGACAACGTCGTCGACGCCGAGGTCGTCGACGAAGACGAAGAAAAGAAGTAAACCATGACGACCAACCCCGAGGAACAGGCACCAACCCCCGACGAGGCAGCCGAGGTCTTCGAGGACAGCCAGCAGCAGGAAGCTACTCCCGCCGACGCTGACGCCGAAACCACCACCGACGCAGCCGAAGCAGAAGCAGCACAGTCCGCCGAGCCAGCAGCAAACGATGACATCGAAGCCCAACTGGCAGAGCGCACCGAAGACCTGCAGCGAGTAACCGCCGAGTACGCCAACTTCCGCCGGCGCACCGAGCGCGACCGCGCAGCAGTCATCGACACCGCCAAAGGCTCCGTGCTCACCGAACTGCTCCCCATCCTCGACGATCTGGGGTTGGCCGCCCAGCACGGCGACCTGGAAGGCCCACTGAAAAGCGTCAACGACAAACTGCACGCAGTGTTGACCAAGTTCGGGGTGCAACCCTTCGGCGAAGCCGGAGAAGCATTCGACCCCGAACGGCACGAAGCCGTCCAGGACACCTCCACCGGCGATGACAAGGTCCTCGGCCTCGTCATGCGCCAGGGCTACGCCCACGGCGAGCGCATCCTGCGCACCGCCATGGTGATGATCTCCGACCCGGCAGAATAAACCATCACCGAAGAACAAACGGGCCGGCGAGGCACCCGCTGCCCCGCCGGCCCGTTTGCTCCCCTTAGCTTTAGTTATTAACAACCACTAAAAACCACTAACAAGACAAAATATTTAGCAACAAACAACCGGTCATACGCCGGAAGGAGGACGCCCAGTGAACAAAAGCGAATGGGCAGACAAAGACTATTACGCGGACCTGGGTGTCTCTAAGTCCGCCAGCCACGACGACATTAAACGCGCCTACCGCAAATTAGCCCGCGACAATCACCCCGATAAAAACCCCGGGGATAAAAAAGCCGAGGACCGCTTCAAACGCGCCGCCGAAGCCTACGACGTCATCGGCGACGAAGCCAAGCGCAAAGAATACGACCAACTCAAAGCCATGCTCGCCTCCGGGCGCATGGGCGGATTCGGTCAGGCAGGAGGCGCCGGCTTTCCCGGCGGGTTTCGGACGAGCACGCAAGACTTCGACATCTCGGACATCTTCGGGCAAAGCGGAGGATTTAGCGCGGACGGCTCTCTTGGTGACATCTTCGGTGGTCTTTTCAACCGCGGCGGCACTACTGGCCGCCAAGCACAACCCTCGCGGGGCGCGGACGTGGAAGCCGACATCACGCTCGACTTTCGGGAAGCCACCAAAGGGACGACGATCCCGATTCAACTAACCGGCGACGCACCGTGCGCAACCTGCCACGGATCTGGCAGCGCCTCCGGGCAGCCCACCCGCTGCGACAAATGCAACGGCTCCGGGTTTACCAGTGAAAACAAAGGTGCCTTCGGATTCAGCGCCCCCTGCGACAAATGCCACGGCTCCGGGTCCATCATCACCGACCCCTGTGGCGACTGCGCCGGGCGCGGCACCATCCACAAAACCCGCAGCATTCGCGTGAAAATCCCCGCCGGAGTCATCGACGGCCAAAAAGTCCGGCTTGCCGGCCAAGGTGAGGCAGGCCCCAACGGCAAACCATCCGGCGACCTGTTCGTCACCGTGCACGTCACCCCGGACAAGATCTTCACCCGCGACGGCAACGACCTCGCAGTCACCGTCCCGGTGTCCTTCGGCGAACTATCCCTGGGCGGCACCATCACCGTGCCGACCCTGGGAACCCCAGTGCGCGTCAAGGTGCCCGCCGGCACCCCCAACGGTCGCACCCTGCGGGTCCGCGGCCGGGGCGTGGAAAAGCGCGACGGATCCAAAGGCGACCTGCTAGTCACCGTGGAAGTCAAAGTGCCCACCAACCTCGACGCCGCAGCCACCAGCGCACTGCGCACTTATGCGCAGGCGGAAAAAGACTCCGGTTTCGACCCCCGCGCCGACTGGGCCGGCAACGACTAACCCAGCGCGTGAAAGGAGATGAAGAAAAACCATGGCTGAAAACACCGACAACACGGACAACACCGAGGTGTACGTCATCTCCGTGGCGGCTGAGCTATCCGGCATGCACGCGCAAACCCTGCGCACCTACGACCGCATCGGCTTGGTCACCCCGCAACGCACCCGCGGCGGTGGCCGCCGATACTCCCGCAGCGACGTCGAAACGCTACGCACCATCCAGCGGCTCAGCCAAGACGAAGGCGTCAACCTCGCAGGCATCAAAGAGATCTTGCACCTCAAAGCCGAAAACGAACGGCTGCGCCGCGCCAACCAGCAACTGCGGGAAGAAAACGAGCACCTGCGCGCCACCTCCACAAGGCCCCGCGGCGAGCTCGTCCACGTGCCCCGCTCCACCGCCGTGGTGATGTGGGAAAAACGCCCCGCCCGCAAACGAGGCAGCAACTAACCAAACGCAGCTAACACGGCCCCAACACGCACAAGTGGGGTGTGCTCGAACACCACGAGCACACCCCACTTGTTTTGCATATCAGCTGTCTTTCGCACCCAGCGGGCACGCACTGCATTCGTCTACAGCAGCGCCAAGCTCAGTGGCGCCAGCAGCAGGCACACGATCACCACTCCAAAAACCTTCGCCGGCCAATGGGCGTAATTGAAGTCAATGCCCATACCAATAGTCTTTTCCACAAACAGGGCCGGATCATCGGGGTTGTAATAAAACAATCCCCACTTCAGATACGGGGTGCGGTCAAAAGTCACCTGCTCATCCGGCTCATCCAGATCCGGCTCCGCCAACCCCGCGGAGCGCTCCCCGGAGATCATGATCCAGGCCACCATGGCCAAGGATCCGATGATGCCAACAATGACGAACAGGGCAACCCACACGTTGGAATTTCCCGGCGGCAGCGGAGTGGTATCCGGCAGCGCAAGCGCCAAACCCAACACCGCGACCAGCGCCGACAAGGAACACATCAACCAGGCAGACCCCTTTTCGCTGGCTTGCATCATGGCCTGCAGGCGGGCCCTGTCCTTAGCGCCTTTGGTGCTGCGCGTGTACGCCAGCCCCGCAGTCTGCATCCACGACATCCCCAGCGACAGGGCAGTCACCCCAAAACCCATAAACTGGGCGAAAAACACCCCAGGGCCCTTATCGGTGAAACCGTTAGGCTCCCCGGAGGTGGAAAAGTGGGTGGCGAAGGTGTCGGGGATCTGTGACCACTGGGCAATCAACATCAAGGTGGTCGCCACAATGACCACGAGCGCCATGATGTGAGGCGCCCAGGAAATGGTGCCAGGCGTGATCTGATTGAGGCTCGTGCCGGCGACGTTGCCGACCATGCCCTGTTTAGGCACGGTCCAGCCCTGCCGGCGGATGTGGCTGGCGGCCTGCTTCCAGCCGATGATGCTAGCGATGGACAGCGCGAAGCTTCCCAGCAGCAACGGCCACACCGTGTGGGATGCCGGCGGGATGGCGGCCACCACGCACGTCACCAGCCCGGCGCCGCCGACGATGAGCCGGTAGCGGCGAGCCGCCGCAGCGATAGCGGGATCATCAACCTTGGATTTTGGGATGGGGACCCCGTAGGGGGTGCGCTGCTGTCGAAAGCGTCCCAGCATCAGCAGGATGAGGGTGCTTGTCAGCAGGGATAGTTCGGCAATGAGGACGAAACTGAGCATGATGGGTGTCTGCCTATGATGCGCTAAAGGATGCCAGCACGCTGCTGCAGGCGCTGGCCAACTGGGCGGGGGTCATGCCTTGGGCTTTGCCGAGTGCAAGCGCGGTCTCTACCTGGGCGGCAATGGCCTTGCGCTGTACGGCGGTGGCGCGGGTCGGGCGGGCAACCACGGTGCCTTCGCGGGGGTGGGTGACCACCACGCCTTCCTCCTGGAGTAGGTCGTAGGCCTTTTTTACGGTGGCCGGGTTGATGCCGAATTCCGCGGCGACCATGCGCACTGAGTTCAGTTTGGTGCCCGGGGCGAGCTCGCCGGAGGCGATTGCCTTGACGATGCTGTCGTGCAGTTGGGTGAAGATGGGGGTGGTGCTGAATGGGTCAACGATGATCGGCATGGTGTCTCCCTAAAAACGGCTTGTTGTATTAACGGTAGCAGTACAACGAAGCCTCAGCCATAGCGCGGCGGTGGGGGTAGTTCTCGGGGGTGGGTTGTGTGGAGTTCGCGAAGCCTCACATATCTCCACATGCATGTGTGGTGCAGCGCACATCTGCAAGTTTGTGAAGTTTGCAAACCAAGGTTTAAGGGGCTGCAAAAAATATGATTGCGGTCACAGCCATACGTGGCTACTTTGGTGTGACACATCCCAGGTTCCCGCATCTGTCCCACAAGGAAAAGACGAGACCGCGCGAACCACATCTCTTCTTATCAAGGAGCGTCATGACCGTTTACGCACGTCCCGGCACCGAAGGCGCAATCGCCAACTACCGCGAGCGCTACGACAACTACATCGGCGGACAATGGGTCGCCCCCGTCGATGGCGAGTACATGGACAACATCACCCCCATTACCGGTGAAGTGTTCTGCCAGGTTGCCCGCGGTAAGGCCGCGGACGTCGAACTGGCAGTCGAGGCCGCCGAGAAGGCCAAGGCCTCCTGGGGTGCGATGAGCGCCCAGAAGCGCGGCAATATCCTGCTGCAGATCGCCGACCGCATGGAACAGCACCTCGAAGAGCTGGCCGTCGCGGAAACCTGGGAAAACGGCAAAGCCGTCCGCGAGACCCTCGCCGCCGACATCCCGCTGGCCATCGACCAGTTCCGCTACTTTGCCGGTGTGGTCCGCACCCAGGAAGGTGGCATTTCCGAGATCGACGAGTACACCGTCGCCTACCACTTCCAGGAGCCCATTGGCGTTGTCGGAGCCATCATTCCCTGGAACTTCCCGCTGCTCATGGCGGCGTGGAAGATTGCGCCCGCCCTGGCCGCCGGTAACTGCATGATCCTCAAGCCGGCCGAGCAAACCCCGGCCTCCGTGCTGTACCTGCTCGACCTGATCGGCGACCTGCTCCCCGCGGGTGTGCTCAACGTGGTCAACGGCATCGGCACCGAAGCCGGTGCGGCGATCACCGCCAATAAGCGCATCATGAAGGTCGCCTTCACCGGCTCCACCGCCGTCGGCAAGCTCATCCACCAGGCCGTCGCCGACCGCATCATCCCCGTCACCCTGGAGCTCGGCGGCAAGTCCCCGAACGTGTTCTTCCCGGACGTGATGGACAAGGATGACGAATTCCTCGCCAAGGCCGTCGAAGGTGTGGCCATGTTCGCCCTGAACCAGGGCGAGGTGTGCACCTGCCCGTCCCGCGCCCTGATCCACGAAGACATCGCCGACGAGTTCATCGCGAAGGTCGTCGAAAAGGTCGAATCCATCCGCACCGGCGACCCGCTGGACACCGACACGATGATGGGTGCGCAGGCCTCCGAGGAGCAGATGGAGAAAATCTCCGGCTACCTCACCTCCGGACCGGCCGAAGGTGCAGAGGTCCTCACCGGTGGTGCCGTGGCCAAGATCGACGGCTTCGAGGGCGGCTACTACATCCAGCCGACCATCCTCAAGGGTGACAACTCCATGCAGTGCTTCCGGGAGGAAATCTTCGGCCCCGTCTTGGCGGTGACCACCTTCAAGGACTTCGACGAGGCCATGGAGATCGCCAACGACACCGAATACGGCCTGGGTGCCGGCGTGTGGACCCGCGACCAGAACACCGCCTACCGGGCAGGTCGCGCCATCCAGGCCGGTCGCGTGTGGGTGAACAACTACCACTCCTACCCGGCACACGCCGCCTTCGGTGGCTACAAGGAGTCCGGCCTGGGACGCGAGACCCACAAGATGATGATGAGTCACTACACCCAGACCAAGTGCATGCTCGTCTCCTACAGCGAGCGCCCCACCGGCCTGTTCTAATCAGACTTGCCGGGGACTTTTAGACCCCGGCGCCCAAGACCATCTGGCTAGAAGCGTGTGGCGCTTCTAGGGGAACGAGAGGGATGCGGCCCCCAAGCGCCCACGTCTCACCAGATGCTGCGGCCCCTGCACTGCTAGTGCGGGGGCCGCTTTGTGCTGTCTACCACCGCCTGCACGAAATCCGGGTCCTCAAAGTAGTCACTGTGGCCACCGGCAATGGGCACGGTATCGGCGGCAAAGGCGGCACTTGTGGGGTCGGGGCCATGGATCCCAGAGACCACCCCAATGGCATCGCGGGTGCCTAAGGAAGCAATCACACTGCCGCCGGGCGTGGCATGTAGCTCGGCGGCGTTGGGCACCCCCACTCCTGGAGAGCCGGCAAAAATGATCGCGTCCGCTGCGAGTGGATCCGCAGCCCGGGAGGCCGCCTGCCCCGCCACCACGCTGCCATAGGAATGCCCCACCAGCACCAGACGTGCGTCGGGGCGCCGGGCGCGCAAGGCCTGCTGGAAGTCATTTATGGCGCGACCGGCGGTGTCCGCCGGATCGTGTGCTATCCCCGCTAGGACAGTTGGGGGCGCGTGGTAGCCGAACCATGACACCACCGCCGCTCCCGACAACGTGGCCAGGTGCCGGGCCCGATCGAGGTTGCCAGCCCAGCGGGCCGGGTCGGCAGAACCCACCCCGTGGACGATAGTGATGACCGCTGGGGCGGTATCGATATCGCCGATGGCCATCACCGCTGTCGTGGCCCCGGCCTCCAGCACCTGCACATCCTGCGCCGCCACCACTTCCCGCATAGCTTCGGGCAGTGCGCTGTGTTGCAGGGTTTGACGGTTGATGGCATCGATGTGGGCGGCGGAGACGGTGCCGAAGTCAGCCAGCCCCACCCGCGTGGTCGGATCCGGATTGGGGCACAGCAAGTCTGTGGCGATGTCGATGTGGTGGGCGCACGCCTCATCCAGTTCGTGGCCGAGCTCTGCGACCAGTTGGTGCAGTTGTGCGATCAGTGGCGAGTCAGCCGGTAGGGTGCGGCGCACTAATTCGGCCCACCCGGTCAGTTGGGTTAATGCGGCAGCGGCGGAAACTAGGGTGTCTTCCACGGCGGCGATCGCCTCAAAAGACTTCAGCGCCTCGGCCTCGAGGTGTTCTTGGCGCCGGCGCGCCTGATCCACCCAGCCGGCGACGTGGTGTGTTACCGCATCCGCCAAGGCGGGAATCGGGCTTCGGCTACGGGCAAGTTGACGCAGCTGGGTGGCAGTGTGTTCCAGATCGGCGGCCTGTCCGGCCCATTGGGTCAGCATGGGTACCGCCCGGCAATTTCGGCGGCGTTGCGTTCCTCCACGGCGCGCACCGCGTCGCAGCCCGCCAGCATGTCCGCGCGGAGATCCTCGGAGCCGTCATAACTGCGGGTGTCGGCATCTGCCAGTGCAGTAGCAAAGCGGCTTAGGGCCGTTGCGGTGCGACCTGAATGCACTGTGGGGTGAAAGCGGTGGCTGGAAAATGCTGGGGCGCTGGCGATGGTGTCGCGGGCACGGTCAAGGTCTGGGTGATACGTCAGCATGGCTAGTTAGCCTGGCGCATGGGCAGGGTGTGCGGCGGTGGCTAAGAGCCTTGGTTGTGTGAAAAAAGTGGGTGGGGGGCATCTTTTTTCCTCTTGTCCACAGTCCTGGGGGTGGGGTTGCGGTTAGGGTGGACGCATGCGTATTTCCCTCGTGCAGATGACCTCCGGCAAGGATGTGCCCACCAATATTGAACGCGCCTGCGATTTCATTCGTGAGGCAGCTGAAAAGGGTTCCTCGCTGGTGGTGTTTCCCGAAGCGACCATGGCGTCTTTTGCGGTTGGAAAGCTTGATGGTGTGGCCGCCGAATACGGCGATACTTTTGCTGCCCGCCTGCAGGCAACCGCCCGGGAGTGTGGCGTGGTGGCGGTTGCCGGCATGTTTAGCCCCGCCGATACGGTGCAGCGCAACGGGAAAACGATTCACCGGGTGGAAAATCTGGCCGGCATTTTCGGCCTTGATGCCCAACAGTTTTACGCCAAATTCCACTGCTATGACGCTTTCGGTTTCCGCGAGTCCGATACTGTGCGCGCCGGCGAGGACCTCGTTGTCTTCGAGGTCGATGGTGTGAAGGTGGGGGTGGCGATCTGTTTCGATATCCGTTTCCCCGAGCAGTTTGTGCGTTTGGCGCAGTTGGGTGCGGAAGTCATTGTGGTTCCCGCCTCCTGGGCGCAGGGGCCGGGCAAGGCTGAGCAGTGGGAGCTATTGGCGCGTGCCCGCGCGTTGGATTCGACCAGTTTTGTGTTGGCCTGCGATCAGGGGTGTCCTGCGGATGAGGATCCGGAAAGCCCCACCAAGGTGCCTTTGGGGGTGGGCCGTTCGGTGGTGGTGGCCCCCAACGGGCAGGTCGAGCACCGTGCCGGCAGTTATGAGGAGGTGGTTCACGTCGACATTGACCTGGACAAGGTCGGTGCGATGCGCGCCCAGGTGCCGGTGGTGGCGATGCGGGAAGACATGCCGGTGGTGGGGCTGCACCCGGTGTCTGACCAGCAGTAGCAGCCCCTGGGGGGAGGCGTTGTGGGGTTAGAGGGGGCGTGCGGTGGGCAGCCGGTTGTCCAGCTCGAGGCGCTGGATCTTGTCTACCGGGGTTCCCCCGGCGGTTAGGGCGGAAACGATGGCGTCGACTTCTGCGGGCGCGCCTGCCACGATGATGTTGCGGTCTTCCCAGGTGCCGAAGCTGGCGGCGACCTGCCCGACGTCGCCGACGCGGGTGACGTGCAGGCCGCGGGGTGGCTGGCTGTGTTCACTGGGGCGCACCCACCAGGTGTCGGTGTCGTGCTTGACGACCGGCACTACTGAAAGCAAAGGGGAGGTGGCGGCGGTGTGCCACAGTGAGAGCAGGTCGTACAGTTCCCCGGGGTAGTCGGCGCCGACGAAGAAATGAATCCGTGGCGGGGTGGCCTGCATCATCACGTCTGCGGTGATGGCGCGCAGGGGAGCGATGCCGGCGCCGGCCGAAATGAGCAGCAGGTCGCTGTCGAGGGTGACGTTGATCGGCTCGTAGGGGGCGGCGATTCGCCAGCGGTCGCCGACTTTCGGGGTGGTGATGAAGGCGTCCGCCCCGGGGATATCCGGGATGGGGATGTGGAACTCCAACTGCCCGTACTCGTTGGCGGGAAAAGCGGGGCAGAGGGTGCGCCACACCCCGGGGTCGAGCTCGCCGCACACGGCGAGCGCCCCGCCGGCAGGGTGCTTGACGGGGGCGTCTGCCTGCACCCGGATGACATGGAAACGCCGGCAGCGTTTGTCGACTTCCACCACGGTGCCGCCGGTGTAGGCCGGGTAGCCGGCCATATCCGCCTGGTGTGCGGCGGCGGCCATGGTCTGGCAGCACTGGTTCAAAAGCGAGGTGGCGGCCTGTTGGGCTGCCGAATTCGGCGGCAGTAAAGCCGCCCTGCAGGCCGCATCCACCCCGGCCGCTAGAGAGCGGGCAAACAGGGGATAGTGTGCCGGGTCGGTATCCGAGCGGCGATGTTCCGTGCCCAACTGGCTGATGACGGCCTGGGTAAATTCGCCGATGGTGGTGGGGTTATCCTCCCCGGTGTCGGCGACGGTGGTGCGCAACGCCCAAACCACCGCGAGCACCAATTCCTCGTGGGCGGCGGGTTGCTTGTTCAGCGTCAGGGCCTGTGGGCAGCGGGAGGCGAAATCGGTGTGCACCGCGCGGTGGAAGACGCGGGGGTGCGTTGCGATGGCGGTGGCGACCGTGGAGACGCTGGGGGTGGGCATTGCTCTATTGTGCCACCACCGTGAAAAACTGGGGTGCTTTGCGGAACCCAACGGGGTTGAGTGACGTTGACTCAATGACGAACTGGGAAGAAAGGGGACTAGCCGGTTGTGACAGGTTGGAAAAAATCTAAAAAAAGTTAGACTTGAGTGGAATAGACTCAACTTGTGGTTGGTTGCATCTAGTGACGCCCCCGCCACGGGCCGGTGATACACCGCCCCGCGAATCCACCCGGGGGAGACAAAAATTTAAATAAGGAGAAACACTTCACAATGAACGCTTTTAACCCCACCACCAAAACCTCGGAGGCCATGCAGGCAGCCCTGCAGCAGGCCTCCAGCAACGGAAACCCCGATATCCGCCCGGCCCACCTGCTGGTGGCCGTACTCGACCAGACCGACGGCATTGCCGCCCCGGTCCTTAAAGCCGCAGGCGTAGAACCCCAAGAGGCCTTGAAAAAGGCCCAGGCATTAGTCGACAGTTACCCCAAGGCCCAAGGCTCCGGGATGGCGAACCCGAACTTTAACCGCGACGCCCTCAACGCGCTGACCGCAGCCCAAGAGCTCGCCGGCGAACTCGGCGACGAATACGTCTCCACCGAGGTGCTGATGGCCGGCATCGCCCGCGGCGAATCCGACGCCGCAAAGATGCTCGCCGAAATGGGCGGCACCTACGACGCCATCAAGGGCGCTTTTACCACCGTGCGCGGATCCGCAAAGGTCACCACCGAAGACCCCGAGGGGCAGTTCCAGGCCCTGGAGAAATACTCCACCGACCTGACCAAACGTGCCCGCGAAGGCAAAATCGACCCAGTGATCGGCCGTGACGAGGAAATCCGCCGCGTGGTACAGGTGCTCTCGCGCCGCACCAAGAACAACCCGGTCCTCATCGGTGAGCCCGGCGTCGGTAAAACCGCCATCGTCGAAGGCCTAGCCCGCCGCATCGTCGCCGGCGACGTACCCGAGTCCCTCAAGGGCAAAACGTTGATCTCCCTCGACTTGGGCTCCATGGTCGCCGGCGCGAAATACCGCGGCGAGTTCGAGGAGCGCCTCAAGGCAGTCCTGGACGAGATCAAAAACGCCGACGGCCAGATCATCACCTTCATCGATGAGATCCACACCATCGTCGGCGCCGGTGCTACCGGGGATTCCGCCATGGATGCCGGCAACATGATCAAGCCGCTGCTCGCCCGCGGTGAGCTGCGCCTGGTCGGTGCCACCACCCTGGAGGAATACCGCAAATACATCGAAAAAGACGCCGCCCTGGAACGCCGCTTCCAGCAGGTCTACGTCGGTGAACCCTCCGTCGAGGACGCCATCGGCATCCTGCGCGGACTCAAAGAACGCTACGAAGTCCACCACGGTGTCCGCATCCAGGACTCCGCACTGGTCGCCGCGGCATCCCTATCGGACCGCTACATCACCTCCCGCTTCCTGCCGGACAAAGCCATCGACCTGGTCGACGAGGCAGCCAGCCGCCTGCGCATGGAAATCGACTCCTCCCCACAGGAAATCGACGCCCTCGAACGCGTAGTACGCCGCCTCGAGATCGAAGAAATGGCCCTGGCCAAAGAATCCGATGCCGCCAGCGTCGAACGCCTAGCCAAACTGCGCCAAGAACTCGCCGACGAGCGTGAAAAACTCGGCGAGCTCACCGCCCGCTGGTCCAACGAGAAAAACGCCATCGACAAAGTTCGCGGCGCCAAGGAAGAACTCGAACGGCTGCGCCAAGAATCCGAAATCGCCGAACGCGACGGCGACTACGGACTCGTCGCAGAACTGCGCTACGGCAAAATCCCCGAGCTGGAAAAGGAGGTCGCCGAAGCCCAAGCACAGGTCGAAGCCTCCGGCGGACAATCCATGCTCAGCGAAGAGGTCACCCCCGACACCATCGCCGAAGTGGTCTCCGCCTGGACCGGCATCCCCGCCGGCAAGATGATGCAAGGCGAAACCGAAAAACTCCTCGAAATGGAGTCCTACCTCGCCAAACGCGTCGTCGGCCAAGCCGAAGCAGTCACCGCCGTCTCCGACGCCGTCCGCCGCGCCCGCGCAGGAGTAGCCGACCCCAACCGGCCCACCGGCTCCTTCCTGTTCCTCGGCCCCACCGGCGTCGGCAAAACCGAACTGGCTAAATCCCTAGCCGAGTTCCTCTTCGACGACGAACGCGCCATGGTGCGCATCGACATGAGCGAATACGGCGAAAAGCACGCCGTCGCCCGCCTCGTCGGTGCACCCCCCGGATACGTCGGCTACGACCAGGGCGGACAGCTCACCGAAGCAGTCCGACGCCGCCCCTACACCGTCGTCCTGTTCGACGAGGTGGAAAAGGCCCACCCGGACGTCTTCGACATCCTCCTGCAGGTCCTCGACGAAGGCCGCCTCACCGACGGCCAAGGCCGCACCGTCGACTTCCGCAACACCATCCTGATCCTCACCTCCAACCTCGGAGCAGGAGGAACCCGGGAGCAGATGATGGACGCCGTCAAAGCAGCCTTCAAACCGGAATTCGTCAACCGCCTCGACGACGTCGTCATCTTCGACGCCCTGTCCGCCGACCAGCTCACCAGCATCGTCGACATCCAAATCGAGCAGCTCGCCGCCCGCCTGGCAGCCCGCCGCCTCACCCTGGACGTCGACACCGACGCCAAGAAATGGCTCGGCGAACGCGGCTACGACCCGGCCTACGGTGCGCGCCCGCTGCGCCGCCTCATCCAGCAAGCCATCGGCGACACCCTCGCCAAGAAACTGCTGGCAGGCGACATTCGCGACGGCGACACCGTCCGCGTCACCCTCGCCGAAGACGGCGAAAGCCTCGAGCTAGCCCGCGGCTAAACACCCCCCAGTGCCCCACCCCTTTCCCAACAAAGGGGCGGGGCACTGTTTCTTTTTTCCGCCCACACACCAAATCCACAGGCCGACGGCGCTAAACTTGCGGCCATGGGCATCACCATTAGCGCACACGAGCTCGCACAAGAGATCCGCCGCGGCGGCAAAAACACCATTTTGGCGTCCTTCTGGCTCCCCGGCGAAGGAGCCGGACACACCAAATACAACTCAGAACACATCCCCACCAGCCTGTTCTGCGACCCCGCCACCTCCCTGTCCTCCGTTCCCTCCTCCCGACAGGGCCGCAACCCCCTGCCCGACGCAGACACCCTCCAACGGGCCTTCGAAGAATGGGGACTCGACGTCAACCACAACGTCATCGTCTACGACGGCGGCAAAGGACTATTCGCAGCCCGCGCCTGGTGGATCCTCACCTGGGCCGGCATCGAAAACGTGCGCATCCTCGACGGCGGCATGGCCGCCTGGGAAGCAGCCGGCTACGACGTCGTCGGCGGACCCGGCAACCTCCACGGCCACTGCACCCGCCGCCCCAACCCCGGACAACTCCCCGTCGCCGACATCGACGACGTGAAATCCGGCAAATACCTCCTCCTCGACACCCGCGAAGCCAACCGCTACGCCGGCAAAAAAGAACACCTCGACCTCAAAGCCGGCCACATCCCCGGCGCCGTCAACGTCCCCACCCGCGAACTGTTCAACGAGGACAACACCTACCGCAGCCCCGAAGAACTCAAAAAAATCTTCCGCGACGCAGGCGTCGACGACCCCTCCAAGGTCATCGTCTACTCCGGCTCCGGCATCCACTCCGCCGTCGCCATCGCAGCCATGCACCAAGCCGGCCTCGAAGGCGCCGCCGTCTACATCGGCGGCTGGTCCCAATGGTGCGCCAACCCCAAAAACCCCGTGGAGCGTGGCACCGAGTGATCGCCATACTCGCCGGCGTGGGCGTCGCCGCAATCGGCGGCGTACTGCTGTGGCTCGAACGCCACAACCACCAGCACACCACCCCCACCGACACCCCACGGCCCGACCAGACCGTACACACACCCCCTGAGCCCCCCATCGCCCAGGAGGACCCCACCGACGACTGGTTCGAAGCCCTGGCCGACGACGCCCCGGAAACCACCCCCGTCACCTACGAAGACGAACCCAAACTTCCCACCGTCGGCGAGCTCACCCACGCCACCGAACCCACCCCAACACAAGCCCCGGAACCCACCGCGGGCCCAAGCAGCGAGCCCACCGCAGTCGACATCGACGACGACGTGGAATCCTCCCTCGGAGACGTGCCCGTCTACCGCACCCTCGCACACCCCACCGAGCCCGCCGACACCACAGAAACTGTCGACCCAACCGAGCCCGCAGACAACGACGACACCCCCGCGCCGGCGGAGTCTGCACACTCTACTGACTCCGGCACGGATGACACTGCCGACAGTGGCACGGTCGACTCTGCCGACACCATCGCGGCCAACGACACCACCGCGCAATCTGCATCCTCCGAAACCCCCGCCGAAGGCATCCCAGGCACACCCGATGTGGACCACCCCACCGGCGAGGACCACGCTATCGCCGGCGCCACCGAAGAAGAACTAGCCGACACCGCCGGCGAACCCGCACCCACGGCAGAAACCTCCACAGAGACTGCCACCAGTGCACCAGCCGAAGAAGAACCCGCCCACAGCAAACTCCACCCGCTGATCAAGGCGCTGCCCGGAGGGGCGCGCCGGGAACGCAAAGCCTGGGCGGAAGTCAACGACTTTGTCTACGACAAACAGGACGAATACCTCGCTGATGAGTGGTCCCGTGGCCCTGCCACTTTGCCGTCTACCGCGCACGACATCGTCTCCGGTGTGGCCTGCGGCTACGACATGCACGTCGTCGATCTGGGAGGATCCACGCTGCTGGCACTGCGGCGCGCCGCCGCAAGTGACGCGCTGGTCGAATTCACCCGGGCTTCCGCCCCGGTATCCGAAGACCTCATTCCCGGGCCCAGCCTGGGAGACTTCACCATGTCCTGCAGCGAGGAAGTAGCCGTTGACCGCCTGGTTGATGCCCGGCTGCGCACCGCCATTAGCAACATGCCCGAAGCAGTTGAGATGGTGTGGGCGGAATCCGATTGGGTTGTCGCCAGCCTGGACCGGCACTCCAACCCCACAGACTGGGATGACGCGCTGGCCCCGCTCGCGATGGTGGCTGACGTGATGCACGCTCTGCCCGCCCGTGGAATTCTGGCGCACTGGCCCACCGACATCGTCACCGACCCGACGCGCGCTCTACCGCAGCCGGTGATGTTGGAAGAAGACAGCGAATCGCCAGAGCCGGAAGAACCATCCCGGCCGCAGGTGGTACGCCCCGAGGTCGCCCCTGAGCTGCCGTCCCGCGCGGTCGGCACCAGCCTCGGCCACGTGCCCTTGACGGACATCGGCGCTGACGAGTTGGATGCCATCGCGGACAAGATGACGCCGCCGGCTTCCGCTGGGTTCAATGGTTCCCGGCTGGTGCGAAACCAGCCACTGGATTCGTCGATCTTCCACGACGCCAGCGACGGCGAGGATGGACAATCCGACTAGACTCGTGCGGTGAGGAAAAACTTTCCCACGCCAACCATGTGATTGAGGAGTAGTGCGCCGTGAGTGTGCCCACCGTGAATGCTGAAGACCGTGCCCGCCTGGCGGAGCTCGTCAAACAACTCGCCGTCGTGCACGGCAAGGTGACTTTGAGCTCCGGCAAGGAAGCCGACTACTACGTCGATTTGCGGCGCGCGACCCTGCAGCACGAATCCTCGCCGCTGATCGGTCGGCTCCTGCGTGAGCTCACCGCGGACTGGGACTTCGATGCCGTGGGTGGACTCACGCTGGGTGCAGACCCGGTGGCCACCGCCATCATGCTCGCCCCCGGTCGCCCCATCGATGCTTTCGTGGTGCGCAAGGAAGCCAAAAAGCACGGCATGCAGCGCCGCATTGAGGGCGCAGACGTGGTGGGCAAGCGGGTGTTGGTGGTCGAAGACACCACCACTACCGGCAATTCCCCCCTCACCGCAGTGGCGGCGCTGAAAGAAGCCGGTGCCATCGTGGTGGGTGTCGCCACCGTCGTGGACCGCGCTACCGGCGCCGACAAGGTGATTGCGGACGAGGGGCTGGAATACCGCTTCCTGCTGGGTCTGGACGACCTGGACCTCGCCTAAGTACACATGGCTGAACAACCTTTCACACCGCCCATCGAGCGGGGGCCGACGGAATGGTTTCCCGCCCGACGTGGCGTAGGCCCCTGGGAGGAAGAACACCCCGGGCAGCCACGCCCGAGCGATGAGCGCTACGATCCGGAGTTGCTCGATGGTGGCGATAGCCGCAACGTGGTGGACGCCTACCGGTACATGACCCGCGATGCCATCGTCGCTGACATCGACACCCGCCGCCATGAGCTGCACATCGCGATCGAAAATTTCGAAAACGATGCCAACATCGGCACGGTGGTGCGCACCGCGAACGCTTTCGCTGTGGCGACGGTGCATATTGTGGGCCGGCGACGCTGGAATCGTCGCGGGGCGATGGTGACCGATCGTTATCAGCACCTACTGCACCACGACAGTGTTGCTGATCTGATGGCGTGGGCGCGGGAGCAAGACCTGACCGTGGTGGCCATCGACAACACCCCCGGTTGCGTTCCCTTGGAGACGGCCGAGCTGCCGCGCCGGTGCCTGCTGCTGTTTGGGCAGGAAGGCCCCGGGGTGAGCGAGGACGCGCAGCAGGCTGCGACAATGACCTGTTCCATTGCCCAGTTTGGGTCGACGCGCAGCATCAACGTCGGTGTCGCCAGCGGTATCGCGATGCATGCATGGATTCGGCAGCATGCTGACCTGCGCAACGCGTGGTAGGTCCCTGGCGGGGGTGCGGGCATTTAACCCACGCGGATGAGCGTGGTAGAAGTGTGTAACGACTGTGTAACAATGCAGACGATCAACGCGAAGAGATAATCGTGCAAGAAAAATGGGCGCACCGGGCTGACCTGGCTGAGGCAGCCATCAATGAGCGACACTCCAGCCGAGTGTGGGGCATCCCCCGCACCAATTTGGCAGTGGTTAGTTGGCCGGCAACCGCCAAAGACAAGGCTTTTTTCCGGTGGCACTACTGGTGGCAGGCCCACTACCTGGATTGCCTCATCGACGCGGCAAATCGCCGCACCACCGCCCCGCGGGTGCGCATCATCAAAAACACCATGCGTGGCATCCGCCTGCGAAACCTGCGGGGGCTGGCGTCCAACCGCTACTACGACGACAAGTCCTGGCTGGCGCTGGCGGCCGGGCGCGTCGGCGGAGTGAAAAAGCTGCGCGTGCCTTCCCGCATCCGCGAGCTAGAACTCGACATCATCTCCGGCAAGGATGGGCTGACGGGGGTGCTGCCCTGGCGCACCAACGAAACCTTCTACAACGTGCCCACCAATGGGCCGGCCGCAATCATGATGGCGCGTACCGGTCGACTGGATCAGGCGATGGCACTGACGGACTGGGTTTATGACAACCTGGTCGACGAGCGCGGCTTGATCATGGACGGGGTGCGCATGCGCATGCACGGGCCCGACGTTGTTAAAGACATCCACCCTTACTGTCAGGGCGTGATGTTGGGTGCTTGCCTGGAGATCTCCAATCGCCTGCGAGAACACACTGGTGTCACCGATGTGGCCAGCGTGGAGGACGCCGAGAAAGCCGACGAGGTACTGCGCTATGTGACGCGTTTGCGGGACTTGGTCCACGCCATCGCCAAAGACATGGCCACCCCGCAGGGTGTTATCGACTGGAACACTGGCGGCGGTGACGGAGGCCTATTCAAAGGCATCCTGGTGCGTTATCTCGCGGACGTGGCCGTTTCGTTGCCGGATGACACCCGGCTGAATAAGGCCACTAAGAAAATTGCTGCTCGACTGGTGCTGTCGAGTGCGGAAAGCGTGTGGAACCACCGCCTCGAAGTCGATGGCCTGCCCGTTTTCGCGGCCTCCTGGACTGAGGATGCGCGCCTGCCGCAAAACACCGGCCCAGTCGGTTCCTCCCATGGTGGTGCAGTCAGCGGTTCCAGCATCCCCGAGCGCGACCTGTCGGTACAGCTGTCCGGCTGGATGCTGCTGGAGGCTGCAGCCCGCGTCGCGGCCGCTGGCTACGAGCGCTAGGTCCGGCCGCCCGCTGGGTGGGTGCGCCCATGAAAAGCCACTAAAAAAGGTCCTGACCCTCACACGAGGAGTCAGGACCTTTTGGGCTTGTGAGCTGTTACTTCACGCGCGGGGTGCTGTTTGCCTTTTTGGAGGCCTTGCGACCCTTAATGGCGCCGATGACGCCCGGCATGATGGACACCAACACGATGGAAATGAAGATGATGTCGATGTTGTCGGCAACCCACTGGTACTGGCCCAGCCAGGAGCCCAGCAGGGTGACGCCGGCGCCCCAGATCAGAGCGCCCGCGATGGAGAAGGGGAAAAACACCCGGTAATCCATGCGGCTCATGCCGGCGACGAGTGGGGCGTAGGTGCGCACGATCGGAACAAAGCGGCAAATGATGACGGTAATGGGGCCGTGCTTTTCGAAGAAGGCGTGGGATTCTTCGAGGTATTCCTTCTTGAAGATTTTGCCGTCGGGCCGGTTTTGGAGGTGCTCGCCAAATTTACGGCCAATCCAGTATCCGGACTGGTCGCCGAGGAAGCTCGCCAGCGGGATGAAGATCAGCAGCTGCCACAGCGGGGCAAAAGGATCCGGTTGGCTGGAGAGCATGCCCGCGGTGAACAGCAAGGAATCACCAGGCAGCAGCGGGAAGAGAAGACCAGATTCGATGAAGACGATGGTGAAAACGGCCGGGAGGATGAAGTTTCCGAAAGGTCCGGAGCCGGACAGGAGGTACATCGGATCCATCCAGTCGGGGCCGAGGGCCATGACTTGGGTGATCGTGGTGGTGCAGTCGGTGAAACAAGCGGAGCTCATAGTTTTGCCATCTTAGCCGTAGTGCGGGGGTAGAGGGTGGCCAACAACTCGCAGACGGTGGCGCAACTCACGTTTGTATTTCCAACGTTGCCTAGGCCTCAAAAGTGCAGGTCATCGCGTTCTCTTTTTGGTAATCCTCCCGAATGGGCACCAATGTGAGAAAAATCGGGAGCAATCGGGCAACCAAGCGGGCACTTTGCGGGGCATAATTGAGGGCAGATTCTTATCAACCGCCTTTCCACTTCGGAGGTTCCCCCTTATGCCCATCGCAACTCCTGAGGTCTATGCCGAGATGCTGACCAAGGCCAAGAAGAACGGCTACGCTCTTCCGGCCATCAACTGCACATCTTCCGAGACCATCAACGCCGCTCTGAAGGGCTTCGCCGATGCCGAGTCCGACGGCATCATCCAGTTCTCTACCGGTGGCGCAGAGTTCGGCTCTGGTCTGAACGTGAAGAACATGGTCAAGGGTGCAACCGCTCTGGCTGCTTTCGCTCACGAGGCCGCCAAGAACTACCCGATCAACATCGCGCTGCACACCGACCACTGCCAGAAGGAGAAGCTGGACACCTACGTTCGTCCGCTGATCGCTATCTCCCAGGAGCGCGTCGACCGTGGCGAGCTGCCCCTGTTCCAGTCCCACATGTGGGATGGTTCCGCTATTCCGATCGACGAGAACCTCGAGATCGCTCAGGAACTGCTGGCTAAGGCTAAGGCCGCCAACATCATCCTGGAGCTGGAGATCGGTGTCGTCGGTGGCGAAGAGGACGGCGTTGAGGCTAAGGCCGGCGCTCAGCTCTACACCTCCGTTGAGGACTTCGAGAAGACCGTCGATGCTATCGGCACCGGCGAGAAGGGCCGCTACCTGCTGGCCGCAACCTTCGGCAACGTTCACGGCGTGTACAAGCCGGGCAACGTCAAGCTGCGCCCCGAGGTGCTGCTCGAGGGCCAGAAGGCTGCTGCCAAGAAGCTGGGCCTGGATGAGAACGCTATGCCGTTCGACTTCGTCTTCCACGGTGGCTCCGGCTCCGAGAAGGAGAAGATCGAAGAGGCTCTGCGTTACGGCGTTGTGAAGATGAACGTCGACACCGACACCCAGTACGCTTTCACCCGCCCGATCGTTGGCCACATGTTCAACAACTACGACGGTGTGCTGAAGATCGACGGCGAGGTCGGCAACAAGAAGGTTTACGACCCGCGTTCCTACCTCAAGCTTGCTGAGGCCGGCATGGCTGAGCGCATCGTTGAGTCCTGCACCGACCTGCACTCCGTTGGCACCACTTTGAGCAAGTAAGCCGACACGGCCTGCCACCCGACTAGGGTGGTCGGCATGTAAGTGTTACACAGCCCCGAGCGCATCCCCCTTTCCTTTGGGTGGGATGCGCCCGGGGTTCGTTGTTGTTCCCCCTACGAAGGCTAAAACTTTCCACATGTTGGATCTGCATTATTCGCCCCAGCTGATCACTACCCGCTGGCATCGTTTGCGCGCCTCGCTGTTTCCCATCTTGCAGGTGGGTGTGGCGGCCGGTTTAGCGAACTGGATCGCCCAGCACCTTTTCAGCCACCATCAGCCGTTTTTTGCGCCGATGGCGGCGGTGATTGTGCTGGGGTTGACCGGCGGTGACCGTTTGCGGCGCGCGGTGGAGCTCAATATTGGTGTCTCCCTCGGCGTCGGCATCGGCGATTTGTTTGTCGGGCATTTCGGCACCGGCTGGTGGCAGATGCCGTTGCTGGTGATGGTGTCGCTAGCGTTGGCCGTTTTTGTGGATAAGGGACCGCTGATGGCGACCCAGGCGGCGATTGGTTCGGTGCTGATCGCGACCATCATGCCGCCGGGTACTAGCGGCGGTTCGGGCCGCATGCTGGACGCCTTCGTCGGTGGTTTGGTGGGCGTGATGGTGATTGCGCTGCTGCCCACCAGTCCGTTGAAGGGTGGGCGCCAGGAGATTTCCAAGGTGCTGTTTTTGGCGTCGGCGACGCTGGAGAAGGTCGCAAGCGGGGTGCGGGAGAGCGATCCGGATAGTATTCAGGCTGCATTGCAGCGGGCGCGCGGTTCCCAGGCAAACATCAACGCCATGATTGCGGCCGCGAAGGAGGGCAAGGAGTCTTTGAAGGTGTCGCCGCTGTTGTGGCGCCAGAAGCATCAGGTGAATTCCTTGGTGCGGGTGCTTAACCCGGTCGATAATGTCATGCGTAATACGCGCGTGATGGCGCGCCGTTCGGTGGTGCTGGCCCAGGATCACGACACCGTCAGCGAGGAACAGATCCACATCATCCAGCAGTTGGCGGCCGTGACTGATCGGCTGGCGCATATGTATGCGGGCAGTGGTGCAAAAGATGCTTCGGCGGAGACCGCGGAGTTGACGAAGGTGCTGCGCAAGTTGGCGGCCCAGTCGGGTTTGGAGATCGCCCAGGATCGGGTGTTGTCTGCCCAGGTTATTTTGGGGCAGACCCGTTCGATCATTGTGGATTTGTTGCAGATTTGTGGCATGTCGCGCCGTAGTGCGCAGGCCACGTTGAGGCCCACTAGTGAGCATCCGGCGCTTCCGCCGGAGGTTGTCGAAGAATAATTTTGGCGGCGTGACCATCAGCTATTGTGGTCACGCCGCCAAAGTATGTGGGGTTAGGAAGAACCTAGCGGGTGGTAGGTGGTGGGTGCGCACTTCACAGGCTGCGGAGCTTCGGCGGTCTGCAACGCTGGGGTCCCAGCATTGGGTGCGGTGCAGTTGTTTTTGTTGGGCACGCTGCTGAAGACGTGTTGATGAACCTTGGCGAAGAATTCATCCTTGTCTGAAGCTTTGTCGTTGTCGGATGCGGCAACGTGAGAATATTCCGGCTGGAGCAGCGCCTCGCCGGCGAAGTGGAAGGGGGCGGCGATTGCGGCGAGTAGTGCGAGAACAATGTCAATGATGAACATGGTCGATCTTTCGTTTGTGGAAGGTGCTTAAGGCAGGTGCGAAAGTATTTCTTCCGACTTGGGGGGCAGGTTATTGGAAAAGTCACCCGTCGCAATAGCTGTGGGTGTATTTGGGGGTGGATCTCACCCAGCCTGGCAGGCAGGGTCTGCCTTGTGCTGAGTTGGTTG
The DNA here is from genome assembly GCF_001941445.1 of Corynebacterium aquilae DSM 44791. NCBI lineage: Bacteria > Bacillati > Actinomycetota > Actinomycetes > Mycobacteriales > Corynebacteriaceae > Corynebacterium > Corynebacterium aquilae. The sequence goes on along the minus strand of NZ_CP009245.1, from coordinate 2,602,859 downwards.
GCGTTAAATCCTCGCCGAGGAGGGGGGTTTCCTCTGGGTACGTTGTGGCGATTTTGTGTGAGGGGAGAAGAGTTTGGTGCTCCCCGGAGTGTTTTTAGGCTAAGGCCTAGTCGGGGCGTACGACTTGTGCGTCCCTTAGGTGCCGGTAGAAGGTGACTTTTTCTACTGAGCGGGGCCGTTGGATGCCGTCGACGGTGACGGTGAGTGCGGGTCCGCCGGCTTGGGCGGCGCGCCCGGTGAGCACGCTGGAGGCGTCGGCGGTGAGGTCTTCGTTGTGTAGTGCGACCCCTGCGAGCCCGGGCGCGTCGGTGGTGGGGACGATGCGGGCGCCTTTGGGCCCGGTCTTTTTGGCCCGCCCGAATAGTCCGGTTTGTGCGTGGTGGGAAATCAATACGTCGTTGTCGATGACGATTTCTCCGGTGAGTTGCCCGGCGCCGGCTTGGGTGATGGTGGCGGCACCCATCAAGGCGATGCCGGCATCGTCGCGGATGAGGGGCATGGGTTTGGCGTCCCCTTTGACCGCTTGGACGAGGCATTGGCTGGGGGTGTCGGGCAGGCCTAGTACTTGGGCGGCGGGTGAGGCGGGGTCGGTGGGGACGTAGGCGAGTTCCACCCACATGATGTCGGCGCGCATCAGTCTGGTGGCGACGGCGGATAGTGCGGAGTCGTTGCCGATGACGATGACTCGTAGTGGGCGCGGGGGTTGTTGTGGGGCGGGGCCGGGGGCGCCTTGTTCGGCCACATCCGGTTGGGCGGCGATTTCCTCTAGGGAGGGGGTGGGGTCGACCGGCAGGATGTCTTTGGCTGCGGCGTCGATGAACTTCAGTTCCCGTTGGCTGGGTACGGGCGGAAGGTGGTGGTTTTCGGCTCCTTCGAGCTCTGGTCCGTTGACGCCGCACAGACAAACAATCATGTGCCTAGTGTATGTGGTTGCCTGGTCGCCGGGGTAGAATGGGCAGCCGGTTTAAAAACTCTCGATCAGATGCAAAGGGACGGTACTGCCACTATGGCCGCAATCGTCATTGTCGGCGCCCAGTGGGGCGACGAAGGTAAAGGCAAAGCTACGGACATCCTCGGCGGTGTCGTCGACTATGTCGTCAAACCCAACGGCGGTAACAACGCTGGTCACACCGTGGTTGTGGGCGGCGAGAAGTACGAGCTGAAGCTCCTGCCGGCGGGTGTTCTCAGCGAGAACGCCACCCCGATTTTGGGCAACGGTGTGGTGATCAACTTGGAGGCTCTGTTCGACGAGATCGATGGCCTGGAGGCCCGTGGCGCTAACGCCTCCCGGCTGCGTATTTCCGCCAACGCACACGTTGTCGCCCCCTACCACCAGGTGCTTGACCGGGTGCAGGAGCGTTTCCTCGGTAAGCGCGCCATCGGCACCACGGGTCGCGGCATTGGCCCGACCTATGCCGATAAGGTTTCCCGCGTCGGTATCCGCGTGCAGGACATCTTTGATGAGTCGATTCTGCGTCAGAAGGTCGAATCTGCCCTGGATGTCAAAAACCAGATCCTGGTGAAGATGTACAACCGCAAGGCGATTGTCGCCGATGAGATCGTGGATTACTTCCTGTCCTAT